>JAESUH010000206.1 GCA_016763155.1 Rhizobiaceae bacterium
CCTGGTCGATGGCATGGATTCAGGCTTGCTCGTGGTGGATCAGCAGGGCCGTATCGTCTACGCAAATCGTGCTTATGCCGATCTGATTGGTGCCAGCGATGAAAGCGAAGTCGGTAGCGTCGAAACAGTTTTCTCCAGGCGCCCTGAGGCCGCAGACGTAATTTACAAATTGTCTAACCGCGCCAAACAGGGCGATGTCAGCGTTGAAGAATTCCGCCTGGCAGATGGCCTGCACAACCAGAGCGAAGGCGCAAAGTGGTTTCGGATGCGCGCACGCAGCTTGGAAGCGTCAGGTTACTCCAAACCGCTGATTGTCTGGCAGGTTTCCGATGTTACCCATGATCGTGTCCGGCAAGAGACTGCCTTTTTGGAATTGCAAAATGCCATTCACTATCTCGATCACGCTCCTGCGGGCTTCTTATCAAGCGAAGCCAATGGCTCGATTGTTTATATCAACGCCACTCTTGCGGATTGGCTCGGCATTGATCTGACCAGATTTGTTCCTGGTGGTATCAATATGAGCGACCTAATTGTCGGTGATGGCGTTGCATTGCTGGAAACCGTTCAGGCTAAAGATGATGAGGCCAGTACGGCGGTAATCGATTTGGATATGTCAAAAAGCGATGGCACCCGATTGCCTGTACGCTTGTATCATAGAGTATCAAGCGCTTCTGATGGCGCTCCAGGCACCACACGCACCTTGGTGCTGAACCGTATCACCGGCGAGGGCGGAGATGGCGATGCCCTTCGTGATGCCGAAATCAGATTTGCGCGTTTTTTTGATAATACCCCAATTGCAATTGCTGCCCTGAATCAGGACGGAGATATTGTTCGCACCAATGCGCTATTCCTTCGTATGTTTGGTTCTATCTCCGGCATGAAATACAAAAAGATGGCCAATAAGGAAGATCGTGCTCGCCTGAAAACCATCTTCAAGGCAGCGCTTTCTGGTCAAAGTGAAATCAATCCAATTGATTTGGCTATTGTTGGCACGAAAGACCGTTTTGTCAGGCTGTTTGCAAGCCCGGTTGCTGAAGCGGGGGTAGATGAAGCCTCTAACGAGGCACATGAAAACGATGAACGGGTAGTCTTCTATGCGATTGAAACTACCGAACAGAAAGCCATGGAAGAGCAATTTGCCCAAGGGCAGAAAATGCAGGCAGTCGGCCAACTCGCTGGCGGTGTCGCCCATGATTTCAACAACGTACTGACTGCAATTATCGGGGTTTCCGATTTGTTGCTGCTCAATCACAAGCCGTCGGACCCATCATTTCAAGATATTATGACCATCAAACAAAATGCCAATAAGGCAGCCAGTTTGGTGCGTCAATTATTGGCATTCTCCCGCAAGCAAACCCTGCGACCACAGGTTCAACAATTAAACGACGCGTTTGCAGATGTACGTATGTTGCTTGATCGGCTATTGGGCGAAAAGGTCAAATTGAAGGTGGTCCATGGTCGCGATTTGTGGCCGGTGAAAGTAGATATTACTCAGTTCGAGCAGGTTATTGTCAATCTGTGCGTCAACGCGCGCGATGCGATGGTGGACGGTGGGGATTTAACGATCAACACCAAAAACATCTCGGAAGAAGAGTATGTTGATGCATATAACTTCAAGGAAATGCCTGTCGGCGAATATGTGACCATTGAAGTGAGCGATACTGGCACAGGCATGCCTCAAGACGTGCTGGACAAGATTTTTGAACCCTTCTTCTCCACCAAGGATGTTGGCAAAGGTACAGGCCTGGGGCTGTCCACTGTTTACGGCATTATGAAACAAACCGGCGGCTATATTTATGCTGATAGTGTCGTGGGTGAGGGAACAACCTTCAGACTGTTTCTCCCGCGCCATATTATGAGCGAGGAAGAAGAAGCCGAAATTATCGAAGAAAAAGAAGTTGCTGCAAAACCGGAAAAATCCCGTGACCTTACCGGCAACGCGACTATTTTGTTGGTGGAAGACGAAGATGCCGTGCGGGCATTCTCTTCACGTGCTCTAGCATCCAGAGGTTATGAGGTTCATGAGGCGGCCAGTGGTGTAGAAGCACTGGAAGTGATGGAAGAATATGGCGACGAGGTGGATTTAGTAGTCTCCGATGTGGTGATGCCGGAGATGGATGGCCCAACACTGCTTGGCGAACTGCGAAAAACCCACCCTGATCTCAAATTCATTTTCGTGTCAGGCTATGCCGAGGAAGCTTTTGCAAAGAACCTGCCTGAGGAAGAACGCGAGAAGTTCGGCTTCCTTGCCAAACCGTTCTCACTGAAGCAATTGGCTACCACCGTTAAAGAAATTCTGGACGAATAGGCCTCTATGAATGGCGAATAAAACGAAATCATCGGGCGGCAAATTGCCGGAAAACCTGTTACTGGATAAGCGTAAAAGCCTTCCTGAGGCATTGCGGTTTTTGTTTGCGGATTATCCGAGAGATATGTGGTTCCAACACAAAAACATGGGCGAGTTAACCCGGTTCTGGCTGTCTCGCCATGACGGGTTTCGGCGAGCAGCAACGGCACTAAACGCAAATAATGACGCGTTTTTGGAGGGGAAAATCGACCCTCAAACCTTTAGCCAATCCATGGTGCCGGGTTTCAATGCGCTTTTGGGTGGGTTAACCGAGCATCACACAATGGAAGATCATCATTATTTTCCAAAATTCCGCGTGGTCGAGCCGCGGCTTGCGCGTGGTTTTGAAATATTGGATTCAGATCACCACGCCTTACATGATGCCATCGAGAATGTGGCGTTGACTGCGAATAATTTTATGCAGGCCCAAGATCGCGATGCTCTGCTGCGCACCAGCGATAAATTTGTAGCAGCCAATTCTGGCTTGCTGGCCTTCCTCATGCGCCATCTTGAAGATGAAGAAGACCTCATTGTGCCCCTGCTGCTCGATCGCAGTGAGCAGGTCGTAATGGGGCAAGCGTACTAACCCTTATCCTTGGGTGCGCTAATTCTCGCACCTAGCGCACGCCAAACTAAGCAATGTCTGAGGCTGCCTGTGCAACAATTGGAATGATCAGGGTTTCATCCGTTTTCAGAGCAAAGACGTTTATCGGGCGTTCTCTGCCACGTAATACTCGTGAACCCAGCGATTCAAAATTTTCGCCAATACCACTTGCAAGAATTGTTGTTTCGGATGCCAGCACAATCAGGTCTTGCTTATCCATGATCTCTTTACCCAATTGCTCCAGTCGTTGGGCAACATTTACATTATCACCCACCAAAGTATAATTCTGCCGATCTCCGCCACCGATATTTCCAACAATAACCCGGCCTGTGTGAATGCCGATACGCAATTTGATCGGGGCTAGTCCTGCTTTGACGCGTTGTTTGTTGCTTTTTTCCAATTCGTCTGAAATTCGCATTGTTGCGCATACTGCATTTTTTGCGTGTTCATCATCCGCATTGGGCGCGCCCCAAAACGCCATGACGCTATCGCCGATAAATTTATCGATGGTGCCATTCGTTTCGTTAATTGCCTTGCACACCATGTTAAAATGATCGTTCAATAATTTTGCAGTCTCTACCGCGTTCAAATGCTCCGATAGGGTGGTGAAGCCAACAATATCGCTGAACATGATTGTAACTTCACGCTCAACCGAGCGGGTAGCATCCTTGCCCGATTGCAGCAGACGTTGAACGACCGGCTTTGGCACATATTGCGAGAACTCCGAGAGGGCCGTGTGCATGGAATTTAACGCACTGGCCTGATCATTAATCTCCTGAATTCGAGATGCTGGCAATTCTCTGAATTTTTCCAATTCAAAGTTTGAAAAATGATCCGCAGCACGGGCAATCCGCGTCATTGGTTTTGCGAGCTTCCTACCAAGAAATATGGCGAAGAGGACGGCAATTACCAGCATAGCCAGCCCCACCAGAGCTGAACCGATTATGCGTCTCACCTCTGCCTTGAGGTCGCTTTTAAAGAAATGAACCCCCACAGTGAAGAGCACATCATTGCCTGAAACCAGTTTTTTCATGAGGAAAATTTGGCCATCTTGTCCGCGATTGGTTAGCACTTGCAAATCTTCAAACCCCTCCAGATCAATGTCCTCGGGAACTTCGGCGCTTGCAAGTTGGCGCATATCTTCGTTTGGGAAATCCGCAATTGAGACTGGGCGTCCCTTGGTAAACATTTCGGGCATTTTGGAATATGCAATGACATTCGAATTGCCATCCAGCAAGAATACAGGCGTATCAAGGTCGGTGCCAATTTGCGAGATCACCCGGTTGATGGCATCAGCACCAATAAGTGCCACCACGACGCCCTGTAGCTGTTTGTCGCGAACCAGAGACTGTGAGATGCCCTGATAAATCTCTCCATTATATTCAATCAGACCACCATGAACGGTCTCGGTTTCATTCCTGTCAGCTGAAACTTTGAATGCATTCAAAATTCTCGCGGGCTCTTTTTTGTTGCCGTAAAATGTAATGAAGTCGCCATTCTCGTGCCTGAGCATTCCTGTTTTCTGGCCGTCCAAATTGAATAGAAGCAAGCCGTTAACGATAGGTGCTGCGCGCAGTAGAGACTTTAGATAGTTTTCCTGTTTCTGCATGTCGCCAAGCTCAAAACCATGCTCCTTATAAATTTCACTAACGCTTTTCACGACCCGGTCAGCCTGTTGAATTTGGTCACGGATGGTGTGATCTATGCCATTGAGCGTGCGTACAGAAGACTGTTTGATCAGTGCGAAAGTGTTTGAAACATTAGCGCCAACAGATACAGCAATTACGATGGCAATGGATATCGCTACCAAGCTGCCGAAAACCAGGGCAAGTAGCCAACGCAATGAAATTGTCCAGTTGCGCGATTTCGCAAATCGCGGGTTATCAGTAGTCACTTCTTCAAGGGGCATCTATTTGTTCCAACCGGTCATAGAGACAAAGTAATCGCTTCCACCACGTATTTAAAGGCCACTTATCTAATTGGTTCACAAATAAAAAACCCCGGCACTAAGGCCGGGGTTTTAGTATTCAGTATCAGCTGAAATTTATGAAGAATAATACATATCGAATTCAACCGGATGCGGTGTCATTTCGTAACGCATTACGTCTTCCATTTTCAATTCAATGTATGATGAAATCTGGTCTTTTGAGAACACATCACCTTCAAGAAGGAATTTGTTATCTGCTTCAAGGCTTTCCAGAGCTTCACGCAAAGAACCACAAACAGTTGGGATATTCGCAAGTTCAGCAGGTGGCAGATCGTAAAGATCTTTATCCATTGGATCACCTGGGTGAATTTTGTTTTTGATACCGTCAAGGCCAGCCATCAACATGGCAGCAAATGCCAAATATGGGTTTGCCATTGGATCAGGGAAACGAATTTCAACACGTTTTGAATTCGGCGAAGTGCCATGCGGAATACGGCAAGAAGCTGAACGGTTGCGAGCTGAATAAGCCAACAGAACAGGAGCTTCATAACCTGGAACCAAACGCTTGTAAGAGTTGGTTGAAGGGTTAGTGAAAGCATTCAGCGCTTTAGCATGTTTGATGATACCGCCAATGTAGAATAGGCAAGTTTCAGACAGTCCGGCATATTCATTGCCAGCAAAAACAGGCTTGCCATCTTTCCAGATAGACATGTGAACGTGCATTCCAGTGCCATTGTCGCCAAATACAGGCTTAGGCATGAAAGTTGCTGTTTTGCCGTAGGCGTGAGCTACCTGATGCACTGCATATTTATAAATCTGCATTTTATCAGCGTTGCGGGAAAGCATATCGAAAAGAACACCCAGCTCATGCTGAGCTGCGGCCACTTCGTGGTGATGCTTTTCAACAGTCACACCCATGTCTGTCAAAACAGAAAGCATTTCAGAACGATAGTCCTGTCCAGCATCTATTGGAGGAACTGGGAAATAACCGCCTTTTACGCGTGGACGGTGACCCATATTGCCTGATTCATATTCTGTATCCATATTGCTTGGCAGTTCTGAACTGTCGAGCTTGAAGCCAGTGTTATATGGGTCTGTGGCAAAGCGCACATCGTCAAACACAAAAAATTCAGCTTCAGGACCCACATTACATGTGTCGCCAATGCCGGTTGATTTCAAATATGCTTCGGCTTTCTTTGCTGTGCCGCGTGGGTCGCGTGTATAAGGTTCGCCGGTGAGTGGCTCAACAACATCACAAAAGATTACCATAGTGGACTGAGCAAAGAACGGGTCCATATGGACTGTTTCAGGATCAAGCACCAAAGTCATGTCGGAATCATTGATAGCTTTCCAGCCAGCGATTGAAGAACCATCAAACATGACGCCATCAGCGAACATGTCTTCGTCTACCATTCCAACATCCATAGTAAGATGCTGCATTTTTCCCCGAGGATCGGTGAAGCGAAGATCAAGGAATTTGATGTCTTCGTCTTTAATTTGTTTTAGAATATCAGCTGCGGTGGTCATGAATAAACCTTCCTTATGAACCTGCAATTTCTGCATTTAGAGTTGTTGAATTTCTTCTGAAGTAGAAGCGATTTCTAATTAGATCGCTTCAGGGCCGGATTCGCCGGTACGAATACGAATAACCTGCTCGACGCTGGAAACAAAAATTTTGCCATCGCCAATGCGTCCTGTTTGAGCGGCATCTCTGATGGCTTCGACGGCTGCATCCACATTTTCGTCAGCAAGTACGATTTCCAGCTTAACTTTTGGTAGGAAATCCACCACATATTCTGCACCGCGATAAAGCTCAGTATGGCCCTTTTGGCGGCCAAAACCTTTTGCTTCAGTAACGGTGATGCCTAAAAGGCCCACTTCCTGCAATGCCTCTTTAACCTCGTCGAGCTTAAAGGGCTTGATGATCGCTTCGATCTTTTTCATAATTTTTGTTCTCACCTGACTGGTTGAATTGAAGCGCGATTGCTCCTGAACAAACCCTAGCAAGCAAATATCATGCCGTTTGTCAAAAAAATTTTTAACCAACTGAAAACAAACAAATTTTACCGAAAAGTAGTGAGCTGATTTCAGAGTGTTTTGAAGGGAGTCGCGCCAGCCAATCAATGGTTGCACAACAATTAGGCACACTGCTGAAATTTGCGCCATTCTTAGGTTCGTTTTTCATCCGTTTGCCAGTCTAAAAAATTGGCTATGTTACCAAAATGAGGAGAATTGAATGTCTAGTCAGAACAATCAGGAAAACGAAGGTGGATGCTTGTGTGGTGCCCTTCGCTACAAGACCATAGCAGCGCCTGCGCGGGTGACTTATTGCCATTGTAAATTTTGCCAGCGTGCAACCGGCGGAGCCTATCTGGTCGAACCACTTTTCCCCCATGAGCATTTTGAAGTGATAAAGGGCACGCCAAAAACCTATGATTTGATATCAAGCGGTAGCAAGAAGGGGGTGCGGATCCATTTTTGTGATAATTGCGGCACCAAACTTTATATGACATTCGAACGTTTTGAAGGCATTACCGGCATTTTCGGCGGAACTTACGATGATCCAGACTGGTTTGATCGCTCACCTGAAAACGCAAAGCATATTTTCCTGAACTATGCGCAAAAAGGTACTGTCATTCCTGCCGGCATGCCAACCTTTGGCGAGCATGCCTCAAATAATGATGGCACAATGGCTGAGCCTGAAATATTCGACCTGCCCAAGGTTCTAGGGCATGATTAACATGTGTATGTTTTCATTGGGTAATGAGCGAAATCTCGTTGTATGTTGCGCCTTAATGAGTATGATCGTTTAAAATTTACTTGGTTTTTAGGATCGTATTTCAATGTCAGCAAATCAAAAAGTCTATCTGAGCGGTCATATCGATGTGCCGGAGGATCAGTGGACAGCAGTTGCTGCTGCCTTGCCCACCCATGTGTCGCTGACCCATGAGGAGCCAGGTTGCATCTCATTTGAGGTAACAAAATGCCCGGATGTTGAACGTCGATTTTTGGTGGCTGAGATTTTTAAAAATCAGGCGGCTTTTGAAGCTCACCAGGTGCGAACCAAGGCATCTGATTGGGCAGAAATTTCAAAAGATTGCCCACGCAATTTTTCCATTGAAACCCGGGATTAGGGTTGGTGGATGACCGCTGATTCTGAAATCCACCGGGCATTGGATACAAGCCCTCACGTGTCTGACGAAATACGAAAGACCACCTGTTACATGTGCGCCTGCCGTTGTGGCATCAATGTGCATTTGCGCAAAGGGGCCGATGGTCAGCCCAAAGTGCGCTACATTGAAGGCAATCGCGACCACCCAATCAATAAGGGTGTTTTATGCGCCAAGGGTTCTGCTGGCATCATGCAGCATTATTCGCCCGCCCGCCTAAATAAGCCGTTGCTAAGAACCGGCGAACGCGGCGAAGGTAAATTCAAGGAAATTGAGTGGGACGAGGCGATGGATCTCGCCACCAATTGGCTGAGCGATATTCGCAATAGCGACCCGAAAAAACTGGCATTCTTTACCGGACGCGACCAAAGCCAGTCTTTTACTGGCTGGTGGGCCCAGCAATTTGGCACACCCAACTTTGCTGCCCATGGCGGGTTTTGCTCGGTTAACATGGCAACCGGCGGCATCTATACATTTGGTGGTGCGTTCTGGGAGTTTGGTTCTCCTGATTGGGATAAGACCGAACTATTTATGATTTTTGGGGTGGCGGAAGATCATGATTCCAACCCAATCAAAATGGGCCTGTCGAAGCTGAAAAAGCGCGGCGTAAAAATCATTGGCGTGAACCCAATTCAAACTGCCTATAACGCCATTGCCGATGAATGGGTGGGGATTACACCCGGAACAGATGGCTTGTTCATTCTGTCGATGATCCACGAATTGCTCAAGGCTGGCAAAGTCGATCTGGATTATTTGATCCGCTACACCAATTCGCCCTGGCTGGTGATCGATGACGAAAGCTCTGCCGATCACGGATTGTTTGCCCGAAACAAAAAAGGCGAACCGCTGGTTCTCGATCGAAACACCGGTAAGGTGGTATCTTCCAAAAAGAAAGGCGTAAAACCCGACCTGAAAGGGGAGGCGATTTTACCCTCAAAGCAAAAGGCCGTTCCGGTCTTCGAATTGCTTGCACGCAAATATCTGAATGAGGAATATGCACCTGAATCAGTTACTGAAAACACAGGCATAAGCCCTTCACAAATAAGGAGAATTGCCGCAGAATTGGCCGAGGCAGCTTTTGAAAAAGAGATTGTCATCAATCAGCCCTGGACCGATATGAAAGGCGAAAAGCATGATAAAATGATCGGGCGCCCGGTCACTTTCCATGCCATGCGGGGAATTTCCGCCCATTCAAATGGCTTCCAGACCTGCCGCGCTTTGCACCTGCTGCAAATTCTGCTCGGCTCTATCGATTGTCCGGGAGGCTATCGTTTTAAGCCTCCATATCCGCGTCCAGTTGAAGGACAGCCGAAACCCCATGGTGGTTGCAAACCGGGCGAGCCATTGCCCGGACCTCATCTGGGGTTCTTGCGTGGCCCTGAAGATTTGCTGCTGGAAGATGATAACCTCACACCACAGCGCATCGATAAGGCTTTTTCCTGGGATGCTCCCATGTCATCTCATGGGTTGATGCATATGGTGATATCGAACGCCCATGCGCGCGATCCCTATGGCATCGATGTCTTGTTCATGTATATGGCCAACATGTCGTGGAACTCCTCCATGAACTCCAAGGGCGTCATGAAAATGCTCTCGGATAAGGATGAGAATGGCGAATATGTCATTCCGAAGATCATCTATTCAGACGCCTATAATTCCGAAATGGTTGCTTACGCCGATCTGATATTGCCCGATACCACTTACCTTGAGCGGCATGACTGTATTTCCATACTGGATAGGCCAATCAGCGAGCCTGGAGCTCTGGCTGATTCAATCCGCTGGCCGGTGGTCGAGCCGGAAACACAGGATAAGGATCGCGACGTGCGCGGTTTTCAATCTGTACTGCTTGATCTGGGTTATCGCCTCGGTCTGCCCGGCATGGTCAATGATGAGGGACTGGCAAAATACGCAGACTATGCGGATTATATGGTGAACCATGAACGCAAACCGGGTATTGGGCCATTAGCTGGTTGGCGCGGCAAGGACGGTGATAAAATAGGCCGTGGTGAACCAAACCCCGACCAGTTGAAACGTTACGTGGAAAATGGTGGTTTCTTCCAAGCCGAGGTGCCTGAAGAAGCGCGCTACTTCAAACACGCAAATATGGCTTGGCAGAATTGGGCCGTTGAAATGGGGCTTCAGGATGCGCCCATTAAAAATATCTTTCAGCTTTATCTGGAGCCACTGCGAAAGTTCCAGCTCTGCGCCGAAGGCAAGGCCGAGCCACAACCGCCAGATAGCCACCGTGAACGTATTAGAGAATGTTTTGATCCTCTGCCCACATGGTATGCGCCATTCGAGGGGGAGGCGGTTTCAAGCGAGGAATTCCCGCTTCACGCACTCACCCAGCGCCCGGCTGCCATGTATCATTCATGGGGTCCGCAAAACGCATGGTTGCGCCAGATACATGGCACCAACCCGCTTTATGTGCCGGGTGCAGTTTGCGATGAGGTAGGGCTCAAAACAGGTGATTGGGCCTGGGTAATTTCTCATCACGGCAAGATCAAAGTTCCGGTCGCCCGAATGGAAGCCGTTAATAGCAAGACGCTCTGGACGTGGAATGCCATCGGCAAACGCTCAGGTGCTTGGAACCTTGATCCTGATGCCCCAGAAGCCAAAAAAGGATTCTTGCTCAACCACTTAATCAAGGAACTTCTACCGACAAAAGAAGACGGAATGCGGTGGTCAAATTCCGATCCAATCACCGGACAAGCTGCATGGTTTGATTTGCGTGTGCGAATTGAAAAAGCAGAAACCCAAACCGGACCAAGCCAGCCACAATTCCCGCGCCAGAAATCACCAAAGAAATCTGTTCGTACCCGCCTGGTTGATATGTTGAAATTTGGCGAGGAGTGGACCAAATGACAGCGCTTCCTCAATCCACAAAAACCAAACTCGGACTGGTCATTGATCTTGATATCTGTGTCGGGTGTCATGCCTGTGTGGTGAACTGCAAAGAGTGGAATACGTCTGGCTATGGCGCGCCACTTGCTGATAGCGATCCCTACGGCGTTGAACCAATAGGGGCTTGGCTAAACCGGGTTCATACATTTGAAGTGCAGCCAGATCATGCGCCTGCATCCATCGTGCATTTTCCCAAATCTTGCCTCCATTGCGAAACCGCACCCTGCGTTACTGTTTGCCCCACAGGTGCAAGTTATAAACGCTCGGAAGATGGCATTGTGCTGGTGGATGAAGATATGTGCATTGGCTGCGGCCTTTGCGCATGGGCTTGTCCTTATGGTGCGCGTGAAATGGACCCGGCCGAAAAGGTCATGAAGAAATGCACCCTTTGTGTTGATCGTATCTACAATGA
The DNA here is from genome assembly GCA_016763155.1 of Rhizobiaceae bacterium. GTDB lineage: Bacteria > Pseudomonadota > Alphaproteobacteria > Rhizobiales > Rhizobiaceae. The sequence goes on from JAESUH010000206.1 coordinate 11,365, forward strand.
AAACATCCCTGAAATTGACCGTACACCGGCATGCGTTCGAACATGTCCGGCCAATGCCCGCCATTTCGGAGATTTTTCTGATCCGGAGTCGGAGGTTTCGGTAATGGTGAAAGAACGCGGTGGCATCGATCTGATGCCGGAACAGGGAACCAACCCGGTGAATAAGTATCTTATGCCTAGGCCAAAAACCAATCCTGAAATGGAACTGGACGAAAACTTCAGCCTAGCTGATCTGGCGAAAGAAAACACTGCCAGTGCAGGGGGCTTTCTTGGTTGGGTAGATCGCGCTCTGGATAGGTTAGGCTAATGCATCCTGCTATATCTGTCATATTCTTCACGGTATTATCGGGTGCAGGTTACGGCTTCATGGCCGTGCTTGGACTGGGTGTTGCAATGCCCGAGGGGCCATTGGCTGCGTTCGTAATCTCTGGCATTGCTGGTGTTTTAGCGGTAGCGGGATTGTTGGCATCCACATTCCATCTTGGCCACCCGGAACGCGCCTTGCTCGCCTTTAGCCAATGGCGCACTTCGTGGCTATCGCGCGAAGGTGTGCTGGCCGTAGTGACGCTGGTTCTGTTTGCAATTTATGTATTCATCTGGATGGCTACAGGCGAGCGGTACTTTTTTCTCGGCTTGCTTATAACCATTGCCGCCACCGCCACAGTTTTTGCCACATCAATGATATATGCCCAGTTGAAAACAGTGCCTCACTGGCACATGCGGCAAACGCCTCTTTGCTATTTACTGTTTGCTGCGGCAAGTGGCGTTTTGTTGGCGGCAGGCCTTGCGCCAGATGGCATGATATTCACCATGCCAGGATCATTGCTCGCGATGATGGAATTGTTGATTGCGTGGGCCGTCAAAGTGCTCTGGTGGCAAAATGCTAAAAAGACAACACTTGCGGCATCTGGTTCAACCGTTGAAACAGCGACAGGCCTTGGGGAAATTGGTAAGGTACGTTTGCTGGAGAGCCCCCATTCCGGTGAAAGCTACCTGACCAAGGAAATGGTGCACGTAATCGGCCGCAAACACGCTGATAAACTTCGTATGATTGCGCTGGTGTTAGGCTGTGTAATTCCGGTATTGATATGCTTGGCAGTGTTTCTAGCCAATACCGGAAGCATGTGGTTGCTGCTGGCTTTCGGTTTCTTGATTGCAGGATTATTTGCAGAACGGTGGTTGTTTTTTGCCGAAGCGAAACATACCGTTTCGCTTTATTATTGAGGACTAAAATTACTCTCCGGCATGTCAATGCCAGGATTGGAGTTACGGCGTCTTCAAAAAATCAATGTGGATGCCACTGACACCAACAATAATATCGCAAACCCGATATTGATTATTCTGCTGCTGCGTTCATTTCTGAAATATGGGGTGAGGGCGGCACCGAGCAAAAGCCATGCTATGTTCACCACCACAATTACTAAAACCAGAATACCTGCTTTAAAAAGTCCCTCAATCCATAAATTTGTCGATAGCAGCATGGCGCTGGAAAAGAGTGCTGCCATGGCCGCATAGGCTTTTGGATTAAACAGAGAGATGATAACGCCTTCAAACCATTTTGGATCTTTGGTGTTGCTTTCCGCTTCCTTTAGGGGCGGCGCAGTGGCTATTTTGAAAGCGAGATAAACAAAATAAAGAGCGGCAATACTAATTACGATCGGTGCCACAAACGGAACGGCAAATAGCAGCCCCGAAATCCCGGAGCCGGTGATTGCAATAACCAACACCATACCCAGATTTAGCCCAAGCATATAACGCAGCCCACGCTTGCGCCCATAGGCTGAACCAACAGCAACCAGACTTAGTGTGTTGGGCCCTGGGCTCCCGGTGAGCGCGAAGGCGGCAATCAAAAATCCAGCTAATCCCTCCACGACATTCTCCCAAAATCTATCGAGCCCCTTCAGCTAAAATGAATAATAATCATCATCACTCAAGAAGTCACCACGGACAAATAAGTTGAACCAAAAAAGCCAGCCCGCGAGATTGGCTGAAGCCTTTAGACTTGATATCTTACTAATTGTCGGAAGCTGCCTTGGTTATATTTTTCTGCAGCCGCGCCAGAATTTTGCGAACGATCAAGCGATGTGCAAATGCAACCGGGAACATATAGACGCGACCAAACCAGTTATGGGTAATTACAGAAGATGTAATGGACAAACGGTGTTCGTCGGTTGTCACGCAGGTCATAACATCCAGATGCTTGTCGCGTGATGTAAGAGAAAGCACTTCTGGTTCGATATGTTCGACTAGGAAAAAGTCGAGATGGTCCCCGACCTTAATATCGGAGCGAGGAGTACCGGAAAACCCACTGATACGTTTAACCCCGAAACACGATGAGATTGCATCGCGCACCCAAAATGCAATTTTCATTACCGGCATGGGCTGCGCCATAACCTGGTTCCACGCTTCCAATGCGCTTAGTTCAGTTGTTAGCGCGATTGATTGGCTATCCAGGTAATAGAGTTCTTCAACCGGTGCGACCAGTTGCACCGCGGCGGACATGTTTTGGCTTTGGATCGAAGTCATGGTGAAATTCTTCTCGTAGCTTTGTGATTTGAGGCAGGATAACGCAGGCATAAAAAAGGCCAGCCCCGAGAGGCTGGCCTAATTCTAAATAACTCAAAACCTAGCTCATTGCTTTTTGCAAATTAGCATCGACAGCATCAAGGAAGCCGGTAGTTGATAGCCAAGGTTGATCTGGGCCGATCAGCAGCGCCAAATCTTTGGTCATCAAACCTGATTGAACAGTATCGATACAAACTTTTTCGAGCGTGTCAGCAAAGTTCTTCAATTCTGTATTATCGTCGAGTTTGGCACGGTGGGCCAAACCTCTGGTCCATGCAAAAATGGAGGCGATGGAATTGGTTGAAGTCTCTTCGCCTTTTTGGTGTTGACGGAAGTGACGGGTCACAGTGCCGTGCGCTGCTTCTGCTTCAACGGTCTTGCCATCAGGAGTTGCAAGCACGGAGGTCATCAGACCAAGCGAACCAAAGCCCTGCGCCACGATATCGGACTGAACGTCGCCATCGTAGTTTTTACAAGCCCATAGATATCCACCGGACCATTTAAGGGAAGCAGCAACCATGTCATCGATCAAGCGATGCTCATAGGTGATGCCTTTGGCCTTAAACTGCTCTTCGAACTCAGCTTCAAAAACTTCCTGAAAAATATCTTTAAACCGGCCATCATAGACTTTCATGATGGTGTTTTTGGTGGAAAGATAAACCGGAACTTCGCGCTGCAAACCATAGTTCAGCGATGCGCGGGCGAAATCATAAATCGAATTGTCCAGATTATACATGCCCATGGCAATGCCGGCAGACGGCGCGTCGAAAATGTCATATTCTTGTTCTGAACCATCGTCACCAACGAATTTCATGGTGATCTTGCCTTTGCCCGGAAATCTGAAATCCGTGGCGCGGTATTGGTCACCATAAGCATGGCGGCCAATGATGATTGGCTTGGTCCAGCCTGGAACGAGGCGGGGAACATTGTTCATGATGATCGGCTCGCGGAAAATAACGCCGCCGAGAATGTTGCGGATTGTGCCGTTTGGCGAGCGATACATCTTTTTCAGGCCGAACTCTTCAACCCGTGCTTCATCAGGAGTGATGGTCGCGCATTTTACACCAACGCCATATTTCTTGATTGCATTTGCTGCATCAACAGTAATTTGATCGTCTGTGTCATCGCGGGCTTCCATGCCCAGATCGTAATATTTTAGATCCAGATCCAGATAAGGATGGATCAACTTTTCTTTGATGAAATGCCAGATAATGCGGGTCATTTCATCGCCGTCTAGTTCAACGACCGGGTTTTCAACCTTGATTTTCGCCATTATGTTCTCTTCTTTTGATTTTGCAGAATCGCTGCATAGAATATTTGGAGGATTATGAGGCCCGTATAGCAGGGCATTTGCCATGAGGCAAAGGGCTGAGCTTAGTAATTGGTCTGATTATTCAAACCTAGTTGGCCGCGGAAAGCCGATTCTACCAAATCCCGGCAGTTTAATGGCTGGATTGATGAAGTCGATGCCTGCAACCAACCCTAATAGATTGATTTCCAAACCTTCCACTAATCCTGCACTGATGCCCGCATAACCCATAAAGGAAATTTGCCAGCCCGTATTACTTGGCGTTGGTGAAATCCAGTTATTATAACCGATAAAATCTTTCCCGATGGCTGTCGCGGGCAGGGTGGCGTGTAATTCCGGCACACTTCTCATCACAAAGGCGATGAAGGAATTGCTGTTAGGTCCGGGCCATAAGACATAGCTGCCATGTTTGTTGTGGGGATAATTGCGTATCGCATTTTCTATCTTCGGAATGAGCGCGCTGGCATTGGAACCGGAGACTTGATATTGCAACTCGGGTTTTGACGAATACCAATACCCATCGGGTGGAAATTCATTGTGCCTTACGGGGCTTCCCCAGCCTAATACATCAAAGCGGTGATATTGGTTTTCAGAGCGGCGCTTGATTACAATCCAGCTATGGACTGCAAATATACCGCGCCATCGTCCTGTTCGCGCAGAATAAATCCTTACCATCGCCTCTTCATGTTGTGCTGGGGATGGTAATACACCGCTACTGGCCCAATTGGCGGCACGCCAGTTTTTCGGCCATCCAATTTGCGAATACACCAAGGCATGAACAGCTAATGGTGCCAAAAACACAAATAGAACCACTAAAATTATTCGGCGCAGAAATTTTTTCATTGTAATTTGGGAGGCCATGTTGTGTTAAGCGTGTGCGAAACTCTTCTTAGAGTAACACAGAAAACTCAGGCAATCGAACCTATTGGACAAAATGGCAGGTACAGATAATAAAAAAAAGTTGATCGAAGAAGGCCCGGTGGTCATTCTTGCAGAACCTCAACTTGGTGAAAACATCGGCATGGTGGCCCGTGCCATGGCAAATTTTGGCCTGGCAGAATTGCGCCTGGTAAACCCGCGTGACGGTTGGCCCAGCGATAAAGCCAGAAGGGCGGCAAGCAATGCGGATCACGTGATTGACGCGGTGAAGGTTTTTGATCGCATCGAAGACGCCATCGCCGATCTGCATTTCACCTATGCAACCACTGCGCGCCACCGCGACATGTTGAAACCCGTGCGTTCGCCACGGGAAGCCGTATCGACCCTGCTGACCAAATTCAAATCAGGCGAGAGAACCGGCATTTTGTTTGGCCGCGAGCGCTGGGGCCTCAATAACGAGGAAATTGCCCTTTCAGATGAAATCGTGACTTTTCCAGTCAATCCTGCTTTCGCCTCTTTGAATATCGCCCAAGCGGTGCTTTTGATGAGCTATGAATGGATGAATGCCACCATGGCCGAACCGGAAAAACCTGTGTTCGGTGCGATTGATAGTGAAACGGCCAGCAAAGAAGATATGGTCGGGCTGTTTGAACATCTGGAAAGCGCGCTCGATGATGCCCGTTATTTCCATCCTCCGGAAAAACGCGAGCGCATGCGGCTGAACCTTCGAAACACTTTCACCCATGCAAAGTTGAAAACACCGGAAATCCATGCTCTACGCGGTGCAATTGCTGCATTGGAGCGCCGATGGAAGAAGAAGCGCGGAGAATGGTGATTTTGTCTCTGTCGCTAATACAGACCAAAACCCCCGCTATTAACTCGCCCTTTAAGTTTCATGTGCCATTCCCTATCTTGAGAAAAATGAATTGATTCGAATAATCCGTGCAAAGGCGACGTGAACAATGAGAGATCCAGTAGAAACCTATATGAACCTTGTTCC
>JAESUH010000207.1 GCA_016763155.1 Rhizobiaceae bacterium
ACAACAATGCCTAGGCCATCTTCGGTCGGGCCCCAGCAATAGTCTGCAGATACGTCATTAATTACATGTTTAGTCATAGTAGTTTTTTCCCACACAAGTTAATATTCTGGTCCAACCGCAAATTGCCGCCTCGACCAACAACAAACCTATTGCAAGCGCTGTGCCAAAAAATATTATGTAATTAATTCAGTAAGACTGGATTAAAATGAAACGCCAAGAATGTTTCAATTTAATACATCGCGAAAATGTGTTCAATATTGACACTACATTCGGCATACAGAGCTTAACTGTTTGTTTACCATCGAGTTTTCAAATATTAATTTTATACAGACAAAGTATTACTTAATGAATACTTAACAACAAAAAACCCAAGGCTGAGGACCCACAAAACCATCAACCAAGCCTTCAATGGTTCGCAGCATGAGATTACAAAGAAGGCAATCTGGTTACGACAGTTTTGAACCATCTTGAATGGTTTGCGGTGCGGCGTTGAGCGTTTCCATGGCAAAGCCCGCCGCAGATTTATAACGGGCCATGAAATCGGCGCGTTCCTCAGCGGAAATGACATCATCGATATTGTCAAACTTTCCGCCACAGCGATCATTGACCATATTGAGTAAGCCAAAGGGGCCAGCGCCGCGATTGCGCAAAATCAGCTTGGATACTGGTTCACACAATTGCTGGTCATATGCCTTAAGCGCTGCGGGGGTGACGCCATGATCAAGCATAGAGGCGCCCAACACTCGCGCATCGATGATTGCCTGACTGGCACCGTTTGAGCCGGTCGGGTACATCGCATGGGCAGCATCCCCCATTAAAGCAACCGCTCCATCCTGCCACGTATCAACAGGATCACGGTCAATCATCGGGTTCTCGTATGCCACCTGAGCATTCCCAATCAAATTCGGCACATCGAGCCAGTCATAAGTCCAATCTTTAAAATGGTGGATAAAATCTGAGGTCTCAACTTGACGGAACCAGCCGATGTCACCGCGCGCATCTGGATCATCATAGGTAACTTCAGCAATCCAGTTGATCATGGCTAGCCCTGTATCCGGATCAATCGGTGAGATCGGATAAATCACCATTCGCTGGCGATGGGTGCCCACCCCTATAAAGGAAGACCCGGTGCGAATAGGCTTGGCCATTGTTGTACCCCGCCACATAATTGCACCGCCCCAATGAATGGGAGGTTGTTCAGGATGCATTTGGGCGCGAACGTTTGAATGAATGCCATCAGCGCCGATCAAAAGCGCCCCGACTTCGCGGGTTACCGAACCATCGCTTTGTGTTATCAGCGCTGTGACTGTACCGTCCGGGTTATTTTCGTATCCGCTCACCCTTTGCCCAAGACGCATCGCATCTGCCCCTGCACGTGCGCAAAAGGTGTGGTACAGCAACATGTGAAAATCACCGCGATGAACTGCATATTGCGGCCAGTTATAACCGGCTAGCATCCCACGTTGTTCGGAATAGATTTCTTGCCCGTTTTGACCAAGCAACGCCCATTCTTTTGCTGGCACGCCAACCTGACCGAGTTCATCCGGACCGATGCCCAAATCATATAGCTCGCGCACGGCATTGGGTTGAATGTTGATCCCCACACCAAGCGGGCGTGGCTCTTTGACGGCCTCGAATATGACACAGGGCACACCGATCTGCTGCAACGTTAACGCCAGTGCCAAGCCACCAATACCACCACCAGCAATCATCACCCGAGAGTTATTCATTAATCCGCCCTAACCCCAGATCTTGGCCTGAGGATTTAAAATTGAACCCAGCCGCGGATAATACCGCGACTGGTTTGCAGTTATATAGAAAACTATAGGGCGGTATAGTGCCATGTATTGTTCATTGAATAATGAAGCCGTGGCGCGCCGGTTACTTGGCAAATTTGCGCGCGCCGACAACACAAAAGATTACGGCAACGGTGACGACCAACATCATTGGGGTCACAGGCTCGCGTAAAAGAGTTGCGGCAAGGGCCAAACCAAAAAAGGGTTGCAGTAATTGCAATTGGCCGACAGCGGCAATGCCGCCTTGAGCCAGACCGCGATACCAAAAAACAAACCCGATCAACATGCTAAAGAGCGAGACATAAGCCAGGCTGATCCATGCAGGCAGCCCTACCCCCTCAAAGGAAGGCGGCATGTAGACAATCGTCAAAATGGCCATCACCGGTAGGGATAAAACAAGAGCCCATGAAATCACCTGCCACCCTCCAAGGGTGCGCGATAGCTTGGCGCCTTCGGCATAACCAAACCCGCAGACAATAATGGCGGCAAGCATCAACCCATCGCCCAATGGCGAAGCTATCAGACCTTGCATTAATGCAAACCCGGCCACCATGGCACTGCCCAGAATGGAAAAAACCCAAAAGGCGGGCTTTGGTTTTTCCGCACCACGCAACACCCCAAATATTGCTGTCGACAGTGGCAGCAAACCAATAAAGACAATGGAGTGCGCCGAAGTGACGTGTTGCAATGCCAGCGCAGTAAGCAGTGGGAATCCCACAACCACACCCAACGCAACAGCAATGAGCGATACGATATCACGGTGCTTCGGGCGCTTTTCTCTGAAAATGAGCAATAAGCCAAGAGCCAACAAACCGGCGATTGCGGCTCTTGCTACGGTGAGAAATACCGGGTCGAAATCCATAACAGCAATTCGGGTAGCTGGTAGCGACGCGCTGAATATCAATACGCCAACGAATCCATTGATCCATCCACTTGTTTGCCGGTCCATTTCAAGCTTCCTTCTTGGGTCTCTTTCTCTGCGAAGGAAGTTATCGACGGTAGCGGCTGGTGCTTCCAGCTACACTCCGGTATAATTTAGCAAAACTGTAATGGTATTGGATGCAATACGGTGAATGAGAAAATCAAAAACTTCACGAAAATTGAAACGGCAATGGCCGCTATCCGACAGCGTATTGCTGGCCGCAGCCTGATGCCTGGCGAAAAGCTCCCATCTATCCGCTCTTTTGCGGATCTCATGCAAATGTCTACTTCTACCATTGTTGAAGCCTATGACAGGCTTGCAGCAGAAGGCTTCATTCAATCCAGACCAGGTTCCGGATTTTATGTGGCCAGCGCGACGATACCGCTGACATTATCTGAAGTTGGGCCAAAGCTTGACCGGGCCATCGATCCATTTTGGGTATCGCGACAAACTCTTGAAGCGAGCGAAAGTGCCCTTAAACCGGGTTGCGGCTGGTTGCCGCCATCATGGCTACCTGAGAAGGGAATACGCAAAGCGCTTCGAACAGTATCTCGTGCGGACACCTCTCTTTTAACCGAATATGGCACACCGCTTGGGTCGCCACCTTTGAGGCAGTTGATCGCTCGACGCATGACAGATTTGGGAATTGAAACATCGCTAAATCAAATCATGCTGACAGAGTCAGGGACGCAGGCAATTGATTTGTTGTGTCGACTGCTCCTCGAACCGGGCGATACGGTGCTGGTAGATGATCCCTGCTATTTCAACTTCCATGCGCTTTTACGCGCACACCGGGCCAATATTGTCAGCGTTCCATATACCCCTTCGGGGCCGGATATGGAGCTCTTCGAACAAACATTAGCCGAGCATAAGCCTCGTCTTTACATCACCAATTCGGGCATTCAAAATCCCACAGGTGCCACACTATCGCCGGCAAAGGCGCACCGTGTCCTAAAGCTTGCAGAGCAGTTCGACCTGACCATTATTGAAGATGAAATATTCGCTGATTTTGAGCATAGTGTTGCCCCGAGACTTGCGGCGTTCGATGGTCTCGACAGGGTGATTCACATCGGCAGTTTTTCCAAAACCTTATCGGCCTCGGTTCGGTGCGGGTTCGTGGCGGCGCGCTCCGACTGGATAGAGAAACTGATAGATATGAAAATTGCGACCTCTTTTGGAGGCGGAAACCTCGCGGCGGAATTGGTCTTTAATGTCCTTCGTGACGGTAGTTGCCGCAAGCACATGGAGGCACTCAAACTTCGCTTGTCGCGATCCATGAGCGAGGTAAATTCCCGGCTAAAATCTTTGGGCATTGAGCCATGGCTAGTGCCCCAATCCGGCATGTTTTTATGGAGTCGATTACCTGACGAAATTAATGCCGCAGATATCGCGAGGGATGCGCTTTCAAAAAACATTGTTCTTGCGCCTGGAAATGTTTTCAGCTTGTCGCAGTCAGCAACCAGCTTTCTGCGGTTCAACGTGTCGCAGTGTCAGGACGACCGAATATTTGAGACGTTGCGCACCTCCATTAGCCAAAGATCATGACGCGCCGTAATGGCAATTAGCCTGCGTTCCTGACACCTCATATCTGTTCTCATACAGACCTTGAGGCTTGATACCCAGCAATAAAGCCGCCCATTTAGGGTAAAATTTGATATACATATTTGCCAAATTGTATATTTGTTCAAGAAGCTTTCTACATCTTATAAATATTTGATATGTTTTAATTATTGAGAAAACTACATCGGGACTATTTCATCAAATCATCTTGACAGATGGTTTACTCGGTGCGAGCTTGCGTACTCAGACAGGACTATTTGTGAAAATGAAATGAACACATTTCACAAACAATCACCTCAGGAAATTGGCGCGCCTTTGGGGGGCTTGCTCCGCCCGTTTGATTGAGTAACCACTAGGAGTATATTTAATGTTCAACCAATTCAGACTAGCTATTGTCTTTGGCGCTTTGTTGTTTGCCATTTCGGAAATTTTTTCCGGCAGTGCGGTCGCAGCAGTTTCAAACCTTGCAACCAATAGCGGAAATATACGCGTTGACGCGCCATCAAATGCCGTGCCTTTGATAAATGTGCGCGGTGGCCGACGTGGCGGCGGCGGTCGTGGTGGACGTGCTGGCAATGTGAGCCGGTCAGGTGGCGGAAATGTAAACCGCAACGTGAACAGAAATAAGAACGTCAACCGCAATACGAATGTAAATCGCAACGTCAATCGTAACGTAAACCGCAATGTTAATCGTAATGTTAACGTGAATGTTCGCCATCGTGGTTATGGATGGAGAGGCGCCAGATGGGGCGCTATTGCATTTGGCGTAACAATGGGAACAATCATTGTCGTTGCAGCCAATACACCACCCTACGCACCTGATCCTAGCCTTTGCTGGACATGGGAAAATTCGGCCCTGACACGAGGCTATTGGTATTATTGTTCCGGGCCGTGATTGGTAATCTCAACATGAATTGGAGTTTCGGATTCCAGCCTAAATCCAGGAATCCGTTTAGCTGAAAAATTTGATATTGCAGCCTGTGTTTTTAACAGACCTATGTTTAAATCACAGGCTGATAATTTGAAATTTCCGAAAGGAAAGAAAAATGACTATGAGAACACTTAAACACTTTGCCCGGATTATTTCGTTTGCATTGGCATTGATGGGAACCTTTGTCTCACAAAGCTTCGCTGAAGAAAGCCTTGTGGAAATGATATTAACTGATTGCGAAAAAGAGCTGACGGAATATTGCAGCCGGGTAACACCAGGCCGGGGCCGGATTGTGGCCTGCTTGTATGCCCATAACAATAAACTCTCTAATGAATGTTCGTTGACCATTGAGGTCGGTGTGCAGCAATTAAATCTGATGTTGTCGGCTGTGGGTTATGTGGTCAATCAGTGCACCAATGATCTCGACAAGTTTTGCGGTGATGTGGAAGTTGGCAGCGGAGAAATGTATCAGTGCATGTCAAAAAAGCGCGATGATCTTGAACCTACATGCAAGTCTGCCTTCCTGCAGGCGGAAGAAGATTTGAAATAGGCATATTATGGTTTGCTGAATTCTGGACGCGGCGATTTTCCTGTCCGTGCCAATTTCTAAAACGAAAATTGAACGGTGTGATGTTGAAAAACGTCACACCGTTCATCGTTTTGGAGTTAATCCAATTGTCGAGAAAGCGTAACAATGTTTATTATTCTACTGAAATTTTCAACAAATCTGGACCAAGCTCCTCAATTCATGGATGGCCACAAAGAGTGGATCAAACGTGGGTTTGATGAGGATATATTTTTACTGGTTGGTAGCATTCAACCCAATTCAGGTGGCGCAATTTTTGCGCATAACACAAGTCTGGCAGAGCTCCAGCAACGGGTAGATAGTGATCCATTTGTTTCTGAAAACATTGTCACCGCAGAAATTTTGGAAATCAATCCGTCGAAAACAGATATGCGGCTGAACTTCCTATTGGGCAATAACAAGCAGTCTTGATTGCAGGATACTTTGCGTCAGTCTTCAAGGCCTGCGAGCATTTCACCTTTTCGCCCTTTGATTTTTTTTGCTAGAAAATCGACCAGCAGGCGCACTCTGGCCGTATTGCGCAAATCGCGGTGGAGCAATAACCAGATGTTTCGGTGATCCAAAAATGGTTTTTGGAACGGTGCACGTACCAGCCCAAAGTACCTATCGCCAATGAAGCATGGAAGAAGGGTAAGCCCCATGCCGGACGCAGCAAATGTGGCCTGTGGAACCCCTTCAAAAACCCGGTGTCGTAATTTGGCGCGGGGAAATGCACTCTCTTTGACCCATTGCGCCGTGGTTTTTCCTTCCGGTTCATCCCATCCAATCCAGGTGAGCCCTATGCCGCCATCATCTTTGATTTTTTTTGCATATTCCGGTGAGCAGTAAACCGCTTTGGTGTAGCCGGTGAGGCGGCGGCCCACTACATCATCCAACACATCTTTCGCAATACGCAAACTCACGTCAGCCTCGCGCCGTGCCAAATCCAAAAAAGTGTTGGTGACTTCGATATGAAGATCGATGTCTTGGTACAAATCAGAGAATTCTGTCAGATCATCGGTGACAAATGAAAGAGCAAGAAAAGGGGCAATAGAAAAATATATCGGCCCCGTTGGCTCCGCATCACGACCAACAATGGTGCGCGACGCTGCAAGAATTTCCTCTTCTACACGCAATGCGTGGGGCAAAAGCTCTTCGCCCAACTGCGTCAATACCAAGCCCGATTGTGTCCGATCAAACAGACGGGCATCAATGCTCTCCTCCAACCCGGACAAACGACGCGAGACGGTTGCGTGATTGGCATCAATGCTGTCTGCCCCACCTCTCAAAGTGCCAGTGCGGGCAACAGCAAGAAAGTATTTCAGGTCATCCCAGTCGATAGATTTTGCAATATTTTTCATGGTTTATTTTTGATCCAGAACGTTTCACTTTGTCTACCTTGTGGGCATTTTTGCACCATACTATATGTATATTACAAGTCAAAATTCCCACGTCATGAACTCGAAGAAACAGAGGAAATATTGTCAATGTCAGATCAGTTTCAGGCCAGTACACTACCTCAGATTTCGCGTACCAAGCCTCTATCTCATTCGAGCTTCGTCGAAACAACGAAGCCTTTGCAAATAAATTTGTCCTTGCTGGCGCTTGGATCAATTGCACGGCAACGGATAATATCCGAACAAACAAGTTCAAGCAGGAGTTAACCCATGAGTAGCCCCAAAAAAAATGATATTTTCCCCATTGAAGGCGCCATCCGAAATCCGGATAATCCACACCATTTTATGGTTTTGAAGCAGGTTAAACATGCCGTCGAAATTTATCATGGAGATGTCCTTTTAGCGAAAACCAGTAAGGCATTACGAGTCGTCGAGATCGGGAAATCTATTTATGACCCTGTCCTTTATATCCCGAAGAATGACATTGTTGCCCCTCTCAAGAAGCTCAACAAACAGAGCCATTGCCCATTGAAAGGAATAGCCAGTTACTTCGAACATGGTGGCGAGGAAATCGCATGGTCCTATGCAGACCCTTTGGATTTTGCAACAGAGCTCGCTGACTACTATGGGTTTTTGACTTCCAACATTTGGATAAGAGAAGGAAAGCTGAACTGAGAACTAGCTCTCACTCAACTCTCTTACTGCCTATTTAGCGCGCAACAGCATCACCGCGAAATAGCCATTTTTACCAGTTTCATAACGGGTGATTTCCCAGCCATTATTGCCAATCAGATCCTTCAATTCCTCATGGCGGAATTTTCGAGAATTTTCAGTATGGATGGTTTCACCCTGCCCGATAGAAAAAGTTGAGCCTGCAATTTGAAATGACTGGTTTTCCAGACTCTCCAGATGCATTTCTATCTGGCTAAGATTATCATTCCAAACGACCTTGTGCCTGAACTTTGACAATTCAATCGTACCACCCAGTTCACGATTGATCCGCGCCAGCAGGTTCATATTGAAACCGGCCGTTACTTTCTGATTGTCATCATAGGCTGGGATGAGAATTTCAGGAGATTTTCTGAGGTCCGCACCAAGAATAAAATATGAACCATCCCCCAAAGAATTTCGGGCATTTTGCAGGAATGTTGCGATTTCATCATTTGAAAGGTTGCCGATCGTTGAGCCTGGAAAGAACCCGACTTTTTGCGTATCTCCGCCAAGGTCTGTTGAGATTGTTTCGGATAAAAAATCACCGGCGATCGGACGTACTTTAAGGTTGGGGAAATCCTCGGCAAGCTGCTTCAATGACTGTTCAAGATGGTCAAAAGAAATGTCTATGGCAACATATTCTGAAGGCTTAGAGAAAGCATTCAAGAAGACCCGCGCCTTGGTTGCTGCACCTGCCCCATATTCAACAAGTGAAGCATTGGGGCCAATGATTTCGGCAAATTCTGGCGCGACCTGACGCAGGATTTTCATCTCGGTTCGGGTCACATAATATTCCGGCAGGTCCGTAATAGCCTCAAAGAATTCTGACCCGATTTTATCATATAACCAGCGTGGCGAAATATATCGGCGGGAAGCGGAAAGGCCCGTCAGGACATCTTCGAGAAACTCTTGAGGATATGCTTTTTGATGTGGTTTCATTACAAAATTCATAGGTTCCCTGCTAATCTCAATCCAGAAAACTGCCAACGTTTTTGCGGATGGAAAAAATTCCGATAGGTGGCACGCAAATGACCGGGAGGCGTTACGCAGGAACCACCGCGCAACACATATTGCCCGTTCATGAACTTGCCATTGTATTCGCCCACAGCTCCCTCAGCGATTTTAAAACCTGGATATGGGGTAAACGGGCTGCTCGTCCATTCCCAGACATCACCAAATAGCTGGCTCAACCTTCCCCCGTTTGCTGGCGCTGGTCGCAGGCGGTTTGTTGTCAGCATATTGCCCTCAATTGGCACTTCCTTGCTGGCTAGTTCCCACTCATATTCCGTTGGAAGTCGTTTGCCCACAAAGCTTGCATAAGCATCTGCCTCAAAATAACTAATGTGAGTAACCGGTGCATCAAGGTCCACGGGTTGCATTCCCCGTAAGGTCATTGACCACCAAACATGATCCCGTTTTTCCCAATATAGAGGAGCTTCCCATTCTTCTTCCTGGGCGATAGCCAATCCATCAGAGAGCCACAAAATGGCAGCTTTATATCCGCCTTGCTCGATGAATTCGATCCATTCACCATTGGTCACGCAGCGTGATGCAAGACGGAATGGTGCAACAAATTGTTGGTGCTTGGGGCATTCGGAATCAAACGCAAAACCCGTGCCGCCATGACCGAATTCCTCAAGACCACCCTTATATTCAATCCAATTGAGGGCTGATGGCGGAGTTTTGCTAACAGCAAGTGGCACGGCAGTTTGATATTCTGGTTTTACGGGGCTTTGGGCAAAAAGGTGAAGAAGATCGGTGAGAAGGAGTTCTTGATGTTGTTGTTCGTGATTTATGCCCAGCTCAATGAGTTGGTAAATTTTCTCGTCCAACGGCGTTGATAAAAATTCATCCATAGCCGCATTAACATAGGAGCGGTAATCCATGATTTTTTGCAAAGATGGGCGCGTTAACATACCTCTCTGGGGGCGAGGATGTCGTTTTCCCAAAGACTCATAATAGGAATTGAATAGGTAGGGAAAATCAGAATCGAATATTTCATACCTATCCATATATTGGCGTAAAACAACGGTTTCAAAAAACCAGGTCGTGTGCGCCAAATGCCATTTGGTAGGGCTTGCATCTTCCATTGACTGGACAGTTGCATCCGCGTCGCTTAGCCCCTCGGCAAGTTTTTGGGTTAGTTCCCGAACTTCCAGAAAGTGGGCCGATTGAAAACTCGGCTTAGATTTTAGTTCTTTATCCATGTACGTACCTATCTCTATTCACTAAAGTTTAAGCGGCGCGTTTTGGTTTAGAAACCTCGAATATTGGAACGGTGCGGAACAAATATGAACCACTGGATGTGAAATTTTGATTGGGTGCTTCAATATTCAAAGCCATTCGCGGCCATGTTGAGGCAGTAAATCACGAGGCTCATGACAAAAAGCGGCAGGAGGAGTAGGCAGCTTTTAACTCGGTGATTTAACAAGACGATATCATAAGTTTACAAAACTTACACGTCAGCCCACCTCAGGCAGCAACTCAATTGCACAATCGGATTTATACCCCGACCGAGCGCGATGGGGTTTCAAACAGAGCGTTCAATTCCGGCCATTGTTGCAGAACCGACTTTGATTGAGAAAAATTACCCGGTTGAAGGCAGCCATTTTCCCAAAGGTTTATGCCATCAATGGAAATTGTCGGGTCCAGCACCATCCAACAAATTTCTGCGGGCGCATAATTTCCACAGGTATGAAAATGTAGAAACCTCGGATTGGTAAAGACAGTATTCGACCAGCGATCAGGATCGTCTGCAGCGCTTGGAGAATATGAATTTCCAGGATGAATGCCAGCATGCCAAGAGTGCACCATATCGCGCTCAATGCTAAACTGATCAGCAACCATATTGTAGTGTTGTTCAATCTTGGCAATTTGATCACCATCGCCGGAATAACCTGAAATCTGGCCATTTTTTACGTCGGCAATTGTCGTACCCTCCAGAGCAATGCTTGCTGGAAGATATGATTTGGAACCGGTGGGTGTTAAAAAATGCGCTAAGGCAACCTTACCGGAAAAATTTGACGCATCCAAAGGCATGGGCACGCCAAGGGGAAAACGAAGAACGGACACATCCACTTTTTCATTACGAGCTTTTTCACTCGAAGCACCACTGAAGCGGGTTCCTAGCGGGCAGCTAATTTCAATATTTCCAGCACTGAGCATAATCTCATTAACGGCATCTTTTAGCGCCTGGAATGCTAGGTAGGATGCACTGCCATAGGAGGATGCCAGAGCTTCAATTGTGCGGGCATAGACCATGACACTGCGCTTGCCGGGAGGCATTTCGCCGAAGCGATCCTGATCTCCAAGTCTCGTAAAATAAATTGTGCAATCATGGGCGGCAATGGCTGCGTCTACCGCCGGATCAACTTCATTTCCGGGTTCGCCAACGTTTAAAAATGTGGGAGAGACGCCCAGTTCATTTGCGTATTCTGCAACAGCTTTTGGTGCAGCGGCATCATACCAGCCGAGATCGGGATCTTCGCAAATGATCAACAGGGTTTCACCTGCTTTCAGCTTGGCACAATTGACTAATAAATTATGGACGCCCTTGGTAATATCATTCTTATTGGGCATCAACGCCGCTCCGCTTGTACTGTCAGAAAAACAAATTCCGGGGTTACAATTTCCACAAAGCCATGGCTGAGTTCAGCATCCAGGCTCAAGCTATCTCCGGCATTCAAAGTGATCTCTTGCTTGCCATATTGATAAACCGCCTCGCCCTCTATCGCATAGACAAAGACAACCCCGTGCCCAACATATCGCGGGGGCTTGGCGCTTTGACGAACCAGCGTCACCATCCTCGCTTCAAACTGCATATCGCGACGCGTGTGAAATGCCAGATTGATAAAATCGTGGCTATGTTCATCGATCATGCGCGTCGATTTCAATCCTTCACCCTGTTTTACATGGGTGAAATCGGCATGGGCGGACGCTGTTTCTCGAAACAGGCTAATTAGCGGAACATCAAGCGCACTACTGAGCGCATTGAGTGTTGAGATGGAAGGCGAAACCTGACCGCTTTCGATGCGGCTGATCATTGCGGCCGATACCTCGGAATTAGCGGCCAATTGCCGAGCTGTCATGCCACGACTTTTTCGCAAACCGCTCAAAGTGGTCCCGATGGCGTGATCAATCACATTTGTAGGTTGCGCGTCTGTATCCATTTCAACCTTTTTTCCGAGTTATTGATCTAGTCTTTACGGTAAGAAAAAGCCTTATCAAACCGCCATTCAAGGTATTCCCCGCAAGTAATCGGTGGTTCATTTGCATCAAAATCAGCACCAAACACATCACGCACATCAATCACTGTATCGGGATCAGGATCAAAGGCAAGAACCAGTGAGAGCCGCTCACGTCCGGAGCTGTTGACCACACGATGGGGCGTTGATTTATATTCCCCTTGCGTCCAACGCGCCAAGAGATCGGCAACGTTAACAATCAAGGTTCCTTCAATGGGAGGGGCTTCGATCCACTCACCATTAATGTCCTCAACCTGCAATCCACCAACATTGTCCTGACATAAAACCGTTAGCACGCCAAAATCTGTATGAGGCCCGACGCCAAACTGGGTCTCGCCCATATCTTCACTTTGTTGGGGGTAGTAAACGTAGGATGCTCGGCTGAGAGGTTTGCTGCTGGTTTTGAGGAAAAAATTCTCTTCAAGCTCCAGACCCAGTGCAAAACCACGCATCAAATGATGGGCGACTTCATGCACCTGGTGAAAATAATCCATTGCCTGTTCTTGCATTGTGGGCAGAAATTCCGGCCATTGGTTGGGACCACGAAGTGAATGATCCTGCGGTGTATCGCCTGCCTTGTTCTGGTACCCCCAGATGAAACTTTCCTTGAGGTCGGCTTTGGCGTCATTCTGCATTTTAGCGCCGCCCTGCCCTAGCCATCCCCGATGCCTGTTTGATACCGTGACGGAGGCTTTTTCCTCTTGTGAACTATGGAAAAACTCATAGGCCGAGCTACGCGCGGCTTCGATTGTTTCTTCCGCTATGCCATGGCCCTTAATATAGATGAAGCCCAACCCTTTACTTGCAGAATGCAATGCATCAGCTACGCTCTTGGGATCACTCCCATCGCGCAATGGCGTAATATCGATCACCGGAATG
This sequence comes from Rhizobiaceae bacterium, assembly GCA_016763155.1. Taxonomy (GTDB): domain Bacteria; phylum Pseudomonadota; class Alphaproteobacteria; order Rhizobiales; family Rhizobiaceae. The sequence goes on from JAESUH010000207.1 coordinate 13,006, forward strand.
ATGTCTGCATCTACTTTTTTTGCTTGGGCATAGGCCATGGTCAGTCCTCCTAAAAAATACAATTAATTGCACTATATGCAAAAAATTGCTTTTAGCGCAACTTATTTTGTGGATGAGTAATACCCAACCACATCACCTTGAGTTGTCACGCCCAGCCCGTTCAGGCAACGATTGGCATAATTGAAATAGCCGATAATCTGATTGGCCTCGAGGATTTCTCCATCATCAAGACCAGCGATTTTAAGCTCGTCCACATCTGTTTTGTTCATATTGCCCGGTGAAAGCGTCAGTTTTTCTGCATATCGCAAAAGCGCTAATTCACGGCCATCAAATTCGATTTCCGGTTTTCTGGCATGCAAAGCCGCTTCAATTTTATCTGCCCGCTTTTCATCATCAATCAAGTGACGCGCATTGGCCCAGTGATTGGCGAGCGAATAGGCACAATCATTGAGGATAGAAACATAAGAGCTGATGGTTTCCTGCAACCACTCGGGCAATGTGTTGGCTGGGTCGTGCAATGCAGAACGATAAAGCACCACATGGCCGCGCATGGTCTCTGGCCGCAATGAGTGAACACGCATGACATTATCTACGGTTCCGTGGGGCGTGCGGGCAAGCTTTAAGACTTCCAACAGTTTGTCGTCGGCCTCATCATCGGGCACCATTTTTATCCATGCTGGCATGGCAATCTCCATCAATTTGTTTCCTCAGCTCGCATACGATTTTCAATCCGCCTCACAAAATAGGAAACGACGAGTATCAGGGCCAGATATTCCAGCAACAGTACGGTGTAAATCTCTAGTGGGCGATATTCAGTCACTACCAATTCATTGGCTTTTCGGGTCAATTCCTGCATCCCGATGACTGATACCAGAGATGACATTTTCAACATATAGACAAGCTGATTACCAAGTGCCGGCAATATCCGTCTGATGGCTTGCGGCAGAATGACAAAGCGCATCGTATCAACGTAATTGAGAGAGACAGTATGGGAGGCTTCATATTGCCCCTTATCGATCGACTGAATACCGGCTCGGAAAATCTCAGCTTCAAAAGCGCTGTCTGATAGGGCCAAGGCAACGACACCTGCCCAAAACACACTGATCGTTAAGCCGGTGATTTGTGGCAGGCCGTAATAGACCCACAGGATCAACACCAAAATTGGAACCGCACGAACCAGCTCCACATAGGTGCGGTTAAACCCACGCAGATATTTGTTATTTGAAAGTCCCGGAAGCGCCACCATCAGGCCAACTACAATTGAAATGATAATCGCAGTCAGGGATAAAAGAACGGTGTAATAAATCCCGCTGGCGAGAAATTTAAGATTGATCAAACCTTTAGGCAATGTTGGGTCGACGACATACCACCCCCAATCATCGGAGCAGCCAGTTAATGCTATTGCTATAAAAATAGGCTAAATATTTTGATCATTGTCGCGTCCTCAATGATGCAGAATTTTTTGCAAAAATTCCTGGCACCGCTCACTTTTGGGCGTACTGAAGAAATCTTTTGGGTTAGACATTTCGACAATCTCCCCTTGATCCATAAACACCATGGTATCGGCGACTTTGCGCGCAAACCCCATTTCGTGGGTGACACAAATCATTGTCATTCCGCTTTCAGCCAATTCAACCATCACATCCAACACCTCGTTGATCATTTCTGGATCAAGCGCTGATGTAGGCTCATCAAACAACATGATGCGGGGCTCCATGCACAAGGAGCGTGCGATCGCCACTCTTTGTTGTTGGCCGCCGGAAAGTTGTCTCGGATATTTTCCTGCCTGCTCAGGAATGCGCACCCGTTCCAGGTATTTCATGGCAAGTTCGTCAGCCTCTGCCTTCTTCATTTTGCGGGCTCTGATGGGACCAAGCGTCAAATTTTCCAGAACGGTTAGATGCGGAAACAAATTGAACTGTTGGAATACCATGCCGACATTTGCATGAATTGCATTGAGGGCTTCTTTGCTTTCGTTCATCTCGACGCCATCGACTGTAATGGAACCAGATTCATGGCTTTCCAACTGATTGATGCAGCGAATAAGGGTCGATTTACCGGAACCTGACGGACCACAAACCACAACCCGCTCGCCGGGTGAAACATCCATAGAGACGTTTTTTAATGCCTGAAACTCTCCGAAGAACTTAGATACATTATCAATACTTATTGCTGGCTGCATGACCTCTCCCATGTTCAGAATGGACCATGAAATTTAATAACATGCAATAAATTTATTATTTTGCAACTTTTCAAAAACCGTGCAACCATAAATGCTGGATTTACTCGGAGGAAAACCATGAACATTTTGAAACCATTAATTGCAGCAGCATTTCTAG
>JAESUH010000208.1 GCA_016763155.1 Rhizobiaceae bacterium
CATCGATCCGGTCAGCTACCAGTTTATCGCCAAACTCTGTGGTCATGGTTTTTCAGCTGGCGGTTTTGCCCTGCTTACCCTTTTGGAAGGTGCTCGACTTTTGGTGCGTGTCGGTTTTTTTGCTTTATGAGGCGTAGGTATCAAGCGGTCTCCCAAACGGCCCTCAATTGCAGTCCAAAGCTTTTTATATACCTGAGCGGGCGTACCATCGCCATCAACGACACTGCAGCGTTCCGGCTCTGCTTTGGCAATATCCAGATAGCCCTGACGTCGAAGGTCTTGTAGTTCCAGCGTTTCTTTTTCATAACGGTCCGGCACTTCTGACTTTGCGCGCCGTGCCGCAGCTCGTTTCATTCCAATTTCCGTTGGAACATCCAGCATAATGGTTAGGTCGGGCCATGCGTCTTCGCAGGCGACAGCTTCAAGTTGGCTTAAGAATGTCTTATCAACCTTACCTGTTATCCCCTGATACACTCGAGAAGAATCTAAAAAGCGGTCGCAAAGGACAATTTCACCCCGGGCCAATGCGGGCTTGATAACAGTTTCCACGTGGTCTGAGCGTGCAGCTGCAAAAAGCATTGCTTCCATTTCAGTGCCAAGTTTTTCAGCCGAGCCGGAAAGCAACACATAACGCACCGCTTCTGCACCGGGCGAACCACCAGGTTCCCTCGTTAGCAATACATCGTTTCCCAATTCTTTTAGTTGAGCGGCCACTCGTTTAATCTGGCTTGATTTGCCAGCCCCCTCACCGCCTTCAAAGGTAATAAACAGTCCTTTGCGGGCAGGTGGACGACCTCCGCTTAAGGGTATATCAGGGCGTGATTTGGTTGCAGTCGCCATATTACCAATTCAAAATTCAGATCAAATCCAGGCTGAAAGTAGAATCGTTACAGCCAACCAAACAGCAATTCCTTGATTGCATCCGTGGCCTGACGTTGCAATCCCCCTTTTTCAACAGTTTCGCTGGCATAAAGAGGCGTTTCCTGACTTAGGGTATCGCCAATCCAGACCTTTAAGGTTGCAATCTTTTGGCCTTTTTCCACGGGGGGCATTAACGGTCCTTCATAAGAAATGCGCGCTTTCAGTTTATCGCGATTTCCAATTGGCAAATATATTGCAAGCGGTCCCTTGCTGGAAACACCAACACCGGAAGTTTCTCCACCGTAGACACTTGCCTGACCGATAATTTCTCCGTCTGCAAACAGATCAATTTTTTCAAAGGCACGAAATCCCCAATCGAGAATTTTGCGAGCTTCTTCTGCCCGTTGCCGTTTGGATGTCATGCCGCTGAGAACCGTTATCAAACGCTGGCCATTACGATTGGCTGAGCCAACAATGGCATATCCTGATGCTTCTGTGTAACCGGTCTTCATACCATCTGCGCCAATATTCATGGCCAGTAATGGATTGCGATTGCGCTGTTTTATCTTGTTCCAGAGGAATTCAGTCTCGCCGTAATAACGATAATAATCGGGATAAGTTGAAATGATGTGGCGAGCAAGCTTTGCCAAATCGCGAATGGAAACATGTTGATCTGGATCGGGCAATCCGGTGGAATTTCTAAATATCGTATCTTTCATTCCCAAGGCCCGGGCATGTTCATTCATCAGGCCGGCAAAGGCATCTTCAGAACCTGCCATGCCTTCTGCGATGACGATGCAAGCGTCATTACCTGATTGGACGATGACGCCGCGAATAAGGTCTTCCAGTGGAATTTCAGAATTCAGCTTGGCAAACATGGTAGAACCGCCTGAGCTGGTTCCACCTTTGCGCCAGGCATTTTCACTGACAAAGAAAGTATCAGTTAAACTCAGCCCACCAGACTTGAGAGCAGAAAACACCACTTCCATCGTCATGAGTTTGGCCAATGATGCAGGGGGAATTTTCTGATCAATGTTTTTGGCAAACAAAATTGTGCCAGTATCAGAATCCAACAATAGCGCTTGTTTCGCTTTTGTCGAATATAGCTGCGCCAGAGCACTTACAGAGTACCCTGGAACAAAAACAAAAATTGCCAATATAATGGCGATTATTGAGTAAAGCTTTTTACCCATCATTCTTCACAATCCTATCCACCGCGGCCCCGCATTTTTCAAATTACATTGAGAAAACTACAGATTCAACCCGAATGTAAGGCTATTTGTGAATTGAACGAAGAATTGAACGCCAATATTTCCTAAAAGAAACTTTTGCTTTTCGGAATTATCGCACTGTTTGAATAGGCCAATGGTTTTAAAGTGGCATATTCAATCTGATTAAGAGAAATAATGATCGGCACACCATCGAGCAGACGGTGTAATGAGGGCCGTTGTTCAGGTACGGGTACTTTTGCAAACGCGGTGAGGAAACTATTGTCGTTTGTTTTACGTTTCGCAAACATCGTTCCACCAAGGGCTGTGCCGGGCATCTTAAAGCCACGGCCTTTGGAACCACCTGATTTTCCGGGATTATAGGATGCCAACAGTTTTCTGTGGTCCCGGCCATCCATTCGCGCCTTGCCCAAATATTTGACCCTTACTCGCGCCACACCTTTTCGGGTGTAATCGAGTAATTTTGCGGCCTTGGCAGATAGATCGATCAGGCGCCCGTGGGCATAAGGCCCGCGATCATTCACCCGCACGACCACAGAGCGGCCATTGGATAGATTGGTAACGCGTGCATAACTTGGCAAGGGCATGGTCGGGTGAGCGGCTGACAGAGAATACTGATCGTAGATTTCACCGTTGGCAGTCAGGCGACCATGAAAATTTGGTCCATACCAAGAGGCCATTCCGGTTTTTTCATATTTTGGTTCGAGTTTGGGCTTGTACCATTTGCCGCGAATTTTATAGGCCTTGCCAATCTGGTAGCGGCCACCACCTTTGCGTACACGTTTTGAAGTGGTGATACGCGGACTTCCCTTTACTCCAAACACTTTTGAAGAAAATTTGGTCTTATTGTTCACGTGTGCCGTGCCGGAATTCTTGTAAGAGGTTTTGGAACTGTTACAGGAAGATATCGCGCCAACCGACATGATTAGCAGCGCACAGAACATCGCTTTTGTAGGGATTAGATATTTTTGTGGTAGCAAACCCGTATCCCCAATTAAACCTTGTCGGCCCATATTAAATTGCCCTGTTATCACCAACCAAAACACCTCTCCACGCGCTAAAAAGCGCATGAGAGCTTGCCGTATCGGAATCAAGATAAATTATTCACCTTATTTAAGGCTTAAATAAGTAGGTAACCAAAGTGTAAACGTCGCCCACTGCGACACATTCGCTTCAGGGTCAATTTCACTTGGGTTTGGAGGCTACCGGCAGAACTGCCTTGAGATAAATTCCAATTGCTTCGCGATCGCTAGCAGACAGTTTTGCCATATTTTGCTGCACATCAGTCATGGAGCCACCAAAGGAATCAAATTCTGGCGTAAAGCCACTTTCGAGGCTGTAGACAATATCATTCAAAGACCAATTGCCTAGCCCGCTGTCGTGGGGAGTGATATTTGGAATATTGCCATCGCCATCAGGTGAAGGACCGCCAGCCAGCCATCTCTTTTTGTCAAACCCACCGATAATATTGCGCGGTGTATGGCATTCGCCACAATGGGCAACGCTTTCAACGAGATACTGACCCCGTGCCAGTTTCTCGTCGGGGTTTTCAAATTCAACCATGCGGTCATTATTCAGGTAAAGCATCTTCCAAAGCCCTAGACCTCGACGTAATTTGAAAGGGAGCCATATGTCGTGAGATTTATTGGAATTTGCAGCGGCCGGTAATTCCTTCATGAATGCCCACAAATCAGCAACGTCTTTTACATCCATTTTTGCGTAAGACGTATAAGGGAATGCCGGGTAATAATGGCTACCATCAGGGCTTACGCCTTTTAGCATTGCATTGGCAAATTGCTTGCCAGTCCAGCTACCAATTCCATGCTTTGGATCAGAAGAAATATTTGGCACATAAAATGTACCAAAGGGTGTGTTTAACCCGTGGCCACCGCCCAAAACAAATTGCGCACTTTTGTTTTCGGCTGCGCCGGCTGCTTTTTTACCGGTTGGCCCATGGCAGGATGCACATCCGCCAGCCCAAAAAATGGTTTCTCCGGCAATTGCATCGCCGTTTTCCATGCCTGCCAACAGGTCATCAGACACATATTCAGGTGCGGTAAGATACCAAAACACCACACCACCCAGGGCAATCGCGGGAAGCAGAAATTCTGCCAGTTTTTTGAACATTTTCATAAGCCATTTTTAAGTTAATACGCTGTGGCAAGTTGAACATCTGTGTCTACTCGAAACAGCAAGACCATCATAACCCAGAATTTTAAAAATACACCAATAAACCCTTGGGCTGGAACTTAACAAAAAGCCGCACCGAAATAATTAAATTTCGATGCGGCGATTTAGTTGAGGCATTTAATATCTGCTATTTACAGCTATTTTTTCTTCCTAAAGACTTTGTGGCAGCCGCCGCAAGCACCACCAACGCCGCCCATAGCACCTTGCAAGCTGGCAAGGTCCATACCGGCAACTTTGGCCATATTGGTAGCACCTACCATTAGCGCTTTGCTTTTTTCTGTAATGGCTGGATAGGTGGACCAGATTTCCGGCATTGCGCCGGCCTCGTGACCAAGCGACACATAGTCAGACCCTTGAGGCCACAATGGACCCTGATTCATGCTTACGAGAGCCAGCAAATTGTTAGCTGCGGCAGATGCCGTTTCTGAATTATATTCAACAGCACCTTTTGCCATTGCACCTAATTGCCCAAGATTGAACGAATATAGCTGCATCACGGCCTTGCGTGCACTAGCAGCTTTTTCCAAATGGCCATCTGCTACAGCAGTACCTGTGAGGCAAACCGTTGCACAAATTGCAAATATCGTACTTTTTAGAATAGTTTTCATATATTCCTCCGTTAATTCGGCCGAAAAAACAGGCCTACCGACAATATCTTGTTTTTATACCATGTGCATTTATAACTAGCCATTCATAATTTATTCACGGAAAGTTGTGCAATGACGCACAGGATGAAATGGGATGATCTGCAATTTATTCTGGAAGTAGCCGAAACGGGCTCCCTTTCGGCGGCTGCGCGCAAGCTGGGTGTTAATCACGCAACGGTACTTAGACGCGTCAGCGGGTTTGAAGAAAAATTTAACGTCAAATTGTTCGAACGCAAACCCAATGGATATTTGCTGACTCCCCACAGTAAACAAATGTTGAACAGTCTCCGGTTGGTAAATAAAACCATATCCAGCCTTGAGCGCTCTATCGGTGGTCTGGGAACTCCCTTTGAAGGGCCCATACGAATTACTTCGGTAGATTCCATATGTCAGGAGTTCCTGGTCCCCCATATTCAGGCGCTGGGCGACCTTCATCCAAACTTGGAAATTGAGCTTTTTTCCACAAACCATCGTCTGGACCTTGGGAATTTCGATGCCGATATCACCATTCGCCCGACCAATGAGCTAACTGGAGGGTTGATCGGTGAAAAAACCGGGAGTATGCGCTTTGGTGTTTATGGGACACCGGATTACTGGCAGCAAAACCCTTCAAATGATGTATTGAGACATCGATGGCTTGGCGTCAGTGAATTGTTGATACGTTCA
>JAESUH010000003.1 GCA_016763155.1 Rhizobiaceae bacterium
CTTCTTTGCGGACTTGGCGGCGGTAACTTTGCCTCTTCAATGTCCAATATCAGCTTCTTTTTCCCAAGATCGGAAAAAGGCAATGCGCTGGCTCTTAACGCTGGACTTGGAAATGCAGGCGTCTCCGTCATGCAATTCCTGGTGCCAATCGTTATCACTTCAGGTGTATTCAGTTATGTCGGTGGTGGAGAACCTCAGCAAGTCAGTGATGGCACACAATTGTGGGTTCAAAATGCCGGCTTCATCTGGGTGCCGTTTCTGATCCTTGCCACATTGTTTGCGTGGTTTGGTATGAATGATATCGCGTCTGCGAAATCTTCCTTCAAGGACCAGTCCATTATCTTTAGTCGCCCTGACAACTGGATTATGAGTTGGATTTATACCGGCACATTTGGTTCCTTCATTGGGTATTCAGCCGGGTTCCCGCTACTTGCGAAAACCCAGTTCCCTGATGTGGAATCACTCAAATATGTGTTCCTTGGACCATTGATTGGTGCTCTGTCACGGGCAGCAACGGGTTGGATATCTGATAAATGGGGTGGAGGTCGTGTGACTTTCTGGACCTTCATTTTGATGATCGCGGCCGTGGGTGGTGTACTTTACTTCCTCGCTATCAAAGAACAGCCGGGCGCATTCTGGGGCTTCTTTGCAATGTTCATGATCTTGTTCTTTGCAACAGGCATCGGCAACGCTTCGACCTTCCAGATGATCCCTGTGATCATGCACCGCGAAGTCCAAAGAACCATGCCTGAACTTAAAGGTGCGGCTTCAAACCGTCAGGGCGAAAAAGAAAGTGCCGCCATCATCGGCTTCACTTCCGCCATGGCAGCTTACGGGGCGTTCTTTATCCCTAAAGCCTACGGTACATCCATCAATATGACCGGTGGGCCGGAAGCAGCACTTTGGGCCTTTATGGGCTTCTATGTCACCTGTGTGGCGCTTACTTGGTGGGTCTACACCCGTCCGGGCGGTAAGCTTTATGACATTGAACGGGGACTTGAAACCCCCGCGAAACCTTCAACAGCGAGCTAGGAAACAAAATCTATGTCGCATTTACTTGACCGTTTGAATTTCCTCTCACGCAAGAATGTCGGTACTTTTTCTGGTGGTCACGGTGTGACCACTAGCGAGGACCGGAATTGGGAGGATGCGTATCGCAAACGCTGGCAACATGATAAGATCGTTCGCTCCACTCATGGGGTGAACTGTACCGGATCATGTTCCTGGAAAATTTACGTCAAGGGCGGGATTGTGACCTGGGAAACCCAGCAAACAGATTATCCCCGTACGCGGCCTGATTTGCCAAACCATGAGCCACGCGGTTGTCCGCGTGGTGCCAGTTATTCCTGGTACATGTATTCTGCCAACCGGGTGAAGTACCCATTGGTACGCTCGCGTTTGGTTAAGCTCTGGCGGGAGGCGCGCGCAGTGCGCACGCCTGTTGCTGCCTGGGAATCAATTGTTAAAGATCCCAAAAAACGTAAATCTTATACCAGCATTCGTGGGCACGGTGGTTTCGTGCGCGCAAGCTGGGATGAGGTTAATGAAATTATCGCCGCTGCCAATGCATATACAGCGCGCGAACACGGCCCGGACCGGGTGATTGGCTTCTCGCCAATTCCTGCCATGTCGATGGTTTCTTATGCTGCAGGCTCGCGTTACCTATCTTTGATGGGTGGAACCTGTATGTCGTTTTACGATTGGTATTGTGATCTTCCGCCATCCTCACCGATGACATGGGGAGAGCAGACCGATGTGCCTGAAAGTGCGGATTGGTATAATGCCGGCTTCCTGATGCTTTGGGGTTCAAACGTACCTCAGACACGCACACCTGATGCGCATTTCTATACGGAAGCGCGTTATCGCGGCGCAAAATCCGTTGTGGTTTGTCCTGATTATTCTGAAGCCACCAAATTTGCTGATTTATGGTTGCATCCAAAAGCTGGAACTGATGCAGCGCTTGCCATGGCAATGGGCCATGTGATCTTGCGCGAATACCATCTGGATCGTCAGGCTGAATATTTCGAAGATTACTGTCGCAAGTACACCGATATGCCGATGTTGGTGAAACTCACCAAAGAGAATGGGCATTATGTACCGGACCGCCAAGCGCGTGCTTCTGATTTCGCTCGCAATCTGGGTGAGAAACACAACCCTGAATGGAAAACAGTCGCGATTGATGCAGACTCCAAGAAAGTTGTTGTACCTCAGGGTTCCGTCGGCTTCCGCTGGGGTGATAAAGGCAAGTGGAACCTTCAGGAAAAAGACGGCAAGGGCAATGATACAAAATTGCAAATGACCCTCATTCTTGAAGAGGACCATGATATAATCGCGGATGTGGCTTTCCCATATTTTGGTAACCGCGAGCATGATCATTTTGAAGGAACGGATCATGACAGCGTTCTAGTGCGCTCGGTTCCGGCCAAGAAGGTTAAGATCGACGGTAAGGATGCGATGGTTGCAACAGTGTTTGATCTGTTTGCAGCAAATTATGGCCTTGATCGTGGTATCGGCAGCAAAAACGTTGCCAAGAGCTACGACCAAATGGAACCTTATACGCCTGCATGGGCCGAAAAAATCACTGGTGTTCCTGCTGATCACATCATTACGGTAGCCCGCGAATTTGCTACCAATGCAGAAAAAACCAATGGGCGTTCCATGGTTATTCTGGGTGCTGGTTTGAACCATTGGTACCACATGGATATGAACTATCGTGGCATCATCAATATGTTGGTGATGTGTGGTTGTGTAGGTCAATCAGGTGGTGGCTGGAGCCATTATGTGGGTCAGGAAAAACTACGCCCGCAAACTGGTTGGCAACCGCTGGCATTCGGTCTCGACTGGAACCGCCCGCCACGTCACATGAATTCAACTTCGTTCTTCTATGCCCACACCGACCAGTGGCGTTATGAGACATTGAACGTTAGTGAAATTTTGTCGCCCACGGCGCCGAAAGGTGAGTGGAATGCAACGCTGATTGATTACAACATCAAAGCCGAGCGCATGGGCTGGTTGCCTTCTGCGCCGCAGCTTGAAACCAATCCGCTTGATATTGCGAAAATGGCTGCCAAGGCCAAAAAAGAGCCCAAGGATTATGTGGCTGAACAATTGAAATCCGGCAAACTCAAAATGAGCTGTGTCGATCCGGACAATCCGGTTAACTGGCCTCGCAATATGTTTGTGTGGCGTTCCAATTTGCTTGGATCATCAGGCAAGGGCCATGAATATTTCCTCAAACATTTGCTTGGCACACAACATGGTGTGCTGGGTAAAGATTTGGGCGAAGAGGGCAGGCAACAATCAACTGAAGCTGTTTGGCATGATGACGCGCCAGAGGGTAAACTTGACCTGCTGGTGACATTGGATTTCCGTATGTCGACGACCTGCGTTTATTCCGACATCGTTTTACCGACTGCCACATGGTACGAGAAAAACGGTCTCAACACCTCTGATATGCATCCTTTCATTCACCCGCTTTCAAGTGCTGCTGACCCGGCATGGGAAGCGCGTAGTGATTGGGATATCTTTAAGGGCCTTGCCAAGAAATTCTCAGAAGTGTGTCCTGAAGTACTTGGGGTAGAAAATGATACGGTACTTGTGCCGATCTTGCATGATACGCCGGGTGAAATTGCCCAGCCATTTGATGTGGATGATTGGAAAACCAGCAAGGCCGACCCAATCCCCGGCAAGACCATGCCAAATGTTGTTGTGGTTGAGCGTGATTATCCGAACCTCTACAAGCGTTTCACAGCGCTTGGACCATTGTTGGAAAAACTTGGTAATGGGGGCAAGGGGATTGCATGGGATACCAAGCAAGAGGTGAAACTGCTTGGTGAACTCAATGGCGTTGTGACCGAGGAAGGCATTTCCAAGGGTATGCCGAAAATTGATACGGATATTGATGCAACTGAAGTTGTGTTGATGTTGGCACCGGAAACCAATGGCGAAGTTGCCGTTAAAGCCTGGGAAAAGCTCTCAGAATTCACCGGTATTGATCACACCCATCTGGCAAAACCCAAGGAAGACGAGAAAATCCGCTTCCGCGATATTGTGGCACAACCGCGCAAAATCATTTCCTCGCCCACATGGTCGGGCATTGAGAGCGAGCATGTTTGCTATAATGCCGGCTACACCAATGTGCATGAGTTGATCCCATGGCGCACACTTTCTGGACGTCAGCAACTTTATCAGGATCATTTGTGGATGCGGGCATTTGGCGAGGCGTTCTGTGTTTATCGACCTCCGATTGATACCAAGACTGTTAAACCTGTGATTGAATCCAAGCCTAATGGCAATGAACAAATTGTGCTGAACTTCATCACGCCGCACCAAAAATGGGGCATTCACTCCACCTATTCAGACAACCTCTTAATGCTCACGCTCAACCGTGGTGGGCCGGTGGTCTGGTTATCGGAAATCGATGCGGCCAAGGCCGGTATTGTCGATAATGACTGGGTTGAAGCCTATAATGCAAACGGTGCGCTTGTTGCCCGTGCGGTTGTTTCCCAGCGCATGAAAGAGGGTACGCTCTTCATGTATCACGCGCAGGAAAAAATCGTGAATGTACCTGGTTCGGAACAAACGGGACAACGCGGCGGCATTCATAACTCAGTCACAAGGGCGATTACCAAACCGACCCATATGATCGGTGGTTACGCGCAACTATCTTACGGGTTCAACTATTATGGCACCGTTGGTTCCAACCGTGATGAATTCGTAATCGTTAGAAAAATGGATAAGGTTGACTGGCTCGAAGAACCGCTTGTCAGCAAACCGGAGGCAGCAGAATGAGAATACGCGCACAAATCGGCATGGTGCTGAACCTCGATAAATGTATCGGCTGTCATACCTGCTCCATCACCTGTAAAAACGTCTGGACCACCCGCGAGGGTGTGGAATACGCATGGCTTAACAATGTGGAATCCAAGCCTGGCATCGGTTATCCCAAAGAATGGGAAAACCAGAAAAAATGGAATGGGGGTTGGCAGCGGAAACGCAATGGTCAAATTCAGCCCAAAATGGGGGCGAAGTGGCGTGTGTTGGCTAAGATTTTTGCCAATCCGGATTTGCCTGAAATTGACGATTATTACGAGCCGTTCGATTTTGATTATGACCATTTGCAAACCGCTAAGGAAAGCCAAGCTTTCCCAACGGCGCGCCCTCGCTCTTTGATTTCGGGCGAACGGATGGAAAAGATTGAGTGGGGTCCAAACTGGGAAGAAATTCTTGGGGGGGAGTTTGCTAAACGCTCGGTCGACTACAATTTTGAAGGCATACAAAAGGAGATATACGGCGAGTTTGAAAATACATTCATGATGTATTTGCCGCGTCTGTGTGAGCATTGTCTCAATCCGACGTGTGTCGCCGCCTGTCCCTCGGGTGCCATCTATAAACGCGAAGATGACGGCATTGTTCTGATTGATCAGGAAAAATGTCGCGGTTGGCGTATGTGTGTTTCGGGATGTCCCTACAAGAAGATTTATTACAATTGGTCTTCGGGGAAATCTGAGAAGTGTACGTTCTGTTATCCACGCATTGAAGCGGGCATGCCAACGGTGTGTTCTGAAACCTGTGTGGGGCGGATCCGTTATCTTGGTGTGCTGTTATATGATGCTGATAAGATTGCAGAAGTCGCACAAACACCAGATGAGCATGACCTTTATGAAGAGCAGCTCAATATCTTCTTAGACCCGCATGATCCAGAAGTGATTGCTCAGGCACGTAAGGACGGCATACCTGATGCTTGGTTGGAGTCTGCGAAAAAGTCTCCCGTCTATAAAATGGCGATGGAATGGAAAATTGCATTCCCGCTGCACCCTGAATATCGCACCTTGCCTATGGTGTGGTATGTGCCGCCGTTGTCTCCTATTCAATCTGCGGCTGAGGCTGGCAAGATTGGTTTGAACGGTGACATGCCGGACGTGACTTCGTTGCGTATTCCAATTCGCTATCTGGCCAACCTTCTCACTGCGGGTAAAGAAGCGCCAATTGTGTCTGCTCTTGAGCGGATGCTGGCCATGCGCGGTTATATGCGGTCGAAAACCGTTGACGGTGTGATCAATGAGAGCATCGCCACTCAGGTCGGCATGAGCAGTCAGATGATCGAGGAAATGTATCACATCATGGCGATTGCAAATTATGAGGATCGTTTTGTCATTCCGTCTACTCACCGTGAAATTAGCGAAGATGCTTATGAAATTCGCGGCGAGTGTGGCTTCTCATTTGGGAATGGATGTTCAGGAGGTACGTCGGACGCTGATTTGTTCGGAGCCAAGCGGAAAAAATCTGTCAAAAACCCCACTGATCTTTTTTAAAGGAGAGCGATATGAACTTGTCTCTTAAAATCACCTCGTTACTTCTTTCCTATCCCTCTAAGGAGCTACAGGAGGGAGCGTCTGAATTAAAACAAGCGCTGCAGGAAGACAGCAGTGTCAGCCCCGTGGTTCGCAAATTGTTGGTTGATTTGATCGACCACATCAGCGAGCAGGACCTTTACGATGCGCAGGAGACTTACGTTATTTTGTTTGACCGAACGCGCACTTTGTCTTTGCACCTCTTTGAACATGTGCACGGAGAAAGTCGTGATCGGGGTCAGGCCATGGTTGATCTGATGGCGATGTATGAAGGGAATGGCTTGGAAGTTGATGCGAAGGAGTTGCCGGACTATTTGCCGTTGTTCTTGGAATATTTGTCAACACGGCCTTTAGCGGAAGCGCAGGAAATGTTGGAGCAAACGCTCCACATTCTTGTGGCATTGGGTAAGCGTTTAGAAAAACGCGACACACTTTATGTCAACGCTTTCAAAGCACTTGAGGAAATTGCTGCAGCTCAACCTGACCAAGCATTGGTGCAAGAGATGGTTGATCAACCAGAGGATGACCCTACTGATCTAGATGCATTGGACCGCATTTGGGAGGAAGAAGTTGTCGCCTTTGGTGGTGGGGCAGGGGAAGCGGATTGTGGTCCTGACCGCCTCCAACGCCAAATGCGCGCAGCGTCCCGCAAGCCTGATGATGTTGCACGTCCATCAGCACCGCAGGAGGGATGAAACTATGGCTGATTTTATAAATACGGCACTCTTTGGCATCTATCCCTATATCGCCCTTGTGGTGTTGGCGGTGGGCTCCATTATTCGTTACGACCGGGAGCCTTATACGTGGCGCGCTGGGTCAAGCCAATTGCTTCGGCGTAAACAGCTTATGTGGGGATCGGTTCTTTTTCACGTCGGCGTGATTGTGATTTTCTTTGGACACATGGTTGGGCTGCTTACGCCCATTCAAGTGTTTGATGCGCTGGGTGTAAGCCATGAAGCCAAACAAATTCTGGCTGTCGTGGCGGGCGGTGTTGCTGGCAGCATGGCGATTGTTGGTGCGTCTCTGTTGGTGCACCGTCGTTTGTTTGACCCACGTATTCGAGCCTCTTCAAGCTTTTCCGATACGATGATCATTATCCTCTTGTGGCTACAGCTTCTTCTGGGCTTAGCGACCATCCCTCTTTCTCTCCAACATTTGGACGGACATGAGATGGTGAAATTCATGAGCTGGGCGCAGGGCATTTTCACGTTTAATTTGGATGCTTCTCATTTTGTGGCTGATGCCAACATCATCTTCAAGCTGCACCTGACCTTAGGCCTGACCATCCTCTTTGTATTTCCGTTCACGCGCCTCGTTCACATGTTGAGCGTGCCCGTTCGGTATATGTGGCGGCCTGGATATCAAATTGTACGCACCAAAAAACGCACACCGCGTTCCTTGGTTAAGTGAGGGAAATCTGATGACAACAATTTATCAAAACCCCACGCTCGAAGCAGATAAATGCTCGGACTCCGAAACATGTTGTGGGACTGAAGGGTGCGGCAGTTCGTCCGCACCTAGCAGCAGCTATGAGGGATATGTGGAGCCTGACACGAAGGTGCCACCCAAAGCGCAGCCTCTTATGCGGGAGGTTTCTGTTAATGGCATTGCGATTGCTGAAGCCGCCATATTAGCAGAAGCCCAGCTTCATCCGGCTAAGAATCCGGGTGAGGCGTTGAAGGCGGCTTCCACGGCGTTGGTTATTCATGCGTTGTTAGTGCAAGAAGCCAATCGACTAAAGGTCACTGCTGACCCTGAAGAGGACGGTGACGGCAATGTTGAATGTCAGGACGATGCCAATATTCGGGCTTTGATTGAGCAAGAAGCTAAGGCGCCTCAAAGTAGTGAGGAAGAATGTCGCAGGTACTATGAAAATAACCGGGAACGGTTTTGTTCCGCCGCCATCTATGAAGCGCGCCATATTCTATTGCCTGTTAGCCAAGGGGATCCCACGTCAGAAGAGAAGGTGCGGGCTCAAGCTAAAGACATGATTGCGCATTTGGTCAAGAAGCCTTCAGACTTTTCCAGCATGGCAAAAGAGTTTTCTGCGTGTTCTTCAAAAGAGCACGGAGGGAACCTTGGGCAAATTACACGTGGCTCCACAGTGAGTGAGTTTGAGCGTGTGGTTGAACAAATGACGCCGGGCGAGCTATGGCCTGATCCGGTGGACAGTCGGTTTGGATTTCACATCGTGCTGTTGGATCACATGGTGCCGGGTGAAACCTTGCCGTTCGATTATGTCAAAGACCGGATTGCGGCTTGGTTGGAGGCTGCTAGTTGGTCTCGTGCTGTATCGCAATATATCGGAGTACTTGCAGGAGAGGCAACCATTTGCGGTGTCACACTTGATGCTGCTGATGGCCCTCTTGTTCAATAATTAAATGAAGGAGGTTGGCTATGGAGAATGAAGAAAAACGTGCGCTTGCTGTGGACGTACTGAGAGGCTCACCCTCTCACGACCTCCTTTGCCAACCTCTTGGCTATCTATTTGCGG
Organism: Rhizobiaceae bacterium; assembly: GCA_016763155.1. Classification (GTDB taxonomy): domain Bacteria; phylum Pseudomonadota; class Alphaproteobacteria; order Rhizobiales; family Rhizobiaceae. Next base: position 8,848 of record JAESUH010000003.1, read on the forward strand.
ATCATTTCCGGCAAAGAATTTTGTGTCAGGTCTTCGATGATGTTGCCGATGGGGACATGGTGGACCGTTCTCTTGCGGAGGTCGCTGTGCATTTCCTTGAGAATGATTTTGGCTTGCATATTTTGGATGAAGAAAAGGACTTGTTTCCCATGCTTAGGCTCCGCGCTCGACGGGAAGACAAGATTGACTCCCTTCTGGCTCAGTTGAGTGAGGAACACACTGCGGACGGGATAGATGCGAATGACATCGTGCAAGGCCTGTCCCTTCATTTGAAAAGTGCAGGGGACTTCGTGATTACGGATCATTTACGGGATTTGTTGAAACGGTTTGCTGCGAATGAACGCCAACACATCATTTTGGAAAACGGCATTATCCTCCCCCTTGCAGAAGGGTTGTTGAGTGTGAAGGACCTTCGCCAAATTGGGGAAAGTATGGCGGCGCGCAGGAACATCAATTA
>JAESUH010000024.1 GCA_016763155.1 Rhizobiaceae bacterium
ACACTGCGCGATGAAATTCCAGCGCTTTTGCCTGGACCAGAGACAGAATTGATTGCCAGCCATGCAATGATGTTTGAAGAATATATCGCGCAGAAAATTGCGGCAGATGAATTCAAATTGAAATTGAAATCTCCGGCAAAGAAATTGTTATTGCATGGTCACTGTCATCAAAAATCATTTGGTATTATGTCTGATATTGAAAAGACATTGGCGCTGCTTCCTGATACGCAGGTTGAAATCATCGATTCTGGGTGTTGTGGCATGGCAGGCTCTTTTGGCTATGGCGCAAAAACATATGAGACCTCGATTAAAATGGGTGAGTTGGCCTTATTTCCAGCCATTCGGAAGGATGAAGATGCGCTTGTAATTGCCGATGGCACGTCCTGTCGGCATCAAATAGCCGATGGCACGGGCCGCAAGGCGCTGCATGTGGCGCGTATATTGGAATTGGCGTTAGATGGTGTATAAAGCAGTGCTATGAATATAGAAAATTCCATATCGTCAATTTCACGCCAATCGCTTCATATCGAATTGGTTGAACGGCTACGCGACCTGATTGTCGATGGGTCATTACCGGCCGGGGGCAAAATTCCTGAACGTGAATTGTGCGAGCGTTTCGAAGTATCACGAACGCCAATGCGCGAGGCATTGAAAGTACTCGCTGCAGATGGTCTGGTTTCGCTGGCACCAAACAGGGGGGCGTGGGTTTCTAAAATAACGGTTGCCGAACTTGAAGAAATTTTTCCAATTATGGGTGCTTTGGAAGGGCTTTCTGGCCAGTTGGCTTGTGTCCAGATAAGTGATCGACAAATAGAACAAGTTCGTGAAATTCACAACGAGATGATAGCTCACTTTGAGGCAAGGGACATGGCGTCCTATTTCCGCTCCAACCAGGCTATTCACGAGGCAATATTAGAGGCAGCAGACAATCCGTCTTTACGCACAATGTACCGTGCACTCGCGGCGCGTATTCGCCGGGCACGTTATCTGGCCAATATGACCGACGAGCGCTGGGCTGAAGCGGTAGACGAGCACAAACAAATTTTGCAGGCGCTCGAAGCTCGTGAAGGCGAAAAACTAGCAATAATTTTACGAGCACATTTACAAAGCAAGTTCGATACGGTTCTTCAATGGCTGGCAGACGAAGAAGCAAATTCATAAGAAAAATTTGAGTCTGTTTGCGCGGCTTGCAGGTTCAACAGATGAAAAGCCCATTTCGCTAACAGGCGCTGTATGAACAGCGTCACGTTTAAACAATTCGCAAGTCTGGCTGCATAAAACAAACACGGCACCGAACCTGTTTAACGATGAGAAAACTTTGTAACAGAGCCTACCTTCTATTGCTTCCAGAAAATACCGTGCGGTACTGCGACGGCGTCATACCCATACTGGCGCGGAAATCACGGCTGAAATGGGCGCTATCAGAAAACCCGGCACAAAAGGCCACTGCCGTAATTGGTGTGTCATTGTCCTTCAGAAGGTGGCAGGCTTCATGGATGCGTGCCAAACGGACAAGGCTGGAAAAACTAAGATTAATTTCATTTAGATTTCGTTGCAATGATCGCGTTGATAGACCCACACTAAGCGCCAATTCTCCAACTTTCCATTGGCGCGCAATATCAATCATCAAGCACTGAACCATAGCTTCAATTGAAGCTTTGAGGGTTGGGCTGCATGATCCCGGTAGTGCAATCTCCAATAGATCTGCACCCAATACCACACTCTCTATCTTAGGCGAAAATGTCTGCCACTCAATGCTCCACGCATCAGTTATCAGGGTGTCGGGTTCTTCGGGAACAAAAAAATGACCGTCCTTAAAAATCGTATATGTCTCACCGTTAAAAAGCTGCATCTCACAGCGAAGTTTCAGGCAACCGATTTCTTCCAGCAACGCGATAATCAGGCCGCAGATTAGTAGGTTTTCGGGTGTGGTCGGAGCTTTTCCGTCTGAAACGTATCGTTGGAATGAGGCAAAATTCTCACTAATCAAGTTAATCCGCAATCGGTTTTTCGAATGGGCAAAAACCTCAAATCGCTGCCATTTTTTAAACAATATTGTCGGGTTTTCTGAGCGAATTGCGGCATGCCATATCGGGTCATAACCAACGTTTCGGATTTCTTGCCCAATTGATAACAGTGTTTCCGGCCCCGTCTCGTCCCAGACAATATCAAGAATATTGCGTTTTAAATCTACGGCGACATGTGCCTGTCGAACCGCATCAATGTCACTTGCACCAAGCAATTTTAAATCCGGGTGGGTTTTGTTCAACCGGGTTGTAACGAGATTGATCATGCTTGATTTGGCAAATTCGCGAATGGTGCATTCTCCTCATGTAATACCAACAATAATTGAAACTACCTCGTTTAAATAGGTCTCAACTCCCGGAATTCGAAAAGACGTTATCAAAATTCATCGGCAAACGCCGGACCCGTTTACCGGTCGCGGCAAATACTGCATTTGCAATTGCCGGAGCAACTGGTGCAAAGGCCGCTTCACCCACTGCCGTGGATTGAGCATTAGTGGGATTTATTAGCGTTATAATAATTTCAGGCGATTCCCCGTGGCGAAGGATTTCATAAGTGTGGAAGTTGCGTTGTTCAACAGCCCCAGCTTCAAATGTAATCCGTTCTTTGAGTGCCATGCTGCAGCCCCAGACAATATTTCCCATGATTTGGTTTTTGACTTGATCCGGGTTGATCACCAGGCCGCTGTCCTGAACGCACCATATCTTGTTCACCTGCAATTCGCTTGCATCGTGATCAATATGGACTTTTGCCACAATCGCTACGGCAGTCACGTTCTTATAGACACTGCAGGCAATTCCATAACCTGTATTTTTTGGTGAATGTCGTCCCCAACCGGAAATTTCAGCCACGCGGTGCAAGACGGCAGCCAATCTTTCGCTTGTTGATGGCAGGTTTTGCAATCGGAATTTTAATGGATCAATCCCGGATTTGCTGGCCAATTCATCCATCATGCTTTCGATAGCAAATGTATTGGGCGCAGAGCCAAGGCCACGCCATGCCCCGATGGGAATTGGTGTGCGAATGTCTGAATAGCGCACCTGCCGGTTTGTCATTTGATATTGTGGCAGGCTGCCCCGTGCTGTTCCCTCATCTGCCATCACCTTGTCCAGCACCCAACCGATGGCTGGAGGCACCAGACCGGTGAGAATGGGCGAGGAGACAAAATCATGCTGCCAATGGCTGATGGTTCCCTCATCGGTTACACCAGCATTGATGTGATGAGAGAAAGAAGGTTGAAAATAATTGTTCTGAAACTCGGTTTCACGATCCCATTGCACCCGGACAGGACGGCCTGTTGCAGCCGACAGGATCGCCGCCTCTTCCGAGGCCTGACACACTATACGGCCACCAAATCCCCCACCCATACGATGGCTATGCACAATAACATCATCAACCCTTCGATCGATGGCTTTTGCCACACGTTGCTGCACAAAAAATGGGTCCTGACTGCCGCACCAGATTTCCACCTTGTTCTTTCTTACCCACGCAAGCCCGGACCTTGGTTCAATCGCCGCATGAGCTGCAAACGATGTATCGTAACGCGCAGCAACGGCGTTTTGAGACCTGAGTTTTCCAGCGCCAATATCCCCATCCGATGCCAATATGTGTTCGAACTCATCACGGGCACGAAACTCATCCACATCAAGGCTTGCATCGAGCTGATCCTGATTTAGTTCCTCAGATATTTCCCAATGCACATTGATGGCCCCGATGGCCTCAGGCAGCACCAACGGGCTATCAGCAACAATGCCGATGAAATTTTTCTCCTTGTTGATGACAACTTCAAGAACACCTGCCAGTGCTTCTGCAGCGCGAACATCAACGCTTTTTATTAGGGAACCAAATGTAGGTGGCTGAAGAACCTGACCAAACATCATATCCGGCAGAGACACGTCGCGAGCGTACACAGTTTGGCCCGTTACGATTGCTTCCAGTTCATGATGTTTCCAGCTTTGACCTATGGCTTGGTACTTGTCTCGGCGCAGCAATGCGTAACGCGGCAGCGCCTTGCGCGAGCTTGGGTAATCATCGGCGAATAAAACCAATGGTTCTGAAGGCACTAACGCGCCATAACCAATTTGCCTCCCCAATGGCAGAAGAAATCCACCAAGAGAATCCTCCACCTTTTCTCGTGGTAGGCCTGCTTTTTTAGCCGCTATAGAACGAAGTTTCTCACGTAATTGCGCGGCACCAAAAGAAACTGGCTCGAAGTATTTTGCGATACCTTCACTGCCTACGGTCATTTTAAAATGTGGCACCTGATTGGTGTCAGGAAGTACGCATTCGATCTCAGACTGGCTAAGGTTTAGTTCCTCCGCCACGATCTGGCACAATCCTAGCGGTGAGCCTTGGCCCATCTCCATTCGTGGGCAGAAAAACCGTATATGGCCATCACTCAACGCCTGCACCCACGCAAATCCGTCTTCAGGCAATGGGTCATTGCGGGTTGGAAGTGCCGGTATTGCAGAACGGATCAGCGGATAGGATAAAGCAGTAACAACCGTCACGCCAGCGGCTAGCCATCCGGATTTTTTCAAAAATCGCCGACGGCTCATGGATATAGCATCAGTTTCTAGCATTGATTTTACCTTCTCTTGCTGCGCGTGCAACAGCTTTTCTAATCCGTTCATAGGTTCCGCATCGGCACAAATTGCCATTCATTGCCTGTTTGATTTCTTTATTCGAAGGGTTTGGGTTGCGATTAAGAAATGCTGCAGCAGTCATGATTTGGCCAGGCTGACAATAGCCGCACTGCGGCACGCTTTCTTCAATCCATGCCTGTTGTACCGGATGAAATGATCCAGCCGGATCAGCCATGGCTAATCCTTCAATTGTCGTAACCGACTGGTCGCCCACTTCTTCAACCAGAACTTGGCAGGACCGGGCGGCGACATCATCAATATGTACGGTGCATGCACCACAAAGCCCCATGCCGCAGCCAAACTTTGTTCCCTTCAAACCAGCAAAGTCTCGGATAAAGTCCAACAGCGTGGCGTCCTCAAAATCTTTCGAGACGGAAATAGGTTTGCCGTTAATCTCAATGTTCATACTGCCTCCTGATCTGATAATTCACACTACGGAGGAAGTGCTGCCAACAATATGATAATCACGCCAAATATGCGCATCGGAAAAGTAATCACCACACATGCCTGCTGGGGCAAAAGTGGTGCGGCTCCCTGTTCAAAATATAGAAAAATTCAGTAGTTTATTTAGGGGGCGGAGCGATTATTTGGCGTATCACTATGGTGATTAAGAAAATAGTAATCACTCTCCTTAGAGACATTCAGCTAAGGTTTCATCCTAGCGACGCCAGTAGGGCCCCTGACGGTATTGAGTTTTGGGAGTTGTCTAACTTGCAACAAAGATAGGACGGCTATAACCAAAACACGATATTAGTGTTGTGTTGCCAATCATGCCACGTGTGCTGCGGCCTCGACGTAGATGCCGCCAATTTGTTCAGATATTGCATCGGCAGAAACAGCGGCGGAAAAACCGCTAGCCCCAAGGCAAGACAACAAAATTTTAGAAATTGCAGAATTGGTAACGGTGGGAAATCTAAGTTCATAGCCTGTTTCTCATTTTCTCAAAGTTTGAGAATCCAACAAGCCGTGAAAATCTACGGCAAACATAATAGGAGCCCGCCATTGCCAGCGAGCTCCCTGTTTTGATCTATTTCAATTCTATAATAGTCAGCTTGCCTTTCACCCGATCAGCAATAAACTCAATTTTGTCACCGGCGCTCATTTTTTCGAGCATGGCATCGTCTACCGTACGAAACACCATTGTCATAGCTGGCATGCCAAGATCCTTGAGCTCTTCATGAATGATGGTCACTTTATGGGATTTCATGTTGACCTTTTTCACGACACCCTTGGTGTATTCTGCGGCCATAACGGATGAGGACATCAGCGCGATTACCATTGCAACACCGATAGATTTCAAAAAATATTTCATATTTTCTTCCTTCTTAATCTACTAATTTTGGAGTTGAGTTAGTGGCTTTCAGTAACCGTAATGTCGCCCTTCATACCGGCCGCGTAATGGCCAGGAATTAGGCAGGCGAATTCAAAAGTGCCGCCATTGGTGAATTTCCAGATAATTTCTCCCTTTTTGCCAGGTTCCAAGCGTAGAGAATTTGGGTCGTCATGCTCCATCTCCGGGAACTTCTCCATTAAGGCCTTATGTTTCATTACACCGTCACGATTATCGAGAACGAACTCGTGGTCTATCTCTCCCTTGTTTCGGATTACAAAACGAATGGTTTGTCCCTTTTTGACATCGATAATTTTTGGAGTGAAAACCATATCTCCATCGTCAGTTTCCGTCATGATTATGGTGATTTTTTTTGTAGCATTTTGTTTTTTTCCAGGCTCACCAACAGCCATCGCATCAGCATGATGGCCATCTGAATTGTCATGCCCCTCCATTACTTTTTTCATTTCGTCGTGGCCATGACCACCGGTATGGCTGCCAGATGCAAAAGCATTTCCGGCTATTAAAAACAGGCCAGTTGTAAGAATGAGTAGCTTCTTCATTATATTCCCTTTCTGGAATTTGGGCTCATGCCCGGTTTGGCGTTTAGCCATTGTCATTTGGTTTTGGGGTGATTTTTGTTTTGGCATCAGCAGCCTTTGCATGGTCAGGCAACTCACCTGTCCATTCATAGGCCTGTGTTCCGGGTGGATTTTTGTACCAACCCGGATCTGAATAATCGTCTGCTCCGATTCCTTCACGAACCTTCACCACCGAGAACATGCCGCCCATTTCAATCGGGCCATATGGTCCCCATCCGGTCATCATTGGAGTGGTATTGTCAGGGAGTTCCATCTCCATGACACCCATATCCGCCATGCCAGCCGTGCCCATTGGCATATATTCTGGCTGCACTTTGCGGATTTTCTTTGTGACTTCGGATTTATCGACACCAATAAACGTCGGCACGTCATGCCCCATTGCATTCATTGTGTGATGGGATTTGTGACAGTGAATTGCCCAGTCACCGAGGTGATCAGCGACAAATTCATAAGCCCGCATACCACCAACCGGAATGTCGATTGTTACCTCCGGCCAGCGGGCTTCTTTAGGAACCCAACCGCCATCAGTACAGGTAACTTCAAAATCATAACCATGCATGTGAACGGGATGGTTTGTCATGGTGAGGTTGCCGACCCGAACCCGAACGCGGTCGCCTTTGTTGACAACTAAAGGATCAATATCCGGGAATATCCGGCTGTTCCAACACCATAGATTGAAATCATTCATGGTCATGATTTTGGGAACGTAAGAACCTGGATCAATGTCGAATGCGTTCAGCATGCAAACAAAATCGCGGTCTACCGGCATGAAATTCGGGTCTTTGGGGTGCACAATAAACATACCCATCATTCCCATTGCCATTTGCACCATTTCATCCGCGTGGGGGTGGTACATGAAGGTGCCACTTTTGGTGAGATCAAATTCATAGACAAAGGTTTTTCCCGGTGGGATTCCAGGATGGCTTAGGCCACCAACACCATCCATGCCTGATGGCAAAATTAGCCCGTGCCAGTGAACCGTCGTGTGTTCTGGAAGTTTGTTGGTAACGAATATCCGAACTCGATCTCCCTCAACTGCCTCAATAGTGGGGCCAGTTGATTGGCCGTTATAACCCCATAGGTAAGCGGTTGTGCCCTCTGCAAGTTCGCGTTCAACAGGTTCGGCTATCAGGTGAAATTCCTGCACCCCGTTATTCATGCGAAATGGCAGTGTCCAACCATTCAACGTGACAACTGGCTGATACTGTGGGCCGGTTGATGGGTGCAATGGATTTTGCGTTGCCGCAGTTTCCATAATTGCAGCTTCAGGGAGGCCCATGTTTGTTGTCTTGGACCATGCGTTTGATGAAACCAATGCAGCACCGGCTGCACTCGCTCCAATGAGTTGACGTCTGTTTATCATGTTGAAGTCCTTTCTAATGTCCGCCACCGCCGCCGGAAGCAGCAACCGCCATTTCGCCACCTTCACCAGAGCCTGATGAACCTCCACCACCGTAAATTGCGGCGGTGAGTTCAGCATCGGCAATCCAGAATTCCCGTTTTGCCTGAACAGATTGAAGGATGGTGTTGATTTTTGCCCGCGTATCGGCGAGCAACTCGAATGTGTTGGTGATCATGCCGTTATAAGTGAGCAGAGATTCTGCCTCTATCTTGCTTCGCAATGGCAAGACGCTGTTTCTATAATGACGCGCGATCTGATAAGTTGAGCGATAAGCAATATATGCTGATCGAGCCTCTGAGCGAATATTGATCGCCTTTTCCGCCAGCAGATTTGCCGCTTTCATATATGCAAGCTCTGCTTTGCGCATTCTGGCTTTACCAGTATCAAAAATTGGAATGACGAACTCAAACTCCACCTGCGGCGTGGTAGTAGTCTCCTTACCGTCGTCACCAATTTCACGTTCTTTCTCAAAACCTGCGATGATCTCGAAATCTGTCACATAACGTGTGGCGTCTGTTAATCCGTAGGACTTGGCAACAGCTTCCAGTTCCAGTTTAGCTACTTGCAAATCCACTCGCTTATGAAGTGCAATCGACTCGATCGCCTTTTTTCGCTGGAGTTTGCGAGGGTATTTCGGGAGTTTGTCCGGCACGAAATAATCAACATCGGTTCCCCACAGGCCCATTATCCTTGTGAGCTGCTCCTTTGCCAGTTTAGCGGCAAGGCGAGCCTTGGCTTTTTGACCGGTGAGTTCGGAATAGAAAGCATGTTCGCGAGCCTGACCGCCTTTGGCGAGAGCACCACTTTCACCCAATTTTTTGGCAAGTTCAGATGCTGCATCCGCTGCGATCTGCGCTTGATTGAGATAGTAAATATTCTCAAATGCCGAAACGGATTGGATCCATGCCTTGCGGGTTTCAGCAGCAATGCTCAGCGTTGCAAGGGCTGCTTTCAGCTGTGCCTGCCTGAAACGGGTGTCAGCAATGGACATACGTCTATCTCTTGTAGCAAGCGCCAGAATATTTGTTGCAAGCATGCCTTCGATTGCCCGGAATACACCTAATTCAGGATGGGCAATACCGAGAATTCCGATTGAAATTTTTGGATTTTCCAGCATGGTCTGTTGCCAAGCCTCAGCTGCCGACATGCCGAGATCAGCATAGGATGCCTGCAAGCCCTTGTTATTTAGCAGTGCAACTTGAACAGCTGTATTGACGCTGATTGTACGCTTGTGAACAAGGCCGTGAACACGTTTCGAAAGCGCCTCTGCTTCTTCTTGGTTCTGCACCCAGACAGTTTGCTTATTCGTTGCCTCGCGGGTTTTATAGGCGACCGTAGAGAACCCCGCATCAAGTGCTGTATATTCATCAAGGTCGCTGTTGGCCACACAACCAGACAAGGCCAGTGCAGACACCGTCATGATCAATAGGTTTTTGGTTGGCCCCATCATGAGTGCTCTCCTTTTGCCGGAGATTGCTCATCGTTGAGTTTGCGCCATGGCCTTGGCTCGACTGGGTCGCGATGATTATAATTACCTATGATATTTGTTGGATGGGCGTGCCTGATCCCAACATGCGCATCTGCCGCATCGCGGTATGCTAATACTTCCGGGGGAAATGAAGACGTACAACCACCCAGACCTGCGGACAAAAGCCCGACGAGTACTATTTTTTTCATTGATTTTGTTACCTGAAAATACACTTCGAGTTCATCTGTGGCGAAAACTCATTCCAGCCTCAAATGTCAAAACCTCACGCGAGGCTAAATGTATTCAGGTTTTTGGTGGGCGAAGGTGTGTATCCCACTCAGATGGCAGGAGCACCCTATGTGCAGGCAAAATGTATGATTTTGATGGGTTCATAATAACTTTGGACCGGGTATCAGCGACAATTGCGGCGCCGCAATTTAACGAGCAGCAATCACCTAATGACGTTCCATCATGTGCATGCGAACCACCTCCCGCTATCTCTTCACTATCGTGAACAGACACATGTTTGTGGTCGTCTTGGTGCATTTCCACAGAATGCGATATTTCTATTGTCTGTAGGTGAGCGTCAGACTGTGGAAAATTTGATGCGTTTGAATTTGAAACGGGTATCAGCACCAGCGATAAAATCATCACCAGCGACACCTGAATTTTGGTCCAACTCATAAATTTTAGTCTAATCAACATAATTTCCGGTAGTTACATTTCAAATAAAATTCGTCAACTAACAAAACTGTAATCTGCTGCAAGTTTCTGTGAATAGGTGGTTTTCAACTCTAACTCCACACTATAGAAACGTAAAGTAGAGTTTCCACCTAGGGGAAGGTCAAGAGGGCGGGCCAATAAAATGGCCTTGTCAGAGAAATTCGACGTATCGTGACTCCATCCATAAACTTGCCGGATGCCAAAGAAAAACTCTCTCAAATATTGTAAAACAAGCCATAAGATCATACGCTTAGCGATGATTGTGTGCATTCATTTTACCCTGTCACTTCGTAATGTTGAGGGTTTATTGCACTAACGTAATATCTATATCAGTCATGAAACAATTCAGTATTGGGGAATCGTTTGGCCCTTTGTTTGCCGCTGATATTCGTAAAAACGGATTATCAAAATTGCGAAAAGTCCATTTGGCGGGTCTTTGTTCTAAAATCGCATGTTGAGTTTGGTAGCCATGGATTTTAACTTCAATTTTGGCACATCACCGATAATCATGAAGCTTCGGCCATTTTTCGTCCAGTGGACAATTTTCAGGTTTTTACGTTGTTCCGGGCTTATTTCAAATTCTCCTTGGGATTCATTCAGAATACAAAATGCAACAGGCTTACTGTTCTCGTACAGGTAAGCGAGTTGCACCAATTTTTTGCCCTTATAATTTAAAACCTGGCCGCGTTTGAATTCAAGTTCGTTAAGCAATAATTTCTCAATAGTAATTTCAAGGTCGATGTCTTTCGACAATGCCGCAAGATTTTCCTTTTGCTCATTTACAGGGAGATTTACACGATTCAAGGTGTTGGAAGTGTAGAGAGCCTGATATTCTGCTACCGCCTGTCGCCACTCTTCGTTACTGGCTGTCTGTTGTTGAACTTGCGAATTGGTGTGCGAGAACCCTGTTTCCCCAAGCACCAACCCAAGACTTACCCCCAACCCAAGAGCCAACACTACCGAGGCTGCAATCAGGCCTTTTCGACCATTTGGAATGTATGATGTGTTGCTTTGTGTCTGAGGGGTTTCAAGTTTTTCTGCAGGAGCAAATTGTTTGAGAGCATCATAGCTTTTTACAAATGCTGATGTGTCAATTTCAAGTGCATGCAAACGATCGGCAAGTGTCATATCAGCGGCAAGCGCGGTTTCCACACGGGCTCGTTCTGTTTCACTCAGCTCTTGGTCCAGAAAAGCAGTCAGTATTTCATCACTAATGTTTTCGTTCATTTCAGTCACATTAAGCCTTTTATATCACCTCATATTTTGCGGTTTTCAAATCTCAGTTGTGTTTCTTGGATTGTATGGCTTCAGTTTTAACTTCATTAAGGCGCGCCAGTTTTTGTCGTGCAGACGCCAGCCGGCTCATAATAGTGCCGATAGGAACATCAAGTATTTTGGCGGCTTCCCTGTATCGCATACCCTCAAGATAGACCAGCAACACAGCTTCACGTTGCGCATCAGGAAGTGCCATTACTTCAGTTAACACTTTAGTGGCCATAATATTCGTTTCGATGGCAGAAATCCCATCAAAAACCAATTCTTTCTCCGCTTCCACGAACCCCCGTCCTTGCCGGATTTTTGCCGCACGTAATTCATTGCGCCAAATATTGATCATAATTGAAAACAACCAACGGTCCAAGCGGGTGTTGGGTTCGTAAAGGTGGCTCTTCTCCAGCGCGCGCAAACAAGTGGACTGGACAAGGTCATCTGCAGTATCGCGATTGCGAGATAGCACAAGGGCAAACCGCCAAAGGCTGCTTAGGTGCTGTTGAACTTGCGTTCCAAGTGCCGTCGAATTTGCCATTATCAAATGATGAATGAATAAAAATACCCTGCCAAGTGTTATTATATCTGTAAGCAACAAAACTTAGTGAGAAATCAAATATGAAAAATTTATTTATCCCAATACTTTTAGCTGCAAGCACTTTTGTTTCAGGAGCTTCTTTTGCTGGAGAAACCCCAAGCCCTGATGGAGCAAAAGTCTATTTCATAAATTTGAAAGACGGTATGGAAGTTACAAATCCGGTCAATATCAAGTTTGGCCTTTCCGGCATGGGCGTTTCGCCTGCAGGTGTGGAATCTTTGGAAAATACTGGTCATCATCATCTCATCATCGACGAGCAAATTGAGGGTGAAGAACTGGATTATGGTATTCCCGATGACGAGAAACATATTCATTTTGGCAAAGGCCAGACTGAAGCAACTCTCGACCTGCCAAAAGGCACCCACATCTTACAATTGGTTCTTGGCGACTGGTCACATGTTCCGCATGACAAACCCGTTATGTCTAAGCGTATCAAAATCACTGTGAAATAATCACAATGTGACTCCCAGCCATGGGCCTATTGCTCCATGGCTGGGAACGAATGATGAGATCAATGTAGCTGAACTTTTTTATGACAAAGCCGACGAGAGAATATTATACCGCTAATCTCGGTGTCATTATTGACCTATTTCGTTTTTGGATAATTACCATCCTCCGGCAACAATAGGAAATTAACGTTCGTGCATCGCGTTGCTGGCTGATCTTAAAAACGGCGAAAGAATATAGTCCATCACTGATCTGCTGCCGGTTTGAATATTGCTTTGAATTCGCATGCCTGGAAACAGATAATAACGCTGTTCGCCGCGCTTGAAATAGGCCTGTTCGGTTTCAATTCTGACTTTGTAAAAAGCTATCCCGTCTTTGTTAATCACGGTGTCTGCCCCAACATAAATTACTTTTCCAATCAGCTTATCAAACATCTGAGCATCCGGGGATGCCATCTGCAATTGGGCGGTGTTGCCGATGCGCACATAGCCGATGTCGCTGATTGCCAGTCTTGCTTCCACCACGAGGGCATCGTCGGAAGGAACGATTTCAAGAACTGTGCTGGCGGGTTTAACAACGCCGCCTTCGGTCGCAACATAGATCGCCTTGATGATACCATCTACAGGCGCGCGCAATACGGTTCGTGATAGAGAATCCTGAAACCTGATTAGCCGCTCAGACAATTCCATCAAATTTCTCGATATCTCGTCTTTCTTCGTGCGCGCCTCCTCAATGAATTTGGTCTTAATACTCACCAGTTTAGCTTCGGCCTCCTCAATTGCAGCCTCTGCGCGCATGCGTGTCGCGATAAGGATTGCAATATCTCCCTCGATTTCCGTCGCCTCTCGCAACAATTCCAGATGTTTCATACGGTTGGTTAAATCATCGGCTAATAATGTGGTGCTGATTTCAACTTGCTCCTTCACAAACACCAACACAGTCTGGTTTTTCTTGATCCGTGCTTTAACCTCAATGTGATTTTGTATTCGTTGAGAAACAAGCTTGTTGTGAACAGTTATGTCTGCCTCCAACTGGTCTTTTCTCACTTGAAACAGGACAAGAGATTTTTCCGCCAGATCAGGGTGTTTGTTCATCCAGTTTTGATCAAATTCTAGGGTCTGCTTCAAGGCGCCTTCGGCATCAAGTCGAACGACATCGGTGTTTAATGCCATAATCCTCAAGGATAATTCATCCACTTCCGCTTGGCTGCGCGTCGGTTCAAGCACCACAAGCGGTTGATTTTGTTTTACAGACTGTCCCTCAACAACCTTAATTTCACTGACAATTCCGCCTTCAAGGTGTTGTATATGCTTCACACGTGAGGCTGGTACAACTTCGCCCATCGCGACACTAAAAATATCGAGTTTTCCAATATTTGCCCAAACAACAAATGCGATGAAGCAAATGACACCAAGGCAAACCAAGGCAAGTGTGACACGGTCTTTTGGCATTTCCCCGTAGGTTTTTTGCACCGGCTCTGTCATTGTTTAACCGCCGATAATGATGGCGCCCCAGCCACATGAGCGACCGCTGGGACGGGTTTTCGATCCAGATCCAAAACTATATCTGCCCTGCTGACAATGTTCCTGTCATCGGAGGCAACAATAACGGTACGCCCTTGTTTGGATAACCAATCCAGAGCCGCATGAACCCGCGCTCGGCCGTCGGTATCAAGCCCTTCTGTCGGGGCATCAAAGAAAACAATTGGTGCATCGTTTACCATCGCCCGTGCAAGGGCCAATCGCTTGCGTATTCCAAGCGCCAGATTTGTGCCGCCCGCGGTTAACTGCATATCGATACCAAGAGCATTTTCCTGAATATATTGTTTGAGGCCAGAGTTCTCGAGAATGGCTGTTAGCTGTTTTTCACTCACAGATGGATTGGCATTTTGTAGGTTGGAACGGATGGATGCATCAAAAAAATAAGGTTCTTGCGGCATGTATGAAGAATGCTCTCTCCACCATTGCGCAGACAGCTGGCGCACATTGACACCATCAGCCAATATCTGGCCACGACCTGGCACAAGGAGCCCAAGAATTAATCGTATCAGGGTCGTTTTACCAGCACCATTAGCTCCCTTGATAAGCAGGAACCCACCAGCAGGAATGCTCAGATTGAGACTTTCAAATAGAGGGGCAGGTGAGTTGTCGTGGGTGAACGAAATATCACGCAGTTCTAGCTGCCCGCTATAGGCGTTGGCAGGTGAGTTCAGCCCTTCCTCGGTATTTAGTGTTGCCATCGCTCGCAGTTCTGCCAACGCCACACCGGCTCGTCCAAATAGCGGGCTTAGCTGCGATAGCCTTGAAACAGGGGCAAGCGCCCGGGCTGCAAGAATGTTTGCCCCGATCAATGCGCCAACATCCAGTTCACCTGCAACCACAAAAGTTGCACCAACAGCAATGATCACCACGCCGAGTAGAATTTGAATAGAGGCAATCGAAATCTCTATGGCTCCATTGCTTTGGACAATTTTTGAGCGTGCTGTGTTCATTTTTATTGTGGCATCTGTCCATGTTTTAATCAGCCATCCGTTTAGATCGAAAATCCGAGCCGTATCGGGCGAGCGAATGACATCACCAAATAACATGGCGCTTCTGGCGGTTGCCTCTTGAAGCGTTTGGGCTTGTCGCTTTTGGATCATCTGACCAACGAACCGAAAAAGTAGCACTAGAACCACGAACATCGTGGCGATGACACCCAGAACAGTGTTGAGCATGAATAATGCTGCGATAAAAAGCAGTGCAAATGGAACATCAAGCACCGTACAAATATTCGAGGCATTGAACGCGGAACTTACTGTTTCCAAATCTCTCAATAATTGTGGTCGGCTTTGCGCCGTTTGATTGTTCAACGCCTCAGGGCGACAAGTTATGAGCGTCCCAAAAGCACCAATTGCTAACTCTGCTTCCGCAGACGCATTGGAATTACGCACCATTCTCAATCGTAATTGACGAAAGGAAAATTCCATTATCACGGCAATGATAACGCCACCGACAAGCGTGAAGAGAGTTGCATCGACACCGTAAGTGACATAGCGCCCAAGCACCAACATCACAAAAACAGATGATGCAAGCGCCAAAATATTGGCAATGAATGATATCAGTACGAGCCCAAGCGTTCTTCCTGGGTTTTTGCTAAGACGGTTGAATATTTCTTTCATTTTCAGCTACCGTCAATTAATTGCGATTTTCCAGCGATATTTTCTTTTACCCTTATTCTTCTCGCTCTGGACCTGATCCAATGCTGGAACAATGAGCTGGCCGGTCGCATGTAACAACGTGAAAGATGCAACAAGAACATCAGCTTCCATAGCCGCTGCATCGGATTTTGCGTTGAACAGAGCGCTTTCGCCTGCAAGTACGTCAATCAAAGACCGGTTACCAAGCTTACGTTCTTTACGTGCCTTTTGAAGAAATGCATTTGCCAATGATGCCTGATCACGCAACAATTTGGCTGTCAATCGTGCCGTCTCATATTGCACCCAAGCATTTCTCACGGCTTCTTCTACTTCCAGTCGGGTGTCTTCAAGACGGTGCGAAGAAGCAATCGCTTCGCTTTGGCTTGCTCTTAAAGAATTAGTTGAAGTGAAGCCGAGATTGAAAGGAAATCTCAATTGAAGCATAACCGAAGCATCGGTTTCTCTGCCAAAAACGCCACTGACATTATTAGCAATTTTGGTTTTGCCAACAACTTCGAATTTTGGGAAAAACTCATCTTGGCGAACTTCATTGACGGTCGCACGCGCTAAAGTTTCTGCAACCGATGAAATTCGAATACGCGGGTTTACCCGAATTGCCGTCTTCAAAGAGCGGGATAGGCTTTTCGGCAATTCCCGAACCACACTTTCCAACACTGCCATACCCTTGAGATTTGTGGGAGCTGTTTGAAATATGGTTCGATATCGGTTTAGGGTTTCCGCCATTTTGCCTTCGGTTTGGATTCTGCGCGCTTGGGCACCAGCAAGCTGGGTTTTAGCCTGCAACACATCAGTCGACAAACCGCCGCCTGCATCTACCCGTGCTTGTTCCAACCCGGTCTGACGCCGAATATTATCTTCTGACTTTCGCGCGAAGTCCAACACCTTTAACGCGCTTCTAAATCGGATAGCCGCAGTTACGGCTTCCAGCATTATATCCTGCTGCGTCTTGAACAGGGTCAATTGCGATTGAAGCATTCGAAGTCTGGATTTTTCAATGCGCGTATTAGTGGCACCAAAATCCCATAATAACTGAGTGATTTTTAGATTTACTTCAGAAAAATCAGATTGTGTGCCCGCAACCGATGGTTTGCTGGTTTCTTCGTAGCCACCATTTGCTGTGATTTCGAGACCTGGGAACCAGTCACCTCTTGCCACACGAATACGTTGGCGCGTGGCTTCCATGCCCGCACGTGCAGCAGCTACTTTGTTGTGAGATTCAACTGCTTGTACAACAGTATAAAAATAGGATGCGGCATAGGAGGTGGAAATACTAGTAAATTGAAACGCTATATAAAAAACAGCAAACAAAATACCATAACAAAAATATATGGACCCCCGATACATTACTCACACCCAACACTACTCAATACACCCTTTACAATTATCACAATTGCCAGAAATCGCAATTCCAAATTTGCAAATTGATCGAAATTTATTCATATTTTTCGCAAGGTATCTTTCGTATTTTGGATATTTATCAGGCCTTTAGTCGCGGTGACCCTCATTTGAGCCAGAGCGACAGCCATTGCGAAGTCGCATTTACCAAGTCTATAAAAATTTTTACCTAGGGTGAGAATATACTGTTTTCCCGTAGCAGAAACTAACCAGCGCCCTTAACCAACTGCAAAAACCCATAAATGCGGTAAAAACTAATGTCTCTATGCACTAGGATCAGTCAGTTTGGTTTTTGGTCAAATAATTCACGGTCAATTAGTGAAGTAATTTTTCGAAAAATTGAATATTTGTGATCGTATACTTTTAGCGGCAAGAATCTGATTGCGTTAGCTTATTTGATAGGTTAGCGTTAACAGTCGGTTTATATTATGACATTCTGATTTGTTAAAACCGCAGTTGTTTAGGTGTGGCGTATGGCAATTCAGTCGGAGTTTAGTGGTTTCTTAAACGCGCTTGCGAGTGGAAATGGACTGGATTCTGCCATAGACGGCCTGGTTGCGAAATACGGAACCACTGCAAGCTCAAATGGTGCCTCAACCGGCCAAATTCTCAATGCTTCAAATGCTTTTAAACAGGCAATTTCTGATGCAATTTCTCAGGGGTTATCTGCCGAAGCTGCGTTTGAGCATGCGCTTGGAATATTCTGGGCAAACATAGAGATATTGAGCGAAACGAACACGGCCAGCCCTGAACAAAAACTGCTGGCAGCATTGGCCAGCGAAGACAGCGTCCAAAAGATCCTTGAAGCGATCAAGCTTACTACTGCTAATGGTGAAGGCGACCTTCTGGAAGCCAAATTTATTGACGTATTGGTGGAACAACTTGCCTCTGGGCAATCTGTGGCTGATGCTATTCTTACCGCATTGCAGACCAGCGAACTTGCAACAAATGTTGCAAAAGGTGAGCAAGAATTCATTGAAGCAAATAAAATTGGCCAACTACTATCGGCATTAACTTCAGGCCATAGCTTGGAACAAGCAATCGAGGATCTCTCTGATAACGGCGATGCTGGTGGATTTGAAAAGACCCTGTCGCAAAGCCTTCAGGAAGGTCTTGCAATGGACGAGGCTTCCGAGTCTGCCCAAGAGATGTCGCAGCAGTTAAGCGAAGCAGAAGCCAATGCAAAAGAAAATATAGTAACGGCGCTGGCGACGGGAGAAGACCTTGGCGACAAACTGGGTAATGCTGGCGGAGACCCGGAAGGTTTTGAAAAAGCTCTGGCCCAAAGTCTTCAGGAAGGTTTGACACCAGACGAAGCTTCCGCGTTGGCAGAAGACATGGCGCAGCAATTAACTGAAGCTGTGACCAACGCAAAAGATAGTCTTGTGTCGGCCTTGGCTACGGGCGAGGACCTCGGCAATCAGCTGGGGGATTCAGGAAGTTTTGAAAAAGCGCTGGCACAAAATCTTCAAGCTGGTGTTGCGCCTGATCAAGCTTCAGCTTTGGCAAAGGATACCGCCCAGCAGGTTACTCAGGCTGTAGCCGATGCGCCTGATAGCCTTGTAACCGCCTTGGCGAATGGCGAGAATTTAGGCAATTCTGGTGGTGATTCCAAAAATTTTGAAAAAGCTCTGGCTCAAAATTTGCAATCTGGTATCGCGCCGGAGCAAGCGGCTGCTTTAGCGCAGGATACAGCCAAACAAGTTGCCGAGGCGGTAGCTAATGCCCCGGTAACTCAGGCGACCGCATTGGCAACCGGACAAAATTTAGGCCCCGTGACGACGGCAACAAATGACACGGCGGGGCAAAATGGTGACTCCGGTACAAATCCCACATCCGGCAATACGGAACAACAAGTGGCAGCACTTGTTCCTGCTCCTGTAAGCGCGCCTGAGGTTCAGCAATCACAAAACCCACTCACTAAAACCACTGCCAATAACCTCAATGCGCCTCCTCCGTCTTCGCAATCCCCCACAGCCGATGCGCCATCACCTGTCGTTGAACCGACAACTCAAAAAACTCAGGTTCAAACCACTTCAGCGGATGGACAAGAAGAAACAACACAACCAGACCCGGTCAACAATGTAACTACGCCCACGGGGGCAGGCGAGCAAAATTCGCCTGAATCTCCGCTGGCTCCAGAGGTTCAGCCCTCCATAGACAATAGCCCTAATACAGGTTCTGATTCCCCACCTCCAAATGTAGAAGTGGCCAGTGCAGACACCGTACCTGATAGTGAGCCTCAAGCACCTGCTCCCCCTCCAAGTGTGACGCCAACACCAATCTTGGCCTCCTTTTCAAATCCCTTCGCTTATAATCCATTTGGAGTTTCGGCAGACGGTAGCACTGGAAATAGCAGTAGCGGCCTTGGAAATAGTCCGTTTGTCGCTAAGTCGCCTTCACCTGCGCCTGTATTCGTCTCAGCCTCTGCCCGACAAAGCGTTGCCAGAACAACTCAACCGCCATCCAGTTCAGACGAAACAGTGACGCAACCAGTTGTGGTTACAAAGGTCGTTGTCCCGGCAAATGTAGCGCCGACCACATCATTGGTAATCGGTGCAGGCCTTGAAGACGCAGCTTCCATCTCCCTTGCTCTATCGGGAAGCGATACCGATGGCAGTGTAGCGAGATTCAAAATTCTCAACTTGCCTTCGAATGGAACGCTTTATTCTGACGCTGGCCTCAACAATCCAATATCCGTGAATGGTACTGTTTCGGCATCAGCAAATGGAGCAATTGTGTATTTCGTGCCTGCTGCCAATTATAGCGGCACGCTGAGTTTCAAATACACCTCAATTGATAATGAGGGGCTTGTGGACGCAAGCTCTGCAACGGCCATCATCAGAGTAACAGGCTCCAATGATGCACCAATTGCCAATGTTGATAGCGGCACAACAGATGAGAATGCCTCGATTACAATTAAAGTTCTGGCCAATGACAGCGATGTCGATGCCGGCGACACTCTTACGGTTGATGCGGTAACAATCACATCCGGCAATGGCAGCGTATCAATTGTCGGCAATCAGGTGGTTTGGAATCCTGGCGCGGATTACGATTATCTTAGCGTTGGCGAAACGGCGACGGTCAATCTTGCCTATGACATGTCCGATAATAATGGTGGCACAGATCGTTCTACGGTTACCATCACGGTAACCGGTTCCAATGATGCCCCAATTGCTAGTGTTGATAGTGGTGCGACGAATGAGAACGCCTCGATTACAATTGATGTTTTGGGCAATGATAGCGATGTTGACGTAAGCGACACCCATACGGTTGATGCAGTCTCAATTACATCAGGTAATGGGTCTGCCTCAATTGTCGCTAATCAGGTGGTTTGGAATCCCGGCACGGATTACGATTATCTTAGCGTTGGCGAAACGGCGACGGTCAATCTTGCCTATGACATGTCCGATAATAATGGTGGCACTGATAGTTCCACAGTTTCCATCACCGTAACAGGCTCCAATGATGCGGCGAAGGTATCTTTCGCACTTCAGGATTCTGGATTTGAAAACTACGATGTATCCGCGTCTTCAGGCAATTTCGAATTACATGGTGCATTTACAAATTATACAGGCGCCTGGACCTTCACCGGGCACAGTGGCGTTACTGCCGAGAATTCAGCAGATTACAGCCAGAATATCAACATAGTCTCTGGTGATCAGGCCGCTATCTTACAATCAAATCACTCCAGCGGTACATCTTCAATTGGGCAGACATTTGTCGCAGGTCCCGGTCAATATGAGATCACATTCGAAGTGGCGCGCAGTAGCCTGTATTTAGGCCATGGTTCAATTACGCAGATACCAACCACATTTGATGTGGTTATTGACGGAGTCATCGCACAATCCGTGACCGTTGGCATTGATGCAGCAGCGCAGACTTTCTCCCAAATCACACTGAATGTCACCTTGCCGTCCAATGCCAGTGGCGAGCACACTGTGCAATTCGTAACCCATGAGACCTTTGTTTCAGCAGTGCTGATTGATCAAGTTTCTATTGCGGCAGTATCGAACACAACTATCAGCGAAGACGCCGCGCAAAATACTGTGAGCGGCAATCTGTATAATAGCGATGTCGATAATACCAATGACGTTTGGCAGGCAAGCACGGGTACTGGCGACAATGGATTTGGCACATTCACCATGAATACGGCTGGAGCGTGGGTTTATACGCTGGATAATTCCAATACGACGGTGAACGCGCTCAATAATGGTCAAACTGCAACAGACACTTTCACCGTTGCGACCGCAGATGGCACACAAACTACGGTCAATATCACGATTAATGGCACCAATGATGCAGCGGCCATTCAATTGGACACCACAATCATCGCCTTGCAAAACGCGAACTTCGAAACCCCTGATGTTTACCCCTTTGTTAAGGGCGCAACGGCAAGTGCGGGCAGCGGTTGGACGTTTAACGATTCCGCCGGATTGACTGTTGAAAGCAGCATCAATCCGTTCACGCAACAGGCTGGCAAGTCACCCGGTGGCGTAGGTGAAACACAGGTCGCGTTATTACAAAACGATTCGCCTAGTCCTGATGGTCAAGTTAGTCAGGACTTCACCGGCGAGGCTGGACGCTACACAATCGAGTTCGATGCATCTGAGCGATATGCAGGTAG
Source organism: Rhizobiaceae bacterium (assembly GCA_016763155.1). Lineage (GTDB taxonomy): Bacteria > Pseudomonadota > Alphaproteobacteria > Rhizobiales > Rhizobiaceae. Next base: position 21,728 of record JAESUH010000024.1, read on the forward strand.
CATTGGTAAGATAGACGTCCTGATTGACGGGGTTCTTGTAACCCTTAATGGCGTTGATGTTGGGCATGCGATAAACGACACAACTTTTAGCGAGTATCAACGTCATTCAATCACTTTTGATATTGCGACCAGCGGTACGCATACACTGACCTTTAGTGCTGCTGCTGGTCATCCAAATATCGACAATATCACACTCGTTGGTAAGGCAGAGTATAAGGTTGCGCTAACTGAAGATGCCGCACAAAACACTGTGTCCGGCGATTTGGATCACACCGATGTCGATAATACCGATGACGTCTGGCAGGTGGTGAATTCTGGCACAGCAAGCATCGGTGGCTTTGGCACCTATGCGGTAGATGCCTCCGGCGGCTGGACCTATACGCTGGATAATTCGAATACGACGGTGAATGCACTCAATAATGGTCAAACGGCAACGGACACTTTCACTGTTGCGACCTCAGATGGCACGCAAACTACAGTTCACGTCACCATTAATGGTGCGACTGATTTGGTATACGCCGTTCCTGCAAAAATCACGGTGAGTGAAGGGCAACAGGAAGATTATCTGGGTAGTGGTGTCGGCATTTCTGATGACAGCAGTGTCATTGTCTCGAGCGCTCCCGGCAAAGACGACGGAAAGATCTATGTGTTCGATGGTAACGGTCAAATTACTACTGAAATAACTACTCCAGCCAGTTCAAATTCGCATAGTTTTTCTAGCAATATCGCTGTGTCGGGGGACGGCAGCACCATCGTTGCAAGCCACGGGTTCCAAGACGGCCGTATCGGCGCTATCTATGTCATGAACAGTGATGGCTCTGGCACACCAGTCCAGTTGGTTCCAACCGGTGCTAACATATACTACCATTTCAGTAACTCTCCGGACATATCTGACAATGGCAACGTGATCGTCGCCGGGGCTTCAGATGTTAATCAAGCCTTCATATTTTCCCGGACAAGTGGTGGAGCATGGAGCCAGCAAATAGTTCTTACCAATCCCGAAAGCATTGGCGGGTATTTTGGCAACCAAATGGCCATTTCGGGGGATGGATCAAAAATTATTATCTCGAATCCCTACGGCGCAAACAACGGTGAAGCTAGTTCGGGCGCTGTATATATTTACGACTATAACCCTGTAACCAACTCGATTGGATCGCCCGTAGAGCTGGTGCAAAGTAATACCGGTGCAAATTTCACATTTGGCTCTGACGTGGCTATCTCGGATGACGGTGGTATTGCAGTGGTCGGCAGCAGTGGTGACAACCTTCAAGGTGATTCCACTGGCGCTGCATATATTTTCGATTTAACTGGAAATCCTCCAAGCCAAATCGCCAAGCTTACACCGCATGATGGGGTAGGAAATGATGGTTTTGGCAGAAATGTTGCCATATCAGGCGATGGCAGCACGATTGTGGTTGCCAGCCCAAGTGACAATAACACACCGAGTTCTGTTTACGTATACAATGGTTCCGGGACGCTAATCACCAAACTTACAGGGCCTGGACCAAATAATGGCGGCGGAGATAATTTTGGTACCAGTGTCGATATATCTTACGATGGCAGTGCGATTGTCGTCGGCGCCACGCAAGACGATGACGCCACCAACAATGCTGGCGCTACCTACACCTTCGTGCGCCAAAGCGATGGCAGCTATAATGGCGCGGTGGGAGCAACCATCACAAACTATCCGCTCTACACTGGCCCTGATCCGATTGTCCTTGATCTTGATGGTGATGGCATTGATCTCTCCGCCAATGTGGCCTTCGATCTCAACAATGACGGAACAGCAGAACAGATGGGCTGGGCCGGGCCAAATGAGGGACTTTTGGTAGCTGATCTTAATAATTCCGGCGCAATAGAAAATGGTTCTGAAGTGTTCTCACCATGGTTCGGCAGCGGCGGCCATGATGATGCTATGAGTGCATTGGCCAGTCTCGACAGTAATAGCGATGGTGTGCTCGATACTGATGATTTGTCTTTCAATGAAATCAGAGTTTGGGTCGACGGGAATAGCGATGGCATCTCTCAGGTGGATGAACTCACCAGCCTGAGCGAGCAGGGCATCACTTCAATTAGTCTTGCAGCAGAAGCTGTTAATTACACAATCGATGGCCAAAAGGTTTTGGCAGAGGGCCAGTTCAGCCTGGCATCTGGAGAGACGCATCAATATGTGGCTGTTGAATTCGCCCAAACCGAAAAGAGCAATCCTTCCGTTACCGAGAATTCCCAAATTTCGGTAAACGGGACTCTCAACAAAACTGGCGTTAGCGATAGCTGGCAGGCAATCTCATCTGCTGCCAGCTCGAACAAAGGGTTTGGTACATACATCGTAAATGCTGTAGGTGAGTGGGTTTATTCACTGGATGATACCAACACAATTGTGCAAGCGCTAAAGGCTGGCCAGACAGAAACTGATACGTTCAATGTTTTGTCTGATGATGGAACGCCAACAACTGTCGATATCACCATCCATGGCGCAAATGATGCGCCGACATTGCCGGGTAATCAGGTGCTCACGCTTGATGGTGTCGATGATGTAGCGGTTACAACAAGCCTTGCCTCAAACCAGAGCGATAATACAACGCTGGAAGGTTGGTTTAACTGGGATGGCTCCGGCTCGGTTACCCAGATATTAGCCTATAATGGCAATGTCACTACCAGCGGATACGGCCTCCAAGGAGAGATCTTGGACGGGCAATTGCAATTGGACATTTTGCTTGGTGGCAACGCGGTATTGAGCACGGATGCAAGCCTAAGCCAGAATGAATGGCATCATGTGGCACTAACGCGAAACGCAGGTGAATTTGAATTGTATCTGGATGGAGTTCAACAAACAGTCACCGACAGCGACACATCGCCAAACTCGTTTCAATCCGATGATGTAACCATGATAGGCGGTGCAGCGACTTCCAACGGATTTGCATTTTCCGGCAAAATCGATGAAGTCCGCATCTGGGATACAGCACGATCCGCGCCGGAAATCAGTGGGATTATGAATCAATCAGCAAATGGTAACGAGGCAGGCCTTACGGCCCAGTGGACGTTTGATGGCAATGGCGATGACTTATCTGGAAACGGCAATGCCGCTACCTTGCAAAATGGTGCAAATTACGAAGATCAAATGAACGCTACAATATCAGCAGGCGCCACGTTCCGTGCTCTGTTATTAGGCACAGATGCCGATAGTGCCGACTTGCAATATTCTCTCAATTCAAACGCTAATAATGGAAACGTATCGCACACCAATAATGGTGCTGAATTCATTTACGCAAATAACGGCACTGTTGGAGTCGACGGCTTCAGCGTCGATGTCTCCGATGGAGACCTGAACACGGTCGAAACAATCAATATTACAGTAATATAAACAACAAACGAATGCAGGAAATGCATCGTTAATATGGGGCAAGAATATGAACGAAATAAGCCGTTCGAAACAGGACAGATCACTATCACATGCCGTTTGGGCAGGTAGATCCAAATGGGGCAAATTTGGTGTAATTGTTCTGGTGTTGATATTGCTATCAACAATAGCCTCGCTGATCACGCGTGTTGCATTGTTCAGTACCAATTTTGACGCGACCTATAAAATAGCACTGATTGCGCCGATGACCGGCGAGAACGAAACCATCGGCCAATCCCTGCGCCATGGTGCTGAACTCTACATAAAAACCCTCAATCAACATGGTGGCATCGAAGGGCGATTCATCAATTTAACAGTCCACGACAACAAAGGTGACGCTGAATTATCCAGCAAACTGGCCACGTCGGTTGCGACAGATAATGCGACCATTGCTGTGATTGGCCCCTGGTCGGCAGCGGCAGTGAAGTCTGCCGCCACGGCAATTGAGAATTCCGGACCAGTCATGATAACGCCTTCGCCTCAGGCCTATGACCTTGCCGGGGAATTCAAATCCCTCTTCACACTTTCATACAGCCAAACCAGAGAAACACAGTTTCTTGCAAACTACATGCGTAACATTTTGCAGGAAAAGCTGGTGTCAGTTATTGTCGATGATGCGTCCAATACTGAAATGGCAAATAAATTTGGTGAGGCATTTGACCGATTTGGGATTCCGCTTCGTCATCGGTGGTCATTCAATTCCAAAAGCGCCGATGCGGCAACCCGCCTAGCAACTATTGTAAAGGAAGTTAAGGCCGCCAATGATTCAGGCGCGCTCTTTCTGGCAATGAATGAAAATCAAGCAGCAAAGCTGATTATAAAGTTACGCAAGGCCAATGCAGTCAATACGATTATGGGGCCGCATATGCTGGGCACCGAGGCTTTTGCAAAAGCCTTTGGGGTTTCTGATTTTGAAACATATTCAAACGGAGTTATCACCGCCGCCCCCCTTATGTATGATACGGCCAATCAAAACGTTCAAACATTTCGCAGCGCTTACATAAGAGATTACGGCTCTACTCCGGACTGGATCGCAGCCTATGGCTATGAAAGTGCCAATGCAATTGGCGCAGCCCTGGCCGGTTTGGTGCAAAAGCAAAATGAATTTGAACCTACTATCCTTCGCGGCAAAATTGGCGATTACCTTACCGCAACAGGTCAGGATGGGACTGGTATCAATACCCTATCAGGCAACACTGTTTTTGATAGCAACGGAGCAAGCGGGAAATCCATTCAAGTTGGGATCTACGATGGCCGCCATCTGATTTCAGCATTAACGCAGCTCCAGCCAATCAGCACCGGAGAAGTTGATAACTACATTCAGGCAGTGCGCGAAGGGCGTGCGCTCTATGTCAATGATCGTTTCATGTATAAAACAAACGTTGTCTATTCCGGTCTGTTGATTGACAAAATTCTGGATTATGACGCGGAAACAAAAACTGTGGAAATGAAATTCGCAATCTGGTTCAGATATCGCGGTGATTTCAAACCTCAGGATATTGTGTTCAGTAATGCAGTCGAACCCATCAAGCTGGATAAGCCAGACCGCAAAGATAAAATCGGTGATCTGAATTATTTACGCTATAAATTGAAGGCCAGATTTAATACCGACTTTCTCAAAGTGGACAGAAATTTCGGCAGTCAATTGTTGGGAACCACTTTCCGTCACCGATTGCTCAACAAAAACAATTTGATTTATGTGGTTGATGTGGTCGGCGTCGGCCTGACAGATGGCGGCACCTATAAGGATAGGTTGATCGAGACCAAAGCCCTTGGTCCATCATTGGGTCTGGTTCCAGACCGTGCCTGGATATCACAGGACATTGTTCGCACCAGTGGTCTGGGAGATCCCAATTTTGTCGGACACGGCAAGCCTGCGCCCAATTTTTCACAACTTTCAGTTGGCATTATTGCCGTTGATGGAACTGTATCTTTAAGCGACGTCATACCCAGTGACTATCTGATTTATTTGACAATTTTTGCTATATTCGGTGCCGTGTTTGCGATGCTCATGGATCGCAAGCGGGAGGGCAAAAAGTTTTTCTGGGGTCTGCAAAGTTGGCTTTTACGTTTGATTTGCTGGCCGTTATTTTTAGCATCGGCAGGCAGCCTCACAATAAATTTCGCATTTCAGAATTTGGAATTTTTCTATATCGACTTGATCGTTCCAATATATCAATCTCTGTGGTGGGTCATCGGTGCACTCCTTGTTATTATGGCGATTGAGAGGTTTATCTGGTTACCGCTTGAAAATAGTACAGAACGAAAAGTTCCAGGATCCATTCGGGCATTTGTCACGGTGATTGTTCTACTGTTTGCAGGATTTGGAATTGTTGCCTTTGTTCTGCACAAAGAACTAACAAGCCTGCTGGCCACATCCGGTTTGCTGGCAATGATCATTGGTCTTGCTGTTCAAGCAAATATTGCCAATATTTTCTCAGGCATTGTCCTAAATCTCGAGCGCCCTTTCCGCACAGGAGATTGGATAATTGTCGCAGGGTCTAGAGTTGGCCAGGTAACCGACATCACTTGGCGATCAACAAAAGTGCGGACAATGGATAGAACAATAATCAGTCTGCCAAATGCCGAAGTCGCTGAATCCGAAATCGAAAACTTTACCTATCCAATAAAAAAATTCAGCATCAAACAGTTGCTTTATTTTGATACCCATCATGACCCAGTACTTATCACGAAATTGATTCATGAGGGCCTAGCGAAAGCAAAATGTGTCGATGGTCGAGAGAAACTAGAAGATGTTTTGGTCAAGCTGATTGAAATTAATACCAAAGGAATGGAATTTCTTGTGCGTTATGATTGCACAGACAGGGACGTGAAAAACTCACAAGATCACGAGGTTCTAACCAGTATTGTTGAAGTGCTAAGCAAAGAAGGTATCCACATGAAGGCAATTTTTCCAGACATGGAAGCCAACGAAACATTTCAGTTATGATGGCCAGAAAATGGCGCTGTCGGAGTAAATCAGGTTAAGGAAAACTGCGCCAATATTCAGCCAAAGGGCAAAACTAAACGTCGATGCATTATTTTTCGACCCAGGTTTTTTTGACAAAACCCTGAATGAGTAGCGTCAGAATTATGTCGCGTAGATCGAGCCTTGTAACCATAAATTGTTTCATTTTCCCCAACGCATAGCAACAAGTTCAAGAGGTTGGGCCAGTTCCAGGAGTTCGGTACGAGTTGCTGGATGAAGGTCACGAATGGGGTGACGCACTGTTTCGGACTTAATGACTCCGCCTTCTTTCATGATGACTTTGCAGGAACGCCAACCACATTGACGGTTCTCGAAATTGATTAGAGGTAGAGCTTTTTCATAGCCAGCTATTGCCTCCAACTTGCGCCCTTCGCGATGGGCAACTAACACTTCTCTGATTTTTTCAGGTAAAGTTGCTGAGCACATAGAACCTGTGGCACCGGCATTTAAATCTGCAATAAGAGTGATCGATTCCTCCCCGTCGAACGGACCAATAATTGTGTCTCCACCAGCTTCAATCAGCCCGCGCAACTTATCCGCGGTCTGTGGCATTTCAATTTTGAAATATTGCAGCAGTGGTATTTCCTTTGCCATCCGCACCATCATTGGAACACTCAGTGATACGCCGGAAAGCGGCGCATCTTGCAACATAATTGGAATGCCACCAGCACTTGCTGCCCGAGAAAAATGTTCAATTACTCCTTCTTCATCTGCGCGCAAACCTGTGCCGTGATAAGGGGGCATCAACATAATCATCGCTGCCCCCATCTGGCTCGCCTCACGGCAACGCGCTTCCACAATTTGGGTTGAAAAATGGGAAGCGGTCACAATAACCGGTATGCGGCCATCCACATGCTCAAGGCAAAGTTTGGTAAGAATGGCACGCTCTTCATCCGATAAAAGGAATTGTTCGGAGAAGTTGGCAAGAATACAAATTCCATCAACACCCTGATCGATCATGCAGTCTAGCACTCGCTTCATGCCTTCAAGATCAAGGCTACCATCATCGTTGAATGGCGTCGGTGCAACTGGCCAAACGCCAGTATAGGGTGTGGTGGACATGGTTTTTCCTCTTAATACAGTTTTGAAAAAGCTCAAACTTTTGGATCAAATCATTCGATGAGAATTGCTTGGTTGTTCATTGTCTATCTATTTCGTCACCAATCCTTTGCCCGTATCGCCAGTTTAGGGGGCATAAAAAAGGGTGTTTGCCACGAAGGTTGGAAAACATCCGAGCAATAGCTAATTCCTTTCAGCCTGATGAGTATAGGCATTAAGCACTTGCGAACGCAATTAATAATATTGTATTACTAATCAATATTAGGGACCGTGAACGCCGTTTCTGGAGGTCTCTCCGAGCTGTCTGAAACATGTCACGGCCGAAACTTCGGGAAATTAAAATGAGCAAATTTACTCCGGCTGAATGGCCGAGAAAACTCCGGTCTACAGAATGGTTTGGCGGCACATCACGCGATCACATTTATCATCGTTCATGGATGAAAAACCAAGGGTTTCCCGCTGATCTTTTTGACGGGAGGCCTGTAATTGGTATTTGCAATACATGGTCGCAGCTAACCCCCTGTAACGCTCATTTGAGAGATTTGGCTGAACGGGTAAAGAATGGCATTTATGAAGCGGGAGGTCTGCCATTGGAGTTTCCCGTTTTTTCTCCTGGTGAAAGCACTCTTCGGCCAACGGCGATGATGTATCGTAATATGACTTCAATGGATGTTGAAGAAGCAATTCGCGCCAACCCATTGGATGGCGTGGTCCTTTTGGTTGGCTGCGATAAGACGACACCTGCATTGCTGATGGGAGCCGCCAGCGTGGACCTCCCGGCAATAGCCGTTTCGGGTGGGCCGATGTTAAATGGACATTGGCGCAATCAACAAATTGGATCTGGAACTGCCCTGTGGCAAATGTCCGAAATGGTCAAGTCGGGAGAGCTAACCCAGGATGATTTTCTTGAGGCTGAGCAAGCCATGTCCCGTTCGCCTGGCAGCTGTAATACGATGGGAACAGCATCCACAATGGCAAGTATGACGGAGGCATTGGGGATGGCCCTTTCAGGAAATGCCGCAATTCCTGCGGTGGATAGCCGCCGTCGAGTGATGGCTCAGCTATCTGGTCGACGTATAGTTGATATGGTCAAGGATGACCTCAAGCCATCGGACATTATGACGCGAGAAGCGTTTGAAAATGCCATTCGGACCAATGGTGCAATCGGCGGTTCGACAAATGCTGTCATTCACTTATTGGCGATTGCAGGCCGCGTTGGCATAGATTTGAGCCTCGATGATTGGGACGAACTTGGGAAAGATATTCCAACCATCGTAAATCTAATGCCGTCAGGAAAATACTTGATGGAAGAATTCTTTTACGCAGGCGGATTACCCGTTGTAATCAAAATGCTCGGCGAAGGTGGCTTGCTACACAAAGCTTCATTGACGGTGTCTGGTCAGACTATTTGGAGTGAGGTCAAGGACGTAAAAAACTGGAATGATGATGTTATTCGTTCTGTGGAAAATGCTCTGACCCCACAAGGAGGTATAGCGGTGCTTCGCGGAAATCTGGCCCCGAAAGGCGCTGTATTAAAACCATCTGCAGCAACGCCATCTCTATTGAAACACCGTGGCCGCGCAGTGGTTTTTGAGGATATCGACGACTACAAAGCAAAAATCAACGACGAAGAACTTGATATAGATGAAACTTGTATCATGGTTTTAAAAAACTGCGGGCCGAAAGGTTATCCAGGAATGGCAGAGGTCGGCAATATGGGATTGCCGCCGAAAATTCTTCGCAGGGGCATTAAAGACATGGTGCGCATTTCTGACGCCCGAATGTCCGGTACAGCGTATGGAACCGTTATTCTTCACACCTCTCCAGAGGCCGCCATTGGAGGGCCGCTTGCGATCGTTCAAGATGGAGACATGATCGATCTGGATGTGCCGAACCGATCACTACATCTCGATATTTCCGATGAGGAAATGAAGGCAAGGCTAGACGCATGGGCGCCGTCAGTTGAAATGCCAAATGGAGGTTTTGCTCAGCTGTTTCATACGCATGTGGAAGGTGCCGACACGGGCGCTGATTTCGACTTTCTCATAGGTTGCCGTGGGAGCGCGGTTGGTAAAGACAGCCATTAAACAGTTCCGAACTGGCTTTTTCGGCTTCCCTCCATTTGTTTTTTACTGCCCCAAAGTTGAATAAATTTTGATCAACCAATCCTTCTTGCGCTTAGCCAACTCAAAATGAATAACGATTCAATGCCTTGCTATATTATATAATAATATAGTATGACTATTAAATTGATTTAATTCATTTCGGCAAATTGAGCCGATCTGTTTGAAGTCAAATTTAAAAATAGTGGAGGAAGTTATGAATAATTTTAAATGGATAGGTGGTGCCGTATTGGGTGCCGCTATGGCATTCACAAGTGTGACTGCATCAGCCGCAACCTTTGGTTTCTCACAGGTTGGTTCTGAAGGGGATTGGAGACCCGCGTTTTCTAAAGACATGCAGGATGAAGCCAAAAAGCGTGGAATTGATTTGAAATTCGCTAACGCTCAGGGAAAACAGGAAGATCAACTAAGAGCCGTTCGTGCGTTTATTGCTCAGCAAGTAGACGCAATCATCATCGCACCTGTTGTTGTGACCGGTTGGGATCAGGTTCTTGCAGAAGCCAAAGCTGCTGGCATTCCTGTATTTCTTGCGGATCGCGATGTGGATGTTGCAGATAAATCACTTTTCGTAACCCGCATTTCGGCAGATTTTAATCTTGAAGGCAAACTCGCTGGCGCTTGGCTTGCCACTGAAAGCAAAGGTTCTTGCAAAGTTGTTGAACTTCAGGGAACCGTTGGTTCGGCACCGGCAATCGAACGCAAAAAAGGCTTTGAAGCTGTCATTGGTCAATTCCCGGGAATGGAAATTGTCAAAACTCAAAGCGGTGACTTCACCACTGAAGGCGGCAAAAAAGTGATGGAAGCTTTCATCAAATCCACCAACAATCTTGAAGGCATTTGTGCGACATTCGCTCATAATGACAACATGCAATTGGGTGCGATTCAGGCAATGAAGGAAGCTGGTCTCAAGCCAGGTAAAGACGTGCAGATGATCTCTGTCGATTACGTCCCTGCGATTGTAAAAGCACTTGATGCAGGTGATGCAAATGCATCTGTCGAGCTGCGTTCAGCAATTGGCAAGTTCATCTATCCGGTGATTGAAGAGTATCTGAAAAATCCGACAGACCTGCCAAAATGGATCGTTATTCCATCAGATCTGCACACTGCAAAATAAGCAAACTGTCAAAACCAATTACTAAAATTGGAACTACGATGAGTACCCTGCCAAATTAAATGGTGGGGTACGGTTTTGCTTTGATGCCTTTTTAAAAACGTCTCGAAGCCAGTTGTCGTGCTCTGTAACAAGGAGAAAGTGTGTGGAGGATACGTCTATTCCTCGGATTGAAATGTCCGGAATAACAAAATTATTTCCAGGCGTTAAAGCCTTGCAGAACGTAGATTTGTGTATTTACCCTGGCGAAGTTCACGCCTTACTGGGTGAAAACGGTGCTGGAAAGTCGACCTTAATCAAAATTATGACCGGTGCCTTGCCTACAGATGAGGGCAAGATTCGCCTTGATGGGCAAGCAATTGTATTGAATAGCACCGTCGACGCGCAAAAATTGGGTATCAGTACGGTCTATCAGGAAGTTAATTTAATCCCTGCAATGTCTGTTGCAAAGAACATGACACTACAACGCCAGCCCACGCGTTTTGGTTTGATCAATTGGGCGGCGGCGCGCAACTTGGCGCGCAAACGTCTTAAACAACTTAGTCTCGATATCGATCTGGAACGTCCGGTCGGTAGTTATTCAATCGCTATCCAGCAATTGGTGGCGATTGCTCGCGCACTTGAAGACAACACAAAAGTTTTGGTTCTGGATGAGCCCACTGCGAGCCTTGATGCGGGAGAAACGAATGCTCTGTTCGAGGTCATTCGCGATCTTAAATCACGCGGCATCGCCATCGTGTTCATCACCCATTTTCTCGATCAGGTTTATGAGATCAGCGATCGCATTACCGTGCTTCGTAACGGTCAACTTGTCGGCACATCTATGGCCAAGGATTTGCCGAGGCTCGACTTGATCAAGCAGATGATCGGGCGCGAGTTAGAACAAGCCGAAGGCCAATTGACAAAGAGATCAACTGACAATCTCGGAGAGCCCGTAATAGTCGCCAAAGGTCTGGGATGCAAACGGGTCATTGAACCATTTGATTTAAACATTCGGGCCGGTGAAGTGGTCGGTCTGGCTGGTCTACTTGGTTCGGGGCGAACGGAAACGGCAAAATTGATCTTTGGGGCCTTGCCGTCAGATTCAGGCACTTTAACCATGAATGGCGAGGTCGTTACGAACAATTCTCCCCGACAATCACTTGGTCGCGACATCGCCTTTTGCCCCGAGGACCGTAAAGAAGAAGGTCTGGTCGGCGAGTTGAGCATTCGCGAAAATATCATATTGAGCCTACAGGCAAAAAATGGCTGGCTGAAGCAACTGTCCTATGATGAGCAAGAGCGCCTTGCGGATGAGATGATTAAAGCGCTGGCGATTGCAACGCCTGATATGGACAAGCCGGTTAATCAATTATCCGGTGGTAATCAGCAAAAAGTGGTGCTTGCTCGCGCACTCGTGTCCGATCCCAAATTGCTAATTCTGGATGAACCGACCCGCGGTATTGACGTGGGTGCCCACGCAGAAATTGTGATGCTAATTCGACGCCTATGTTCGCAAGGAATGGCCCTATTGGTTGCATCCTCAGAACTGGATGAAATCGTGGCGGTAAGCGACCGTGTGGCAGTTCTGCGTGATCACAAACAAATTGGAGAAATCGCCGGTGACGAGGTCACGCGCGAAAAAATTATTGGGATGATTGCAAGCGGATGAGTACCGATATTACATTGAGCACACGGTTGCGCGCTCTGGCGGGCTATCGGGCAACTTGGCCACTATTAGCGCTGGCAGCCATATTCATTGTCGATGGCTTCATATCGCCAGGGTTTTACGATATCCGGATCGTCGAAGGTCGCCTGTTTGGAAGCGTCATCGATATTTTCTACCGTGCTATGCCCACAGCAATAGTGGCACTTGGGATGGCTGTTGTGATCGGCACAAAAGGCATTGATCTTTCTGTTGGTTCTGTAGTTGCGATCTGCGGCGCAGTTATTGCATGGCGGATCCACGAAGGAGACTCCCATTTCGTAATTCTCTTTCTGGCTCTTGGCACCGGTCTTTTGTGTGGTCTTTGGAACGGATTTTTGGTCGCAGTCCTAAACATTCAACCCATCATCGCCACTTTGATCTTGATGGTATCTGGTCGAGGCATCGGATTGCTGGTGAACCAATTCTACGGAGGCACAGACCCAAGCTTTGAAAGTGCCTTATTGCAAGGGTTGAGTGTTGGTCATATCTGGCTAATCCCTACCCGGTTAATTGTGGGAGTTGGTGTCTTTATTGCATTGTGGTTTTTAATCAGGCGCACTGCTTTGGGCCTTTTCATTGAAGCTGTGGGCGGCAATACTTCTGCTGCCAATCTCGCAGGGGTGAATGCTCGCCTAATCATATTTTCTGCATATTTGATTGCGGGCCTATGTGCTGGAATTGCAGGGGTGATACTAACCGCAGATACCCACACTTCAGACCCGGTAAGTGTGGCACTTTATATCGAGCTTGATGCAATTTTGGCAGTGGTCATCGGTGGCGGTTCTCTGGCTGGGGGACGAATTTATCTCGGCATGACGGTCATTGGGGCGCTTATCATTCAAGCCTTGACCACTTCCATTTTGATTAGCGGATTGCCACCTGAATATAACCTCGTTGTCAAAGCCGTCGTCGTACTCTTTGTCTTATTATTACAGTCACAAAATGCGCGAAATGCCGTTTGGGGATTGTTTTCCTGGAGGAAATCATGAACGAAAAATATTGGCCATTAATGGCTACAATTGCTGTGTTTATTGCATTGTTTTTGACAGGTGGATTTCTGTTCAAGAATTTCCTTTCAACGCTGGTTCTCGGTCATATTCTAGCAGATAATGCCTTCATCATTATCGCAGCAATTGGCGCAACATTTGTCATACTTTCTGGTGGCATTGATTTGTCGGTAGGATCGATGATCGGGTTTGTCGGAGTTGTGATGGCAAACCTTGATCTCGCGGGATGGCACCCATTAGCCTCAATCGCGATACTGCTTATCTTTGGTATTTTGTTTGGCGCACTCCAGGGTTTCATAATTGATTTTTGCGATATTCAGCCATTCATCATGACCTTGGCGGGGCTCTTTCTTCTGCGCGGTAGCAGTTTCATGGTAAGTTTGGATTCCGTCCCCATTCGCCATCCATTTGTCGCAGAGGTTGCCCGTGTGCATGTTCCCTTACCTGGAGGCGGCTTCCTCGCGGCTTCTGCAATTGTAATGTTGATTAGTTTGCTTGCAGCAATTCTGCTGGCGCACTACACCCGTTTCGGCTCCAATGTTTATGCCATCGGTGGTGATAGGAAATCAGCCGAACTAATGGGCGTTCCGATAAGAAAAACTACCGTGATGATTTACGCCGTGGGAGGTTTTTATGGCGCTTTGGCCGGTGTGATTTATGCACTTTATACATCGTCGGGCTACCCTCTAGCAGGGACTGGCAGCGAACTAAGCGCCATTGCAGCTGTCGTGCTTGGCGGCACATTATTAACAGGTGGGGTAGGAATGGTTGCCGGAACCCTTTTCGGGGGCATGATTTTGGGGTTGATATCCACCTTGATAATTTTCGATGGCTCGTTAAATAGCGCATGGATTATTATCAGCAGTGGGTTACTTCTGTTTATTTTTATCGTTATGCATAGGTTCTTGGTTGGATCTTTCAATCTGCGTGGTCGCGCGTGACATCAACATATGGGATATTGCAATTGTCGAATTCTGATAGTGACGTTTCCCCAAAGGTAACGGACTCATTGGGTGCATCAGCGGATGGACAGACATTTCTGTCTAGCAATCGGGACGTTTTTGAACGGAATTTTCAATCGCAACTTGTCAATAAGCTTGGTCAGGAAATTATCAGTGGGGTCCATCAGCCTGGAACGCGGCTTCCAAATGAAGCCGCAATGCTTGAACGGTTCTCCGTCTCACGCACGGTTCTTCGTGAAGCCTACAGCGTTTTAACTGCCAAGGGGCTTATCGTTGCGCGGCCAAGGGTAGGAACGAGTGTGCGCCCAAAATCTGAATGGAACATGCTCGACCCAAATGTGCTGGCATGGCACTTGCAGGCTGTTCCATCGGAAAGCTTCATTGCTGATTTATATGTCCTACGCGAATTTGTTGAACCTCCAGCTGCAGCAATTGCTGCTGAAGTAAGGACCAGCGAGACGATTGAAAAAATCTCTGCAGCATATGATGATATGGAGCGCCATAAAAACGGTGCCGGAGAGCTAATCGCAGCTGATTTTCGATTCCATTCCGCAATATTAGAGGCTACTGGTAATCATTTCATAGGCGCGCTTGGCGGGCTAATTCACACAGCATTGTTGAGTACATTCAAACTAAGCTGGCAAGGTGCCGCTGGCATCAAAGAAGATCGACTACTTCAACACCGAGCAGTGTTTGAGGCTATTCGAGATCAGAATCCGGAATTAGCAAAACAACGAATGACGGAGTTATTGCGAGATTCTATGAACGATGTACGCGAAGGCTTGCGCCAGCTAAATACATGACAATGCACTTGAAAGCTATGCTTTGAAGTGAGTGGTATGCACCTTTTCGGCCCGTTTCTGTGGCATTTCCTTAAATATAAATTCGGCACTCAAGCGACCTAATTTTACCGAGGATTGTTGTGCGACAATGAAGACTTGAAGCCCTGTAATTGTCTCGGCCCGCATCTTGAAGTGGTCCAGGAAATTGGGAAAGCCTGTTAATATGTATCCAAAAGCAATGAATGGATATGACTATAACCATGAGACGATGATTTTTGGACAAGTTTAATGCAACGGTGGCTCTGGAAGCGCTGTGGGGTGATCTGACTGTACAAGAGATTGCCACCGAATAGTTGCTTGCTCACTTGGCGGTTTTTTACATCTACTGCTATGGGTAGGAACTAGCCTTGGCATTTGTCATACTAGGGCTCAAAGTAGACATTCGATTTTTACTGTTCCCGCCTGCCTGATTTTGTCAAAAGGTCACAGGACATGCAACCAATCTTTTCATTCAAATAGGCCGAAAGATCAAAGTATCTGGCTGAGAAACAGCTTTGTTCGTTCTTGTTGAGGATTATTAAAAAAGGCGTTGGGCTCGTTTTCTTCGACAATAACCCCCTCATCCATAAAGATCACACGGTCGGCGATGGTTTTGGCAAAACCCATTTCGTGGGTTACCACGATCATGGTCATTCCCGTATTGGCCAGCTCGATCATCACATCGAGAACTTCCTTGATCATCTCGGGATCAAGGGCTGAGGTCGGCTCGTCAAACAACATGATTTTCGGGTTCATACACAATGAGCGGGCGATGGCCACACGCTGCTGTTGACCGCCTGACAACTGAGCGGGGAACTTATCTGCCTGCTCGGGAATTCTCACTCGTTCGAGATATTCCATGGCGCGTTTTTCCGCGTCAACTTTGGTTAGCTTACGAACCCAGATCGGTCCCAGTGTCAGATTCTCCAAAATGGTGAGATGGGGAAACAGGTTGAAGCTTTGAAACACCATGCCAACTTCGGTGCGGATATGGTCGATGTTTTTGAGGTTTTTATCCAGCGTGATGCCATCAACCACAATCGAACCATCCTGATGTTCTTCGAGGTGGTTGATGCACCGAATAAGGGTTGATTTACCAGAACCGGACGGGCCGCAAATTACAATGCGTTCGCCCTCATGCACCACGAGGTTGATGTTCTTCAATACGTGAAATTCACTGTACCATTTATTGACCTCGTTGAGGTCGATAATGACTTCACTGGAAGCTGCGGAAGCCAGTTGCCCGTTGGCATTCTTCCGGGCTTTAGTTTTTGTATTGCTCATGTTTTCTCCCGGTTTTCCAGATTAATTTCTATGGCCGGTTGCAAGCTTTGCTTCCAGATGACGGCTGTATTTGGACATGGCAAAACAGATGATAAAAAACAGTATCGCGCCAAAGACCAGCGGTTCTTTGTGAAGCCCGATCCAAGGCGTATCCTTGCTGATTGCCCGCAAAATATTCAAAATATCAAACAGACCGATGACCGAAACCAGAGTTGTACTCTTCAATAAATTAATGAAGGTACCGACAATATTCGGGATCATATGTTTTAAGGCCTGCGGCATGATAATCAGCCCCATAGTACCCCAATAACCCAGCCCAATTGTGTGGGCACCTTCATATTGACCTTTGGGTATTGCCTGCAAGCCGGCCCGAACAGTCTCTGCTAGATAACAGGCATAGAACAAGCAAACCGCAATAATGACCTGTACCAATTTGTTGAGCTGGAAGCTTTCAGGAACAAACAGAGGAAACATTGTTGTGGCCATAAACAGCACCGTTATCAGCGGAACTGAACGAAACAGTTCGATAAACGCTGTACTAAGAACGCGCACTACCGGCAGTTTCGAACGACGACCAAGAGCAAGAAAAATTCCACCGGGGAGCGCCGCGGCAATGCCGATACCGGAAATGACAAATGTTAGGAATAATCCACCCCATTTGGTCCAGGTTACGTTTTCCTCTGTCCAGCTCATCTGCCAGATGAATGCCACCGCGAGAGCAAAAAGAAGAATGGCAAGAAGGATATTGCGCTGTTGTTTTTCATGCGCTTCGCTTTTACCGATCTTGCGAATGATGAAATTTGACAGGCTTCCGTGATTAAAATATCCGGTGACCGCATTTGCGATATTGGCTGCAAGGCCAACAATTGCAGCAGCGATCATCACCTGCATGAAGATGCCTTTTTCACCACCGGAAAAAAGATACCCGGCAAGGAACGGATAAAGGGCAACCACGGACAATCCAACAAGGATTTTTCCCCGCACACGCGGTAACCATAGGGGCAACATCCAGATAACCAACAGCACACCGCCAAGGTTAACCCGCCATAGTTCATCGCGGGGATAGCGGCCATAGAAGATATTATCTAACCAAGCAAAGACCCCTGCCCAGCAGGCACCGTCTAGACTGATTTTGAAACACTCTCTCCTTGTTTCAGCGACCCAAACTCCGTCAGAAACTCCCCAAATCCAGAGCGCTTTAACGGCAAAGAAGATGGCAGTCAAAACGAGAACAGTGAGAACACTGCTGAAAAGCGTATCGAACAGGTTTATTTTCAGCCAGCCAAGCAATGAGCTTTCGTTCATCGGCGGCTTTCTGGTCGGTACATCTTTTGTTCTGACATATTCCATAATCAGCGCTCCACCAGTTGGACACGTTTATTGTAAATATTGAGAAAGAACGAGATTACCAAGCTTACGAACATATAAAAGCCCATGGTCATGCCGACGATTTCAACGGCGTGGCCTGCGGTGTTCAAAGACGTTTGCATATAGACCGCCACCAGATCGGCAAAACCAATGGCGGTGGCGAGAGACGAATTTTTAACAACATCCATCCACAAACTGATCATCGGCGGCACGATTGCCGGCATTGCCTGTGGAATAACAATCTTCTTCAACACCTGATTTTGTCGAAGACCAATTGCCAGTGCGGCCTCGGTTTGCCCCTTATTGACGGACTGAACCCCGGCGCGCACGGCTTCTGCCAGATAGGCTGAATGATAGAAAATCAGCGCTGCCAGCAATGCGATAAAGGCCCGGGGAAGCGATGCACCACCGGTAAAATTGAACCCGTCAATTTTGGGCACATCCCATGTCATGGGCGATCCGGTCGTCAGGAACACCAGTCCGGGAAAGATGATGAGCATTGCAATAATGGGCAGGAAAGTCGGTATATTCTCGCCGGTTTTATCCTGACGTTTTCGCGCCCAATTTCTGTAGATATAAGCAGCAATGGCTGCGACCGCGAGGGCCACAAAAGTCATCCAGAGCAGGTCACCTGCAACCGGCCATGGCACGTATAACCCGCGAATATTCAGCATCACCAATTCTGCGCCCATTGAGAGATCAAGGCTCTGCTTGATCCGGGGCAACACGGCGTAGATCACCGAATACCAAAAAATAATTTGTATCAACAACGGAATATTGCGGATGACTTCCACATAGGCCAGAGCGACATTTGAAACCAACCAGTTCTTGGAAAGCCTCATAATGCCGACGAAAAATCCCAAAAAAGTGGTTCCGACAATGGCTAGAAACGACACATAAAGCGTATTGAGAATCCCGATTAGGAAGATACGGCTATAGGTGTCTTCGCCAACAGCAAAAGAGATTAATTTGAAATCAGGATCAAAGGGTGCCTCCACATCGAGGAAGTCCAACCCGAAACTCAAGCCGCGCTTTTCGAGGTTTCCCGAAGTGTTGGAAATCAAAAACCACGCGACCCAGCCAACAACCAGCGCAGTGAGAATTTGATAGAAGACCGAGCGAACGCGCTCATCATGAAAAAAGTTAAACTTTTCAGCAGGTTTGGCCCGTATGGTTTCTTTGCGATTATCGTTGATCGCCACGATATATTTCCCCGGATATTTCTTATTATTTTTATTTCTTACTTAGTTTACCGGCACCGGATCAATTCAAAAATTTCCCCGGTGCCGGTTAATCGTTTAGTCCGCCTGCGCTAATATTAGCGCATAGGAGGAGAATACATCAGGCCACCCTTGGTCCAAAGGGCGTTGGCTGAACCTGCACGAGGAATACCAATGGCTTTTTCGCCATTACCAATATATTTCTCATAGACTTCGCCGTAATTGCCGACCAACTTGATGATGTTATAAGCCCAATCCTTATCAAGGCCGATGCCTTCATGGATATTCCCTTCAACGCCCAGCACGCGGCGGATTGACGGGTTTTTAGAATTGGCGCGCAGATCATCAACATTGGCGCTGGTAATGCCAAGCTCTTCAGCATTGACCATTGCGAACTCAGTCCACCGGACAATATCTGCCCACTGGTTATCACCGTGGCGTACTGCCGGAGCCAAAGGCTCTTTGGATAGTGTATCAGGCAAAATCAGATGATCGCCGGGAACAGGGAACGCTGCCAGATTGCCAGCCAAAGCTGATTTATCGGCAGTTACCGCATCACAGCCGCCCTGCAAATAGGTTTCATCGCGAACGTTATAATCCTCAAATGTCACCGCGCTGATGTTGAGATCATGGGTACGGCTGAAATCTGCAAGATTTGATTCTGTGGTCGTTCCGGTTGTGACGCATACTTTGGCGCCCTTCAATTCAAGGGCGTTGGTGATGCCACTGTCTTTGCGGACTGTGAAGCCCTGACCGTCATAAAAGTTGGGTGTTAGAAAATCGATGCCAAGCTGCGTATCGCGAGACATTGTCCATGTTGCCGTGCGTGACAACATATCGGAATCGCCATTGGCAAGAGAGGTAAAACGCGCCTGACTGCTGACCGATTGAATTTCAAGTTTTGTAGGATCGCCGAAGATCGCGGCTGCAACGGCATGACAGACTGAAACATCAATGCCCTGCCAATCACCCTTGGAATCAAGGAAATAAAAGCCCGGCGAAGCTGGCCCGACCTGACAGCGCAGGTGCCCGCGTTTTTTTACAATTTCCAGTGTGCTTTCAGCAGAAGCCGACGTGGCTCCGGCAAACATCACTGCAGCGATAATCGCAGCGGATGTGAGTAATGTGGTAAGTTTCATCTGAATGTTCTCCCCTTAAATGGTTTTTAGTTTTTAAGTAATCTGTCGGAATGAATAGTCATGTTTAGTAACAGGTTTATGACCTGTTCGATTACATTCACTCCTTCAATTATTCCAAAAAAAAGTATTGCGAGGATCGTTCACGGTCCAATACCTTTAATAAAGAAAGGTCATGCAAATTTTGCATGACTTTATATTGTTAGTCTTTTGATATTAGTACTTGCCAGAATTTTTCAGTTTTAGGCTCTGTATTTGGTTCATAGTTATAAATCTTGATATTCAAAAAAATATCATCTTCTTTCGTTGCCGCCCGCACCAAAAGCCCCTTTGCAAGATCATCTTCAACGATTGATTTTGGCACCCAGGCAACGCCATACCCTTCAAGAGCCATGGCCTTTATCGCCGCGGCGATTGAAGACTCATACATAGGTTCAAAATTTAGGTCGCCATAACGCCTCTCAATATGAGCTTTAATCGGCCAGACCAGCGGATTGGAATAAGTAAGCAGATAGGGAATGGAACTGCCCGGCTTAGCCGTTGGAAGCCAAATCCGTGGCTCGCCATTCTCGTCAGGGCTAACAATGGGAATTAAAGTTTCAGAGCCCAGCAAAAGAGAACGGAACTTCTCGGTGTCATTGACAATGGTTCCGGTGGGATCTTCATAACAGATAAAAAAATCAACCTGTCCTTCCTCCAGAGCACCAAGGTATTCGTCAATATTGCCATAGCCGGTCCTGACGCTGAACGCCTCAGTTTCAATGGAGGATTGCAACTCTTTCAACCATGCGGGAATAAAGAACTGTGCCAGCGTGCTTAGGGTTGAGAACCTAATTTTTTCATTTTCCGCCTTAATTTGAGTTCTGACATCGCTCCGCGATTGGTTCGCAAGACCAACAATTTCTATGGCAATGGGTCTAAACACTTCTCCTGCGCGGGTCAGTCTGGTGGGTTGAAAAGATCGATCGATCAGCTCCGCACCAACCCAGCTCTCCAGTGATTTGATACGTCTGCTAAAAGCAGGCTGAGAGACACAACGATGCCCGGAAGAAATGCGAAAATTTCCTGTTTCGCAAAGAGAAAGAAAATCCTCAAGCCACTTAAGTTCCATTATTTTAATCCGTTTCGATACTCATACACGTGTCGAAAAATACGACTATTATTCCACGGCAGAAGAATTCATGCCGACTATACCTAGCGTCAGGACCACTGCCAATGGTGATCGTTGATGATTTTGTTTCGTAAAACAAAATCAGAGGTCCGAAATTCAACCCATAAGAGCGTTGTTTTGGCGATCTGATTATTTCTGAGGATGAAGCAAATTATGTACTTGCCATCAGTCGAAAACTGGCTTTGTATGGCGCTCGCAATAATCAGGTTTAGAGGCATTCGCGTACGACTTACTGACCATATATGACACACGACTTATTTGTCACATTAACTGTCTATATATGACGTATTCGTCAAATTAATCGGTGATTTTCAAAGGCATATTAATGACCGACATATCTCCTTTCTCATTGCCCGGGCAATTTTGGCGCGGCAACCTTCACACCCATTCAACCCTTTCTGACGGGGCTCTACCTTTAGAAAAGGTAATCGAGTCTTATAGCAATGCGGGCTATGATTTTCTCATGATGTCGGAGCATTTTGTTGAAGCGTTCAAATGGCCAATCGCCGATACACGCGCTATGCGGTCGAACAAATTTACTACATTAATCGGTGCGGAATTGCATGCACCAAAAACCAGCATAGGAGAACTCTGGCACATTCTGGCAGCGGGCCTGCCATTGGATTTCGCGCCATGCGGCAAGGACGAAACAGGTCCTGAAATTGCCAAAAGAGCAGCGGATGCCGGAGCCTTTGTCGCCATAGTGCATCCAGCATGGTCACAGCTAACATTAGAGGATGCGCGTAGCATAGATGTAGCCCATGCTGTCGAGATTTATAACCATGGGTGTGCAGTTCAAACCGACCGGGGAGAAGGTTGGTATTTGCTTGACCAGATGTCGAATGACGGTAAACGCCTTACGGGATTTGCCGCTGACGATGCACATTTTTCCAGCGGTAATGATGATGCTTTTGGCGGTTGGGTTCATGTGAAAGCAGAAAGTCTGCAACCCGATGATTTGCTCAACGCACTCAAATCAGGAAATTATTACTCCAGTCAGGGGCCGCAAATTCATTCCCTGTCAATTTCAGGCAATCAATTGGATATTGTGTGTTCGCCGGTAAATTCTATCTCGGTTGTTGGAGGCACATCGCGGTCCGTAAAAACCAGCGGCAAATCCATCACTCGCGCAACGCTTAATCTGGCTGACCTTGATATTGGATGGCTGGTACCAGATAGAAGTCCATGGTTACGTGTGACAATTATCGACGGCGCAGGAAAACGAGCATGGACCAATCCCATCTGGCAGGACGAGCTTTGACAAAAGCGCGATTTAGATGAAACAATAGCTCTAATCGCAATTTGTTTTTTCTTTCTTCAGATTACCCCATTGTGTATCTCTATTTACCATCGTGATCTCGATCCTGTATTTTAGCGCGCACTAGATCGGGAAGATACGCTCTGTTTAGTAACAGCCGCAATTGCTACCTTACTCTGGTGTGTCTAATTACCATGTCAGTCCAAACCATTGTGATCGCCTCCGAATTGTAAATTTTTGATTTTACTCCAATAGTCTGGGTTGGACACTCAGATTGGCTGAATTACATTCTTGTTGGATTAACGATGGCTTGAAGGCATAACCAACTCCATAGGGCAAGACGGTGATCCTTTCGACCAGACCTGTGCTCGTCGAAGGCTTCTTGTATCAATTCGGTTTGCATATTTAGGATAGGTTTAAGTGGAGGATGAGTTGGTACCATTCTCAACCATTGGGCGAGAGGAATTCCGAACCCCTTTTTTTTACGTTGAACAATATCCGAAGGTAGCGATCTGGAAGCAACTTCCTTCAGTAAAATTTTTGATTCGCCATTATAAAACTTGAAACAACTCGGTAACTGTTGACAAAAATCAACTAGATCATTGTCAAGAAACACAGCACGACTTTCAAGCCCATTCATCATCGCAGATCTGTCTGACTTCACAAGAATGTTGTCTGTCAGATAAAGTCTTGTAAAAAAAGTTAACGCTTGTTCAACGGGGTCAAGATTCTGGGTTTCTTCCCAGATTTGGATCGCTTCGCTATAAAGATCCTCTGGATGCACCTGTTCTTGCATCAATTCACCTATTTCCTCCGGTTCTAATGGCGACATCCAAACAGGCAATCTTATTGATGCGGGATAGGACATGCCGCGGAGTGCCCGTTTCAATTTGAATTCCAAACTCATATTCGTATCGTGATATGGAATTAAGTCTATCAAACGACGCACACCACTATGCAAAAATTTAGGTACTATTTTCTCATAGGTTGAAGCCATGTTGAGTGCCTTGAAGGGATCATACCCGGCAAAAAGTTCGTCTGCCCCATCGCCTGAAAGAGCAACAGAAATGTTTTCCTTCAAGTAGCGGCTTAACAAAAAGCTAGGTAGCAGAGATGAATCTCCCAATGGTTCATCCATCCTGGGCAAAACAGTATCTATTAATTCTTGGGCTTCAGGCAAATCCAGTATTTTTTCATGGTGGTTAGAACCAAGCCATTCAGCAACACGCCGCGCATAAGCACTCTCATCAAAACTCTTTTGGTGAAACCCAATCGTGAATGTGTTTATTGATCCCGAAGGAGCGCCGGCTGTTGCTGCAGCAAGAATGGAGGATGAATCAATCCCACCAGAAAGAGGAATTCCGATAGGCATGTCAGCAACCATTCTGCGGCTAACTGCCTGATGAATCAAGAATTCCAACTCATCAGCTAATTCTGCAGAATGCCTATTTTCCAAGGAGTGATCGGGATTAAGTTCAAACTTCCAATATTGATTGAGAAACATCTCGCCCGATTGCATATCAAACAGCAAACTGTGACCAGCAGGTAGTTTCTTGGTTCCTTCGTAAAGCGCGGTTGGTCCTGGAATATATCCATAGGCAAATAACTTTTGAATAGCCATTCTGTTGAGAGAATTCCCAACACCTGGAGCTAAAGCCAACGCAGACAACTCACTGGCAAAAGCAAAGTGGTTTTTTCGATAGGCATAAAACAATGGTTTTTCACCAAAACGATCTCGTGCAAGATACAGCTGGCGCTTTAGTTTGTCGTAGATGGCAAATGCGAACATGCCATTTAGTTTTTGAGGTAATTTTTCCCCCCATTGTTTGTATCCATGAATCAACACCTCAGTGTCGGAATGGCTAGACAAAAACCGGTGGCCAAGTTTTTCTAGATCGTTGCGTAATTCTATGTGATTATAGATTTCTCCATTGAAAATCACACCAACATTGCCGTCCTTGTCCCACATGGGCTGGGCACCATGCTGGTGGTCGATGATCGACAACCGTCTGTGTCCCAAAAATAGAGGTTCCGATTGGCTCTCAAAAATACTCTCGTCATCAGGACCCCGATGAGCAAGGGCGGCGGTCATCTGCTCAATTTGCGAGCGTGTTCCGCCCCCAAAATATCCGGCTATTCCACACATTCACAGCCCCCTGTGACGAGGTGGTATATCCTCAATAAACCGCGTGAATATTTGGTGAGTTGTCATAAGTCTCCATGCTATAATTTTTTAATCAGTTTTTCTTCAATATTGTGTTTGCTAGCCACCGAGTAGGCAAGCTTATTACCCGTCTCAAAATAAACACGCGTCAAAATTTCGGCCAGAAGTCCCATTAGAATACTGATCACTCCTATGAGGAAAGTAAAAGTACACAAGATTGGAAGCGGCGTTAGAATAAATGAAACGCCTTGGAACAGTTTCAGATATACCGCATAGGCGAATAACATAATTGAGATTGCTATGGATAAGGCACCAATACCTCCGAATAAATATATTGGTTTAGTTAGATAGCGTTCCAAAAACTTTATTACGATGAGATCAAGGAGCACCCGATATACTCTACTCAAACCATATTTTGATTGGCCGAACTGGCGAGCATGATGCGTAACAGGGATTTCGGTAACGCGCGCGCCCATCCATGTCGCATAAATCGGGATGAAACGATGCATCTCACCATAAAGTCGAAAGCCTATTATTACATCGCGACGATAGGCTTTCAGTGTGCAGCCATAATCATGTAAATGGACACCGGAGATCTTAGAGATTAATCGATTGGCTATCCGACTAACCAAATTGCGACGAATAGCAGCGTCTTTCCTTTTCTTTCGCCAACCCGACACAACATCATAGCCTTCATCCAGTTTTTGGAGCAAGCTTGGAATGTCCTTAGGGTCGTTTTGTAGGTCTGCATCCAGGGCAACGATTATATCTCCTTGAGAATAATCTATGCCAGCCATAAGAGCTGCAGTTTGGCCACTGTTCCGATGAAAATTCACGACCTTGAATGTTTTTCTTCTTTTACAAATTTGTTCCAGTTTAATTTTGCTGCCATCCGTACTTCCATCGTTTACAGCAATAACTTCGACACTTTCTTGCATGAGATCAATAACCGCAAAAAGCTGGCTTTCAAGGCGATCCAGATTCTCAACCTCATTGTATATAGGGATAGTAATTGAAACATCTGGTTTGGGCGGCCGTTGATTGATTATATCACTCATTAAAGAACAAACTTTCTACAGCACAAGCAAACCACTTTGGCATGAGCGCGCTTCCATTCGAGCACAAAAATTCGCGCTCGTACGAAATACATTTGACAATTCACAGACTAAAAGAGAATTTTACAGCACTATACACTGCCATAAAGTGAGTGTATACAACGCCTTAGTCAGTTGAACGTGGGCCTAGGTGCGGTATATCTCGTGTATTAATTCCATCAATAGTTTTTTGAATCGTAATTAATATTATTATATCCAAAGTTAGTTCAATGTTTGTTAGGTGTAACTCTGATAAAATGCGGTATTATTTCGGAGGCTTTCTCGAGAGATCTTTGGTTAGTGCAAGGAAAACCAATTTGCCACAAGTAATATTGAAGCTAATTGCAATTTTTCCTGCAATATTGTGTTTTCTCTTTCTATTGGCCAACGCTGATCGTTCGATAGATATAACCGACGAGTCGTCCTATGTTCTCCGCGCAACTCATCCGCAATTGATATTATTTCAATGGAATTGGTACGGTTATTATACTGGTGGATTAAAAACTCTCGCTGGCGGCACAATCACCGGGTTGCGAATTGCGGGTATTGCCATACTGCTTGCGGTAGCAGCGTTTTTTTCGACCGCTGTGTGCACCTATTGTTACCGAAACCTCGGAATAGATTGCTCGAAAAAAACTCGTATATTTGCCATTTCTATTTCCACGTGTTGCACGCTATATTTTTACCGATACTGGCTCTTAACCCCTTCTTACAATTGGCTAGCGCTCTCTTCAACGTTACTCGCTGGATCAGGACTGTTGCTTGCCGCAACTAATGCAGAGGGCGCTTCCTCAAAGCAAAAATATTTGCTCGTTGCGGCTTTTATTTTGACGGGAATTGGTGGATTTTTTGCATTCGCTGCAAAGCCTACAACAGGGATTGTACTGTCTATAATTTTTATTATATGGACATTTTTCACTCAACCAATCAAAAACTGGACTAAAGCAGTTTTGATTAGCGGCATCAGCGCGAGTGTTCCGGCAATCTTTCATGTTGTCGTTCTTGATGGTGGTTTTGATGCTTCTTTCAACAAACTGAATATGGGCCAACAAGCACTATACCTCCTTCAATCGGGGCATACGTTTTCTTCAGTTTTTAAGAATTTCTTCGCTGATATGAGCAGCATTTGGCCTACATATATTCAGATTCAAGGCATTACATTTGTTGTACTCATCGTTTTTCTCATTTCATTCCATTTTTCGCCTTTATGCCGAAAATTCAAACCTGTTATGTTAGTACTTGTGATGATGTGCAGTGTGACCGAGCTCTATTGGCGAGGGTCACAACTTACCGGAGCGGTCACTACAGCTTTTTTCATCACCATTCTCTTCACAACAATTTCCCTTCAATTCTCGCAAGCCCAACTTGAAAGGCATCAATCGGGTAGTCTTGTTAATTTGATGCGGATTTTATTGCTATTTTTTGCTTTGTCAGTAGCCTTTGCATTCGGTAGCAATAATGGCCTTTTTCGGCAAATTGTTCTTTCGATGCCCTTCTTCGGCATGTCACTCTTTATTTTGGCCCTTTGGGCACATCACAAATCAAACCAACGCTTTGCACTTGCTGGAGTTCTCTTTCTCAGCGTGGCCTTAATGACAAAAGGGATGCACCAAGCCTATACAAAACCCTACCGTTCCGTGGCGCCTATATACGAGCAGACTGAAATTATCCAAATTCTTGGCCGACAGGATACGTTAAAGGTAGATATTAAGACCGCCAACTATATTAGAGGGCTGCAAAAAATTGCATTAGCCGCTGGATGGGTGGAAGGAACTCCTTTGATTGATTTAACCGGAGGCAGTCCTGGTGCCAATGTTGTTTTGTCATCTACTTTTATTGGAACACCTTGGACGCTTGGCGGGTACAAGGGGTCGACTGAGTTTGTCCACAAAGCGCTTTCTTTAGGCAGCAACGAAACGCTTAAATCCGCATGGGTTCTTACTGCGATATCCGGCACAAGATCTCTGCCAAATACCTTATTGCAGGAATTTGGTTTAAATTTCCCTTCTAGCTATATTTTAGTCGGAAAAGTTACTACAGGTCACAGATCTGAAGTACAATCACTTTGGCGCCCAACGTATTCCCAGCAACCAATTGCAGATCAATAATAGGTTCTGGTTTTGTAACAGAAGTGGTTCGGTTTATCTGACCCGTTTGGCTTAATTTTATGAGTGAATTTCTACCCTTTGTTATGCGGCAGCCAGGATTGGTTGTCGTATGTTGAAGTAACCTTGATGGGTTTTTCTTCGTCAAGCGATGAATGGGGTTTTTTAGTGTTATAGAAGATCAGATATTTACGGATTGCCGTGCGATCTTCGGGAACGCTACGGCAGACATGCAGATAAACTTCTTCATATTTAATTATTCGCACAGCCGCTCAACAGAGATATTATCCGGCATGCTCCCTTACCGTCCATGGAGAGGGCTTGTCACGGTTTAGTTCTCGTGATTGGTCTATCTGGAGTACTCATCAAGACGGTCTGCAATTTTTCCGACCAATGCATGTAAACTGACAGCGAAGATCGCCAGCACAATCAAACTGGCAAACATTAAGTCGGTTTTGGCGCGCCCATTTGCCAGCAGCATTAAATATCCCAGGCCTTTAGATGAACCAACCCATTCGCCAATTACCGCGCCGATGGGTGCATAGACCGCTGCAAGTCGCAAGCCAGACCCAAGTGATGGCAGGGCTGATGGGATGCGGATGCGTCGCATGATTTGGGTTTTGGTCGCACCCATGGTTTGGGCTAGATCGAGCAGATTATTTTCCACTCGTGTGAGGCCGTCGTAAAACGATGAGGTTATAGGGAAGTAGATGATGAGTACGGTCATAACGATTTTTCCACCAATGCCATATCCTAACCAAAGGGTTAGAATGGGTGCCAGTGCGAAGACCGGTACGGCCTGGGTGAAAACCAGAATAGGTAAAAAGAGGCGTCGTGCTGTTGGCGAGACAGCAAGGCCAATGGCCGTTAATACGCCGAGCACCACGCCAATTGCCAATCCAATGAAAACCTCTGTTGCGGTGACAATCGCATGTTCCCCAATAAGTGCACGGCTATCATAAGCAGCACCGAGTACACGTAATGGAGAGGGCAGAATAAAGTGCGGTGCATCGGTTATCCAGACTACGGCCTGCCAAATCATTACTCCGAATATTCCCGACCATAAAATATCAAGTCGCTTCATAGGGCACCTCCAGATTTTGACCTCTAAGTTGGCTCAGGAGTGCCGACTGGCAGGCAAGTGTTTCGGAGGCATCAATGGCGCGGATGGGTGCAGTGTTGGGTTGATCCCAAATCACTGCTTCGCTTGCCGACATCAGGACAATTTTATGCCCCAACCGGCTGGCTTCTGCAGGATCATGAGTTACCAGAAGAACAGTTTTTCCCTCCAGCATTTCGGCTGCCAATTCCTGCATATCTGCACGTGTGCTGGCATCAAGAGCAGAGAACGGTTCGTCCAACAATACGATCGGGCGATCCTCCATCAGTGTTCGCGCGAGCGCTGCTCGTTGCCGCATGCCGCCCGATAATGCTGCTGGATGTTTATCCTGATGTGAGGTTAACCCAACGCGCTCAATCAGCGCCTTGGCGCGAAGCATATCGGGTTGTTCCCCGCGCAATCTTGCGCCCAAAACCACATTCTCGCGCACATTCAACCACTGTAAAAGCAAGTCGGACTGGGCCATGTAACTGATGCGGTCAGTCAGCACATCACCATCGCTTGCTGTAATGTTTCCGGAGAAAATACCGGCGGTTTTCAATCCCAAAATCAGACGCAAAATTGTTGATTTGCCAATGCCGGAAGCGCCAAGAAGGCAGGTCCATTGTCCCGCCGGTATGTCGATAGTGAGCGGCCCAAATAAATGATCGCCATTAATCGTATAACTTCCGGTTAGCGATATGGAGGGCGTAGGTTTCATGCTCCGCGCAATCCCATATCCCAGAATTTTATTTCCAGTTCGCTCGCTTTGGTGAAGCGCTCCTGTAAGAATTGCCAACGGGGCGCTTGCTCTGGCTGATCGCCGATACGCAGAAGCACGGCGGCGTCAATCATGGTGCCAATATTTTTCATGACATCCTGATATTCATCGTCTGAATAGGTCGTAATCCAGTCGCGATAGGGTGTGTCGCTATCGGCCTCGTGGGCCAGTCTTAGGCCAATTTCACCATAGCCAAAAACGCATGGTGCCAGGGCCGCCATCAGATCGAGGAAATCTCCCGATAATCCGGCATCCATCACGTAGCGTGTGTAAGCGAGGTTTTCGATTTCTTCAGTAGCTGCGAACAGGGCGTCCTGCGAAATACCTTCGCGAGCGCAAATTTCGATATGTAACTCCATTTCGTGATTGACCAGCGCATCCACGGTTGCAGCGCAGGTTTTCATCTCGTCCATAGTTTGGGACTTCACCACGGCCAGTGCCCAGGCTCGCGAAAAATGTACAAGAAAAACGTAGTCCTGAACGAGATAATGCAGGAAGGCTGCCTTCGGCAATGTGCCGTTCGACAACCCTTCTACAAAAGCATGGCGCGTAAAATCCTGCCACGGTTTGGCCGCTCCCGAACGCCAAAGGGAAAATGTGCGGCCATAATTTGGCAATGCGGTCATTTCGCCGTTACGTCGATTGCAATATCAGAAACTGGATTGATCGATGGCACCAATCCGGCGTTTTTCAGGAATGCTTCGAAGGCTGCATATCGACCCACATCCATTGCGGTTGGGCGAAGGGCAAAACGCGGCAGGGTGTCGGTCCATGCTTGCTTGTTTAGCTCGTCCTGTAGTTCTTTTGATGTGCCTGAAAAAATCTTCCAGCTCTCTGCCGGATGGTTCACCATGAACTGTGTAGCTTTTTCAGTGGCAGCGAGAAAGCGTGCAATTTTTTCTTTATCCATGGTGTCTGAATTTGCCACATAGATCAGCTCGTCATAGGAGGGAAGGCCTTCCTCTTCCACAAAGAAGCAATGGCCTTCCACGCCTGCAATTTTCATTTGCGTCAATTCGAAATTCCGGAATGCACCAATTACGGCATCCACCTGTTTGGACATGAGCGATGGAGACAAGGAGTAGTTCACATTAACCAGCGTGATGTCGTTCATGGTCAAATTGTGTGTTTTCAGGATAGTTTCCAGAACGGCTTCTTCCACTCCGCCAACGGAAAACCCAACGATTTTTCCTTTCAAGTCAGCAGGTGATTTGATTGACCCATCTTTGATCACCAACAGGCAATTCAGGGGCGTTGCGACCAGAGTGCCGACGCGCTTTAGCGGTAGACCTTCATGGATTTGCAAATGCAATTGTGGCTGGTAGGAAACGGCCAGATCCGCTTTGCCTGCGGCCACCAGCTTTGGTGGATCGGCAGGGTCAGCTGGAGCAATGATTTCGATCTCTAAGTCCTGCTCAGCAAAAAAGCCTTTTTCTTGCGCGATGATGATGGGGCCATGATCCGGGTTGACGAACCAATCGAGCAATAAGGTCATTTTGTCTTTGGCCATTGCAGGGGTGGCCACGAGAAGTGCTGCAGCAAGAAGTAGATATTTCATTGGGTACCTTTTAAATGAGCTTTGGAGGATGTTTCGGGCATGTTGCCCATTGCGATTAAAGAAATTTCGCCGTTCCAATAGGTCTGGAGACGGCGAGCGGCCTGCCATGAACGAAGGCCGGAACGGCAACACAAAACCGCTCGCTGCCCATCCTTCGGGATAGGGCCATTGGGGCCAAAATCATCAACACTATGCCGGTTGGCGCTTGGAGATACGGGCCGTGAAGCCTCTTCCTCATCGCGCAATTCAACAATAAAATCGTTGCCGTTGATATCGTGGGGGGCGATGAAGCGGAGGCGCATTTCTGTTGGTTCTGAGGCGTTGTCAAACCGGAACCCACCAAACCGGTAATTGCGCAAATCAGTGTAACCAATTGCCCTAATGGTGCATGTTTCAAGCCCAAAATTTGAGCGATTGCCATTTGTGCCTGCATCGCGCCGATGGTGCCAACAACGGGTCCAAGAACACCGGCTGTGGCGCAAGTTGCGGCGCGTTCGGGAAGGTCGGGAAATACGGCGCGTAGTGAAGGTGATCCACCACAAAATCCACCCACATAACCATTGAATTCCAGCGCCGAGGCAGATATTAACGGCAGGCATTTTTCCTCGCAAACATCCGATAGAATATAACTGACAGCAAAGCTGTCGGCACAATCAAGAATGATATTTGCATCGGCCAAAAGCGCTTCGGCATTGGCCGGGGTGAGCGCATGCGGCACACTTTTTAAAGCACAATCGCTGTTCAATCTTCGTAATGTCTCGACGGCAATATCCGCTTTCAACGCACCTGTCTGGTCTTCGCGGTAGAGTGTCTGGCGATGGAGATTGGTGAGGGAAATTGTATCACCATCAACAATGGTAATTCGCCCCAAGCCTGCAGCAACTAGATATTGCAGAGCTGGGCATCCCAGCCCACCAGCACCCACAATAACCGCGTGAGATGACTGCAGTTGCGCCTGACCGGCCGCTCCAATTTCCGGCAGTATTTCTTGGCGAGCATAGCGCATTATAAGGGCATCCTCGTTGCTTGCAGCCATTCAGCCACGCGCGTCTCGGGCGCGTCGTTCAGTGTGATATCTGTAACAGCGGAAACAATATCGGCGCCGGCCTGAAACGCGCCCTCTGCTCGCTCGACATTCATGCCGCCAATGGCCACCAGAGGAATGTCACCGATTAGGCCTTTCCACTCGGTCAGTTTTTCGAGACCTTGTTGATGCCATTTCATCTTTTTCAAAATGGTCGGATAGATCGGCCCCAGTGCGATATAGTCCGGTGAAAATGTAAGAGCTCGATCCAGTTCATCACGGTCATGGGTGCTAATTCCCAATTGCAAGCCAGCATTACGAATGGCTGGGATATCCGCCTCATCCAAATCCTCTTGACCCAGATGGATAAACTCGCACTTTTCATCAATGGCAATCTGCCAATAATCATTCACAACCAGTACGCAATTTGCGGCTTCGCAAAGATCGCGGGCCAACCGGATTTCCGCTCGCAAATCATCAGGAGCCATATCCTTGATGCGTAGCTGAACCAGTTTAATGCCATGGGGTAAAAGGCGTTTCAGCCAGTCTGTGCTGTCCAAAATGATATAGAAACGATCAAGGGTCATGATAGGAATGCCTTTCCAATTACGGGCGTTGACGGGGCTGCCATATCGCGGGGTTCCATCGGATCGGCAATCGCTGCCAATTGCCCGGCGCTCACAGCCAAAGAGAAAGCTTCCGCCATGGCGGCGGGGTCGC
Organism: Rhizobiaceae bacterium; assembly: GCA_016763155.1. Taxonomy (GTDB): domain Bacteria; phylum Pseudomonadota; class Alphaproteobacteria; order Rhizobiales; family Rhizobiaceae. Next base: position 54,869 of record JAESUH010000024.1, read on the forward strand.
CTGCTTTGGCAACTGCGGTATTAAGCAACACCGCATCGAAACCTAGTTCCATCACTTGCGCTGCCTGTGAAGGCAGACCGAGACCTGCATCTACCACTAACGGGGTTTCTGGAAAATGCGCACGCATGGCACGCAGGCCAAAGACATTATTCAGCCCCTGACCGGAGCCAATGGGCGCACCCCACGGCATCAGAACTTCGCATCCAGCCCTAAGTAAACGCTCGGCGACCACCAAATCATCGGTGGTATAGGGGAAGACTTGAAATCCATCTTCGGATAGTATGCGGGCCGCCTCAACCAGTGCAAATGTATCTGGATGGAGCGTATCTTCTTCGCCAATGACTTCGAGTTTGATCCACGGCGTGCCAAAGACTTCACGCGCCATTTGCGCGGTGGTGACGGCCTCTTTTACCGTGTGGCAACCGGCAGTATTCGGCAAGACATGAACACCCAGTTCGCGGATCATTGCCCAAAAATCCTGCCCTGCTTTATCGGTGCCACTTTCACGACGCAGGGAGACAGTTGCAACGCCAGCACCGCTGCGCTTGAACGCGTCTGCGAGAATGGCGGGCGATGGATATTGCGCCGTTCCCAACATCAATGCATTGGATAATTTGGTTCCATAAAATTCGCGCACTAGCTTAACCTCCCTGCATAGGGGCCAGAACTTCGATTTGGTCACCCTCTTTAAGAAGGTGGTTTTCACGCTCGCCCTGGGAGACGAAAGTGCTGTTGACCGCTGTCGCAATGGTTGCGTTAGCATATCCATTTTGTTCCAGCAGGGTCGTCAAAGTTTCTGCCGACGTATCTATCTGTTCGCCGTTAATTGAAATATTCATGCATCATCTCCGGTATGGAATTATCAAAAATCAGTTCCGCGACCATCCGCGCCATAGCGGGCGCTAGAAGAAAGCCATGGCGGTATAATCCATTCATATGGATCAAGTTTCCTTCGCGCTGGATGCGGGGTAAATTGTCTGGAAAAGCGGGGCGGCTATCGACGCCGATTTCCAATATTTCTGCTTCACCAAAAGCCGGGTTGAGCGCATAGGCAGCGCTGAGTAATTCCAGCAGGGAGCGCGCCGAAATACGAGAGCGCGTGCTGCTTTCGAGCATGGTTGCGCCCAGCATGAATATGCCATCACCGCGTGGAACCACGTAAAGTGGAATGCGCGGATGCAAAAGCCGCACGGGGCGAGATAACTCAATGTCGGGCGAGGAGAGAATAACCATCTCGCCTTTAACCCCGCGCAGATCGGGCAAAGCATCTTTGGCGGCAAAGCCTCGGCAGTCGATTGTTAGCCCGTCAGCCGCGATCATCGCCGGATCAACTTCCTGGTGAACAAATTCGACACCATCAAGAACCAGTTTTTCTCGAAGCGAGGCCAAAGCAGCACGAGGCGATAAGTGGGCTTCGTTTTCAAAATATAATCCCTTGGTAAAGCGGTCTCCCAGGTCGGGTTCTAACCGTGCAATTTCATCCGGGCCTACATCGATAAAATTTTCCGTGCGGCGTTTAAAACGGCGTAAGTCCGAATGGTCACGTTCAAGGGACACCACAAGTGTTCCGTTGCGTTGAACCAGTCCGGTATGCTTATCCCACCAGTGCGCGGATTCTTTTCCGAGGCGCAGAACAGGTTCTTCTGCACTTTCATTTTCGCAGTAAGGGGCCAACATGCCGCCGGCCCACCATGAGCAAGCATGAGAGCCAACGCCCTCTCCACGCTCAAACAAACGCAGCTTTGCACCGCGGTCCAATAGCGCACGTGCAATACAAAGCCCTGCAACACCGCCCCCTATAATCGAGATGTATTCCATCCTAATCGCTCCAAAGATTGTGGAAATGATGGACGGGACCGTGGCCGGAACCGATGTTTAACTGGTCCGCATTGATAATGGCATTCTGCAAATAGGTGTGTGCGTTTTGAACGGAGGTTGCCATTGAATTCCCCTTGGCAAGCTCCGCTGCAATCGCTGCGGAGTAAGTGCAGCCAGTGCCATGGGTGTTGTTTGTGTTTTGACGAGGGGCGTCCAACTGCATGATGGGTTTATTGTGG
>JAESUH010000025.1 GCA_016763155.1 Rhizobiaceae bacterium
AAAATCCGCATCCCGCGTTGACATGCCTGAGCGGCCTTTGCCACCCCGACGCTGAGCACGGTAGGTATCAAGCGGCACACGCTTGATATAGCCAGCATGACTAACCGTCACCACCATATCTTCACGCGCGATGAGATCCTCATCGTCCATATCGAAACCACCATCCATGATTTCGGTACGACGTGGCGTAGCAAATTCATCACGAACAGCAATCATCTCATCAGTGATAATTGTCATTACTCGTGTCCGCGAGCCTAGAATATCCAGATAATCTTTGATCTCTTCACCAAGTTTGTGAAGCTCATCAGAAATTTCATCCCGGCCAAGAGCAGTCAAACGCTGCAGGCGCAAATCAAGAATAGCGCGGGCCTGTTCTTCGGATAACGTATAGCTATTATCTTCATTCAGCCCGTGGCGCGGGTCATCAATCAGTTCAACCAGCGGTGCCACATCTTTTGCAGGCCATTTGCGTTCCATCAACTGCGCACGGGCCGTTGCAGGGTCCGGCGCGTGGCGGATGAGATAAATAACATCATCAATATTGGCAACAGCAATCGCCAAACCAACCAATACGTGAGCCCGGATACGCGCTTTATTCAGCAGGAATTTCGTGCGCCGTGTCACCACTTCCTCACGGAAGACAACAAACAATCGCAGAATATCCATTAGATTCATCTGCTCTGGCTTGCCGCCGGAAAGCGCAATCATATTACAACCGAAAGAGGATTGCAGCTGGGTGTAACGGTAAATCTGATTCAACACCACTTCAGGCATTGCATCGCGTTTGATTTCAACCACGACCCGATAGCCATCACGATCAGACTCGTCGCGAATATCGGAAATTCCCTCGACGCGCTTGTCACGCACAAGTTCTGCGATTTTCTCGACCATTGAGGCCTTGTTCACCTGATAAGGCACCTCGGTAACAATGATTGCCTCGCGGTCATTGCGAATAGTCTCAAAGTGAACCTTGCCTCGCATGATAACCGAGCCGCGGCTGGTTTCATAAGCAGAGCGAATGCCGCTGCGCCCAAGAATCAAACCACCGGTTGGAAAATCAGGTCCTGGAATGATCTCCATGATTTCGTCAAGGCTGATAGCCGGGTTTTCGATTAGAGCAATTGTTGCATCAATCACTTCGCCCAAATTGTGCGGGGGAATGTTCGTTGCCATACCAACGGCAATACCGCCTGCACCATTAACCAGCAAATTGGGAAATTTGGCTGGCAAAACCGTAGGCTCGCGTTCGGAGCCATCATAGTTGTCACGAAAATTAACCGTATCCTTTTCAAGATCAGCCAATAGCTCGTGAGCAACTTTCTGCAGCCGGGATTCCGTATACCGCATAGCGGCGGCTTTATCGCCATCAATCGAGCCAAAGTTTCCCTGCCCGTGAATTAGCGGCAAACGCAGGGAGAAATTCTGAGCCATGCGAACGAGCGATTCATATACAGCACTATCCCCGTGAGGATGGTACTTACCAATCACGTCACCGACAATACGGGCTGATTTTCGATAAGGCTTATTCCAGTCAAAACCGCTTTCGGCCATGGAATACAAAATGCGTCGATGCACTGGCTTCAACCCATCGCGGACATCCGGCAGCGCACGCGAAACGATCACGCTCATGGCATAATCGAGATAGGAGCGCTGCATCTCATCAATGATGGAAATGGGCTCTATATTGTCGGGACTACTTCCCCCGGCAGGACTGTTGGTCTCGTCAGCCAAAATGCTTCCTTAAGGACAAAATTTCAATTCCCTGACTTATATATGATTCCCCCTGTTCAACCAAATGTTATGGGGATTTTTCATCTAAATTAACACAATAATTTCAATGCCTTGCACGGATAAAATCCCACCCACCGATTTAATTTCCAAAACCGCATCCAAGATTGCAAATTAACGTCATTTTAGCCCCCATTTCACCCAACTAATCCAAGCGTCAAAGCGGTTAACAGCCAGGAATTGAAATTGCCGAAACCCGAACAATTTGCTAACCTTTACTCTCCACATTCAAAGAGAAGCTGTTGAAATGCCAACCATCGACGCAATGCTGAACACCTTTGCCACGCTGTTTGTCACCATTGACCCGGCAGGCCTGTTGCCTATTTTCCTTGCGGTCACTGCGGGCATGAAAGCCAGTGAACGGCGATCAGTTGCGGTTAACTCGATCATCATCGCCTTCGTATTGCTGATCATATTTGCACTTGCTGGAAGCACGATTCTCGACACTCTCGGCATCACCATCCATGCGTTCAAGATCGCTGGCGGGCTAATGTTATTTTACATCGCCTTCGAGATGATTTTTGAGAAGCGTCAGGCGCGCCACGAGAAATCCTCTCAAACAGCGCTTACCAAGGACGACATCTCGAACATTGCTGTCTTTCCCATGGCAATCCCAATGATTGCCGGTCCCGGAGCAATTTCCGCAACCATCCTGCTGGCCGAAAATTTTGGAGAAACCTGGAGCGGGTTCGGTATTTTGGTATTGCTCATCGCAAGTGTCATGGCCCTGTTGCTGGCAACATTCCTGCTTGCTGACTATATTGACAAGGCAATTGGAACCACCGGACGAAATATTCTGTCCAGATTGATGGGCGTGCTGCTTGCAGCTCTCTCGGTACAATTCGTGGCCGATGGCATTACAGCGCTTGCCAGCGCAGCTTAACCGGCGACGACTATCTACCCGGCAAATCTACAACCATGGTTTTACCACCCAGACCATGGGGCTTCGCACTGCCACGAATTTCAACTTGCTTAACCCCCTCAGGGATTTTTATACCCGATTTAGATCGGGTAAACGGTTGCTCATTTTCATGCGGATGAGCCAAAATTCGGCTTCCGTAAACAGTGCCATCAAGGCCAACCACATCCCAGCGATCCGCATAATGATCCCAACCGGTATCCCCATGACGAAGGCTAACGTCAAACGCAAACCCGGACGCACCAGCACGAACTTTAACGCCCACAACATCGGTTTCTCCAGCAAAGCCATTTTGCACAAGGGCAAACAAGCAGGCACACGATACAAGCAATAATTTTGACATCTCGTCTCCTAAAAGCATCTTCGCACGCAATCCAGTGTGCGCTGACATAATATCATCCCAATTTATAGGGCATAATCAAGGCAGCTATTCACAAACTTTAGATTGTACCTGTCTATCTTCGAGCTCACGATGATACTAAGGTGACAGAAATCGAACCATCATCTCATGGCAATTGGAATAACATGAACGACGAACCGCAGAATGAAGATTTGATACGATACGACATCCTCACTCAGGAAGCGTTGAGAAGCGTTATCAAGAAAGTTTTGGAAGAAGTTATGAATTGCGGCCTGCCGGGCGAGCATCATTTTTTCATTACCTTTGATACCAACCACTCCGGAGTGCGCCTGTCAAAACGTATGAAGGAACGCTATCCTGAAGATATGACCATCGTCATTCAGCATACCTATTGGGATCTTGAGGTGAATGAGAACGGTTTCAAAATCGATCTGTCTTTCGATGACATTCGTGAACGGTTGAAAATCCCTTATGATTCAATCAAGGGTTTCTTTGACCCATGGGTGAAATTCGGACTGCAATTTGAGGCGATTAATGGGGAAGAAGAGACTGATGACGATGCGACCCTTGAAAAACTGCCTGTAAAATCAGCCCCTCGCGAATTAAGCGTTGTCGATGAGACAACCCAGCCTGTAAAAGGCTCAACCAAGAAAAAATCCAAGGCGGAGAAAAACACCGCCAAAGAGCCTGCCGATAAAGCCGACGATTCTTCTGACGATGCAGATCAAAAAACCGAGAGTGCCGAAGTCGTTTCTCTTGATTCATTTCGTAAGAAAAAGTAACCGGCAAAATTCAGGCAATTGGTGCGCACATGTCTAATGTTGTTAACCTCAGAATGGCAAGAAAACAGAAATCTCGTAAAGAGCGCGAGGCCACTGCCGAGCAAAATCGCGCACTTCATTCAATTCCAAAAAAACAACGAGACTTGAAGAAGGCGCAGTCGAAGCTGGAACAAGCACGCCTGAATGGCCATGAAATCATCTCCCCCGAATCAGACAGTTGAGCAATTTGATAATTGCTCATCCTGGAGGATGCTCCATTGCATAAACATTCCGTCAGCATCAAAGGGCACCCGACCAGCTTTTCACTGGAAGACGAATTCTACTCAGAACTAAAGCGAATCGCCAAGTTGAAAAGCATGTCCATGGCTGGACTAATCACAAAACTCGACCATGACCGCGACATAGATCAAAATCTATCTTCGGCAATTCGTGTATTTGTTTTATCATTTATCAAATCGGAACGAGTGATAGACGATCAATAGAGCTTGATCCTAGTCAAAAAGCAGGGCGTCCAACTCCCTGAGCAACCTCTTGCGATCCAGTTGACCGCTATCAATGGGCTCTTCTTGTTTCTTGCTTTTAGCGGATGGGGCCGTTGGCGGCGCAAGATCTTGACGCACAACACCGCCCTGATCCAGTCTCTGTTTTTCGTTTTCGCCCAACGGGATTGAGCCGCCCTGCTCTTGTTCCTGACGCTGTTTTTCGGCCAAATCTAGCAATTGTTTAAAGGCGTCATTGGCGTCTTTTTTCTCTTGGGCATTTTTCTTTTGTTCTAATTGCCGCTCAGCCAATAACTTCTCACGCGCTTCAATTGCCCTGCGTTTCAGTTTCGCCTGTTCTTCCTCACGGCGTTTTTTAGCAGCGAGAGCAGTTTCTTTTTTCTTTAAATCTCTCGTTTTTTGTTCAGCAGCCGCTTTGACTTTGCTTTTGGCCAGTCGCGCGGCTTCATGTTTTTTTGCTTCAATCGCCCTGCTTTGCTTTAGGCGATCAGCGGCTTTGCGTTTTTTGGTTTGCTCTGCTTCCAACAATCTTTGCTGCCGCTCTTCTTCATCGAGCGCCTTCAAACGAAGCTCTTCTTCCTCTTTGCGTTTTTGATCGAGCGCCTCTTCCAGCAGGAGCAACCGTTTCAATTCAGCTTCAGCCTTAAGCCGTTCCTGCTCTGCAACAAACACTCTAAAATTAGTGCGCGCATTGGTTCGCACAATTTCCCGACGCAAACGCTGCTTTTCGAGGATTGATGCCTGCAACAATTCCACCCTGCGCTGCTCACGCTCATAAGCGCGAATTGATAAATACCCTTCCAGCGCCTGAGTATCCAAAGTGCGCGACAATTCTCGGAAATTTCCGACCCATGCAAGCTTCACTTCAGGCGTTGCACCAGCAACAGTTTCTCTTCCCGCCGCATAGGTAATTTGCAAACTTGCGTCGGTTTCCATGGTATCGAGATTAAGTTCGGCTCTTGCAGAAAGCTGCAAATCATCTGTCTTGACAGAAACATTGCGCAGCACCAATTTGCCTTGAACAAGAGAAAACGCCTCATTGTAATCTCCAAGATCAAAACTTTGATCGAGCACTGTATCATCGACAATTTCCCTCACCCGGTCTGTTTCGATCTCAAACCCGTCCACATCGGTCGCCAGTAATATCTGGCTCAGGGCTTTTGGATTTAGTCCCGGAATTTTGCCGTTCTTTACGGAAAACACACCGCTTCCAGTCAGCCCGGCGAGCAGTGCTGTTTTGCTGCGGCCACTACCATCAAACGAACCTGCACTGGAAAAACTACCGGATATGAACGGTGTTTTTCCAAGCGCTCCAAACAGTTTACGGAGATTTGCATCCTGAAATTGATATTGGCCGTTAATTAACCCGGTGCCATCCGTGTTGTGAATGGAGAGATTACCGCTTAGTTTTCCATCCATCCATGCCATAGCCGCATTGTTCAAATTGAAATTGCCGTTCGAAATGACCAATTGCGAAGAAAATTCACGGGCATTTCCCCCCGCTCCTCCAATACTCATAACCATCTGGTCAGAGCTAACCGTTACATCACCATCCAGCCCTTGCAAAAACGCACTGGTAAAGACATTCTTTTTCTTTTCATCATCGACCAAACCAACATCCGGCCTTACTCCCAAGACAAGGTTTTGTATTAGCGGCAGAGATGCTGTTCCCAGATGAATTTTACCCGATAGTTTCGGCCGTGCCGCAGTCGAAATGGCCAGCGCTAAATTTCCGGAAAATGAATTGCCGGAAACTTGGCCGGCTATCTTTTTGAAATTCACCCCTGAATGACTGGCATCGATTTTCGAAGATAGAGAAACTGGTGTGGCATCCAACAGCGATAGGCCTGGCACGGCAAAACCACTCAAAATCAAATATGGTTGAATGTCGGTAGACCCGAGAGTCAAATCAAACTGACCGTTAGATTTATTGTCCCCAGTCAACGCCATCAATCCATCAGCAGAAATGTCACTGCCCGGTGCACTTGCGGAGATATGCGTGAACAATCCCTGGTTCGCAATTCCTGCAATTTCAGCATTGATACTGAGCGGTCCCGGCGCATCCAAAGGCAATACATCAAGCCCGGTCTG
>JAESUH010000209.1 GCA_016763155.1 Rhizobiaceae bacterium
CGGGTGAACGGCATGGAAGCGCGTTTGGTTCTGGCGCCATGGCTAAGGAGGAAGCCTATCAAATTCTTGGGCTTTCCCCCGGGGCCGGCACGAAGGACATTAGAGATGCTCACAGACGTTTGATGAAACGAATCCATCCCGACAGCGGCGGCTCGACGTTTCTTGCTGCCAAGATTAATGAAGCCAAAGATGTTCTTATCGGCTGACTTTTGATTTTTCATTGCATTGTCCCACTCAAACTAAGAGATAATAAATAAAAATTGGGCCTAACTGTGAATTGCTAAGCAGGAGAAACGTTTCTTCTTTAGTATTTTACAAGCATTGCGGGCGGCTGATTTACTGGAAAATCCGGTAAAGCGTGCCCGATAAAGTATGATTGAATTCTTAGTCACCGTTTCAGTATAGGTCTTCTTCGATGCTAACTGCCTTGGAGCTTTTGACTTTGCTTTCTTGAGCAATTTCATCGCTGCTTTCTTGCTGTCAGTTGCACCAATCTGGATTTGCCAGCCACGAACCTTCTTGCTGCGGGTATTCTTGCTACGAGATGGCTTGATTGATGCTGTTATAACCGGATCAGTTGTTATTTTCCGTGCTCCAAGATCATTTGGTGGACGAATGACAGGAACCGGAAGTTCTTTGCCACTGATTTGACGGAGTTTTTCGCGCACCATTTCATCGCTATATTCTGTACCATCTCGGAAGGATGACAGATTATTGATAGAAGCAACTTGCAGCGTATGCGCCAATTGAATTCTTGCTTGAGCGGCACCAGGTTGCACTTTTTTTGAATTGGCATTTCTAAATTGTGGTACGGGGCCGCGCTTTGGCAAGGACTGAAGGGATGCCACTACAAAAGGACTGGAGCTGCGTGATGCCAGCAATTGTTTTTGCTTGCCTCTGGAGGCTTTTGGCAAATAGCGTTTAATCAGGCTTCTCATTTGGGCGTTACGGCTTTTGCCGGATTTACCACCCATAACAACAGCAACAATTGAACGACCTTTTAGACGTACAGACGTTACAAGGTTGAAACCTGACGCACGAGTGTAACCAGTCTTAATGCCATCCACGCCCTTTACGCGCCCTAACAACCGATTGTGATTGCCGTAACGGTTTTTTCCAAACTTGAATGATGTGGTTGAAAAATAACGATAATACTGCGGAAAATGCTGACGAAGGGCGATACCGAGCGTTGCCATATCACGAGCTGTCGTAAGTTGTGTTTTTGAAGGCAAGCCGGATGCATTGTTAAAACGTGTGTGTTTCATGCCCAGCTTGCGTGCTTTAAGCGTCATGATCCGTGCAAACTTTGCTTCACTACCACCCAAATGTTCAGCAACAGCTGTTGCCACATCATTTGCTGATTTCGTGGCCAACGCATAAATTGCCTGTTCTGCGGATAATGAGCCACCAGGGCGAATTCCCAATTTTGAAGGGGGCTTGGAAGCGGCATATTTTGACATGCGGATGCGGGTTTTCTTCGTCATCCGTTTATCGGAGAGCGCTTCAAACATGAGATACATGGTCATCATTTTTGTAAGCGATGCTGGATAGCGCGGCTTATTGGCATTTTCGGAATAAAGTGTTTTTCCGGTTTTTGCATCAATAACAATGCCAGCATACTTAGGTCTGGCCTGAGCCGGATCTACAGATATTGCTAACCCAACGATTAGGCTCGTTGCACAAAGCAGTGCAATCGCCAAATGGCTCAAAGTCGATCCGAACACGGTACGCACGACCAATTTCCTAACTTTTTTCTCCGAAACACGGAGACATTTCCAGTTTTTGGATTTGAATACAATCAACCCAGTTCCAATTATTCGTGCAATGTAAACTAGACCTGTTACCAATTTCTTTATGATGAAGAAATTCTTTCATTATTTGATTCCATTCTACTTATTTTGCGAAAACGTCCATTCTGGGGCGAAGGTTTCGAAGGTAAAAAACGGCCTGTTACAAGGCCCGGATCAGATAATACTGCAACAATTGAAAAAATGATTTGATGCAAAACAACAGGATTAATTGTTCTGCGACTTGAACCACATCCTATTGGGTGCATAATTGTTGAACAAAAATTTGCTTTGCTCCGATTTGGAACTATATGAAAAAGGTATTGAAAAATTGCCGACAAACAGAATGCGATCAATCTAAATGAACCTGATACCCCGACTTCAAAAAGACGATGATGAAAATCATGACGGAGAGAGCGGAACCGGCACCGTTACCCGTACGCGCACAAAAATTAAGAAGCCGAGCCTTTATCGGGTGATATTATTGAATGATGATTTCACACCAATGGAGTTTGTTGTACATATTCTTGAACGGTTCTTTTCGAAAAATTCCGAACAGGCCACCCAGATTATGTTGCACATCCACAATAGCGGTATCGGAGAGTGTGGGATATTTACCTACGAGATTGCCGAGACCAAAGTTACGCAAGTCATGGACTTTGCGCAAAAACATCAACATCCATTACAACGTGTAATGGAAAAAAACTGAACGGAGCCCTTTTTTGCCTTCATTTACCGACAGTTTGGAAACCAGCCTTAACAAGGCTTTGACTTTTGCCAACGAGCGTAGCCAGGAATATGCAACGCTTGAGCATTTGCTACTGGCTTTGCTGGACGATTCTGATGCCGCATCCCTAATGAATGCGTGCAATGTAAATATTCAACTTCTGCGTGAAAACCTGATTGATTATATCGATACAGAGCTTTCAAATCTTGTGACTGGTTATGATGAAGACGCGAAACCTACATCAGGTTTTCAGCGTGTGATTCAACGCGCCGTCATTCACGTGCAATCTTCAGGTCGTGACGAAGTGACCGGCGCGAATGTGCTTGTGGCAATTTTTGCCGAACGAGAAAGCCACGCTGCTTATTTTCTGCAGGAACAGGATATGACCCGCTATGACGCGGTCAATTATATTTCCCATGGTATCGCCAAGCGGCCGGGTAGTTCCGAACCACGGCCGGTTCGCGGCATAGATGATGACGCAGACACCGAAAACGAAGAAGACGGCAAGGGCAAAATTGATGCCCTCAATGCCTATTGTGTCGATCTGAACCAAAAAGCACGCGATGGCAAAATTGATCCGCTGATTGGCCGCGATAAAGAGGTCAACCGGACCATTCAGATACTTTGCCGCCGCTCCAAGAATAACCCGCTTTTCGTGGGCGATCCTGGCGTTGGTAAAACGGCAATTGCTGAAGGCCTGGCCAAGCGCATCGTCGATGGCGATGTGCCGGAAGTCTTGGCTGATTGCACCATCTATTCGCTAGATATGGGCACGCTGCTGGCTGGCACACGCTATCGCGGTGATTTCGAAGAACGGCTAAAACAAGTGGTCAAGGAGATCGAAGAAACTCCCGGCGCCATCATGTTCATCGATGAAATCCACACGGTGATTGGCGCAGGCGCCACATCAGGCGGTGCGATGGATGCATCCAACTTGTTGAAACCAGCGCTTTCCGGTGGCGCAATTCGCTGCATGGGTTCGACCACTTATAAGGAATATCGTCAGTTCTTTGAAAAGGACCGGGCGCTCGTGCGGCGGTTCCAAAAAATTGACGTGAACGAGCCTTCCATTGCCGATGCCATCGAAATTATGAAGGGGCTTAAGCCATATTACGAAGAATTCCACAATGTGAAATACACCAACGAAGCGATCAAATCTGCCGTGGAACTGTCCTCGCGCTATATCAATGATCGTAAATTGCCGGATAAGGCAATCGATGTGGTGGACGAGTCCGGTGCCTCGCAAAAACTGTTGCCGCCGGAAAAACGTCTTAAAGAAATCGGTGTGAAGGAAATTGAAGAAACCATCGCAACAATGGCTCGTATTCCACCCAAAACCGTTTCCAAGGACGACGCCACGGTTTTGTCCAATCTGGAAACACAACTCAAACTAGTTGTCTATGGGCAGGATACTGCAATCGAGGCGTTGACCTCGGCGATCAAGCTATCGCGCGCAGGTTTGCGCGAGCCAGACAAACCAATTGGTTCCTATCTGTTTTCCGGCCCCACTGGCGTTGGTAAAACCGAAGTTGCAAAACAACTGGCCAGCACACTAGGCGTAGAATTATTGCGCTTTGATATGTCTGAATATATGGAACGCCACACGGTTTCGCGCCTGCTTGGTGCGCCTCCTGGATATGTGGGTTTTGAACAGGGCGGTTTGCTAACCGACGGTGTCGATCAACATCCACATTGCGTGTTGTTGCTGGATGAAATCGAAAAAGCACACCCTGATCTGTTCAACATTTTGTTGCAGGTTATGGATCATGGCAAGCTGACTGATCATAACGGCAAATCAATTGATTTCCGCAATGTAATCCTCATCATGACCACCAATGCAGGTGCTTCTGAAGCACAAAAAGCTGCAATCGGGTTTGGTTCATCCAAACGCACAGGTGATGATGAAGAGGCGATCAATCGTCTGTTTGCACCGGAATTCCGCAACCGTTTGGACGCAATCGTTCCATTTGGCACTTTGCCAACGCCGGTTGTTCACAAGGTGGTACAGAAATTTATCATGCAGTTGGAAGCCCAGCTTTCAGAGCGTGGCGTTACCTTTGATCTGAGCGAAGATGCCATTGGCTGGATTGCCAAGCGTGGATTTGATGAACGGATGGGTGCGCGGCCGCTATCGCGTGTTATTCAAGAATACATCAAGAAACCACTTGCAGATGAAGTGCTGTTTGGGCGTTTGAAATCAGGCGGTACGGTGAAAGTCACTGTTGTCAAAGACAAAGACGGCAAGGATATCTTGAACCTAGATTCAGTGGAAGATAAACCGATCAAACCAAAAAAACGGGCCAAACCAGCCAAAAAACCGGCTGCGAAAGCAAAACCTCGAAACTCGAAACCTTCCGGAAAAGGTAAGGATGGCGGGCAGGGGTCTGTCCCCAAGGTTCCGTTAAAGACTTGAGATCGACTTGATTTTGACATGATTTACATGGAAACCTTGTATTGCGAGTGAAAACGGACAATGAAACTAAAAAGGCGGCGAGGAATATAACATGGAACAACTAATTCAATTGAAGGAAATGCTTGCATCAGCACGGACGCGGCTTGAGAAAAACCCAGATTATAAACTGGTGAATTCTCTTGAAGGTCTGATTGCCGATCTGGAAGTAGCCTTTGGCCCTATCGATGATGCGGTTGAGCAAAGTGATGCTGAAACCACAGATGAGCCCGTTGAAGAGGCAAGCGATGAAGAAACCGCGCCCTCGCAGGAGTTTCAGGTTGAAGAAACTCCCGACACCATTAGCGAAGCGCCAGTAATTATTGCTACGACTGAGATTGAAAATCAGGCGGAAATTCTGGCCGAAACTCAAATCACGGATGCCTTGGAAACAGCCTTTGCTGAACCTGCAATTGATGAAATTGTCGAGGTTGCAGAAAACCTGGCAGTCGTAGAAGCAGCTCATACAACCGATGCTCTCGCTTCACAGCTGGTAAGTGCTTTGAACGAAATGGTTGAACCGGCATCTGAGTTGGAAACCCTGGAAGCTACAATCGAAGCTGATGTTACTGAGGAAGATGCTGATCCGTTTAATGCAACCGGCATTCATACAGGCAATGGCTCAGGCCTTCCTGTTAACTAGCATTAGCCTGAGTTAATTATCGAATTCCAATAGCGGCATTGAATTTCAATGCCGCTATTTTTTTGCGTAATCAGCCCAGCGCTGCGATTAGTTTTTTTGCATTTTCAGCAAGCACTTCCAGTTTTTCCATTTCTCCGGAATGAGGACGTAATTTGATACCCTCAAACCGCGGAATAATATGAACATGCAGATGAAAAACCATCTGCCCGCCAGCGCTTTCATTGAACTGCTGCACTGTAATGCCATCGGCGTTAAATGCTTTCTTACAGGCGATTGCCATTTTCTTTGTGGTTAGCATCACAGCTGACAAGGCGTTCTCATCAACGTCCAGAATATTGCGGCAGGCAGCTTTGGGAATGACCAGACAATGCCCATCGCTTCTGGGCATGATGTCCATAAAGGCGAATGTATCAGCGTCTTCATAAACCTTGTTGCAAGGGATTTCACCGCGCAAAATTTTGGCAAATATATTATTCTCATCATAAACTTCGACTGGGGTAGTCATTTTTAATCCTCTACTGGTTTTCTAAACGGGGAATGGGTCATTAAAGCCTCATTTTCCATTTCAACATGCTGGCGTTCCTGCTCAAGATAGTCACCAACGGCATCACGCAAACCCGGATGCGCTATCCAGTGGGCCGAGTGGGTGGTTACCGGTTCGTAGCCACGCGATAATTTATGATCGCCCTGAGCACCAGCTTCAACGGTTGCTAGATTATTGGCAATTGCAAATTCGATGGCTTGATAATAGCAAACTTCAAAATGCAGTAGCGGATGATCTTCAACGCAACCCCAATGGCGGCCATAAAGGCAATCATCACCAATGAAATTGATCGCGCCGGCCACATAGCGCCCATCACGCTTTGCCATAATCAGCAATATCTGGTCAGCCATTGATTGGCCAATCAATGTGTAAAACTCACGTGTAAGATAGGGACGTCCCCATTTGCGTGAGCCGGTATCCATATAAAACTGAAAGAATATGTCCCAAATTTCTTCGGTGAGTTGATCACCTGTAATGTGCTCAATCTCGATCGAAGCGGGTTCAAGTGCTGTTTTTCGTTCTTTTTTGATATTCTTGCGTTTGCGCGAAGATAGACTACTCAGAAAATCGTCAAAATCCGTAAAATCCCGATTTCGCCAATGAAATTGTTGGTCTGTTCGTTGCAAAAACCCTTGCGAGGCGAAGAAATCACTCTCCTCCTTAGCAATGAAGGTCACATGGGCAGAAGACGCTCCATGGCGTTCGGTGAGTTGTCGCAAACCTTGCGCCAATGCCAGTTTGGCAATTTCTGACTTGTTGCCTTCAGGCACAAGCAGACGCGGCCCGGTGGCAGGCGTGAACGGAATACAGCATTGGAGTTTTGGATAATAATCCCCACCGGCACGCATGAATGCATCGGCCCAGCCATGGTCAAATACATATTCTCCCTGACTATGATTTTTCAAATAGCAGGGCAGGGCACCAAGCGGCGTTCCGTCATCGCTTTCCAATATGAGGTGCTGACCAAGCCAACCTGTTTCCGCATTTGCTGAGCCGCTTTTTTCAAGCGCATATAAAAACTCATGGGAAAGAAACGGGTTAGCAGGTTTGGGCGGTGAATTAACATCTGGGTTGGCGCATTGCGGTGCCAAACTGTTCCATTGGTCCCGTTCAATTTGATCCAGCGAGGCCAAAACCCGTATCTGATATTCAGCTGACATGAATTAGCTTACCATCCCGCAATTAAGTTCGTCGAGCCTGACCGTGTGGAACCTTTGGAACAAATTTTTCAAAGGTAATTTGGTCAGTTCTGCTATAGGCAATATCGGCGTCCTCTTGAGATTTTATGGTCCAGCAAATCACGGGCATATCGCTATTGGCCACTTCCCGCACGAAGCGGCAATCAAGGTCGCAAAATTTGTAGGATACAAAATCCACATTATAGGCCTGTCTGGCTTCTTCATGGAGTGAGTATAATTTATCATCCCCTTCAGCCGTCTGGCCCAGAGTTAAATGCGGCGCAAATTTATTAGCATCTGCCAATAACCAATGGTTGAAGGACATGATGGCCACATCTCCTTCATAGCCTTCCAATGCGGCGGCAACAGATTGAATAAACCCTTCATCGGCTCCTGCACGACCTTTTAATTCAAGCACGAGGCCGACCTTGCCAGATACAACTTCCAGCAATTCAGCCAATGGCCAAATAGAATCATCAGTGTTTTTTAGTTTGAATTCCTGCAATTGGGCTGCTGTGTGGTCGCGAATTTCTCCTTGAACTCCAGTCACCCGCTCAAGCGTATAGTCGTGGAAAACCATCGGAACTTGGTCAACGGACGGTTGGAGGTCAACCTCAATATTATAGCCAGCATCAATCGCTGCAATCACGGCTGAGCGGCTATTTTCTATTATTCCAGCGGCCTCATCATGATACGCCCGATGGGCGATGGGACGCTGAGCGATCCAACCAACCTTACTAGAGAACATTTTACCGTGTTCCTCCAAATTGCCCATTCACAGCATCGCCACAATATTCATATTAAGTTCGAAAATCTCTTGCGAAAGATGTTAGTCTCAACGCAAATAGAATCCGTTCATATAATAGGATGTGATGCCTGCCAATGACAAAGCCTTTGTTCTCGAAAAAACCTATGAAAAACTTACTCGCCACCACATGCGTTTTTGCTGCAAGCACCGTGCTTTCAGTAAATTTAGCCAATGCTGTCGGGTTTGAAATTCTGGTGCCTCACCGCGCAGTCTATGACGTTAGCCTGACAAAAGCGGAAGAACGTTCCGGCATTAAGGGCATGAGTGGGCGAATTGTCTATGAAGTAAGCGGCAATGAATGCGACGGCATTTCTGTGCGTTATCGTTTTGTAACCAATGTGGTTACCAGCCGTGATTCATTCATAACCGATCAACAAACCTCCACCTATGAAAGCCCGGACGGAAAGGAATTCTCCTTTCAAACCAAAAGTTTCGTCAACGAAGTTGCAGATGATAACGTTGAAGGTAGTGCCGTAATTTCAAACGATGGCATAAAAATTCGCCTGTCAAAGCCCAAAAAACGTGAGATTGAACTCTCCAAGGGCATGTTTGTTTCAACCCATTTGCTCAAGGTGATTGAAGAGGCAAAAGCAGGTAGGCATTTTTTGAAGAAAGACATTTTCGATGGTTCAGGTTCGGGTGATGAAGTCATGGCTTCCACCAGCGTCATTGGAAATTTGAAAACTATCTCCGACAAGTTAAAGGGAGAGACCCAGAGCATTGCCAACCATTTTAATGGCAAATCCGCCTGGCCCGTGACCATTAGCTATTTTAAGCGCGAAATGGATAATAGTAGCGAAGGCTTTCCAGAATATGAGGCTTCTTTTCTGCTATATGAAAGCGGAATTTCCAGAAAACTGGTAATGCGTTATCCCAATTACACCTTGCGGGCAGACCTACAAAAACTGGAAATCCTGGATAAGACTCCTTGCCGTTAATCAACTGATTGGCCCGGTATCGGGTTGATTTCCTGCGCTTGGAATGAAATCAGATCTTTTTCGTTCCTTTGAACGTTAGCCCGAGTTCCAAAGCTTTATCGCCGAATTTATTGCGAACATCATCCATCGCGCGTTCCACTTCTGCACGTTTTGTTGCTGCTTCATCGACTAAATCTAACGGATCAGCTGTTTCATCGGAAAGCAGCGAAGAAACGCCAATGCCAAGCAACCTAAATTTGGTGCCATCCAGTTCCTTCACCATCATTTCGCGTCCGGTCCTGTAGATGCGATCCGCCAATTGGGTGGGGTCGGTCAATTGGCGGCTTCTGGTTCTGCTTTTAAACTCCGTCGTTTTCATTTTTAGGACAATTGTTTGTCCCGCAATATGCTTTTCCTTTAGTCGTTTTGACACTTTTTCCGATAGATTGCGCAAAACCGAAGACAATTCACCAAGTTCAGATCGATCAGTATTGAAAGTCGTTTCCGAACTGATGGATTTCGCACCGCTTCCCGGTGTTATCCTGCGGTGATCAATACCCCTTGATAGTCGCGATATATGAAGGCCGATCGAACCAAACCTCTTTGCAAGATCGTTTTCTTTCATATCCTGAACGGTGGAAAGATTGGTGATACCTTCGCGGGCCAACATTTTCTGAGTGACCTTGCCAACGCCCCATATGATAGAAACCGGCTGTTTGCGCAAAAAGGAGAGGGCCTCTTCTTTCCCAACGATTGAATATCCCTTGGGTTTTTCAAGGTCCGAGGCAACTTTTGCCAGAAATTTGCAATAGGAAAGCCCCACTGAAACGGTCAAATTGAGTTCTGATTCGATCCGCTTTGCAAACCTTGCCAAAACCATCGCAGCACTGGCGCCGTGTAAATTCTGGGTGCCGTTTAAATCAAGAAATGCCTCATCAATTGAGATCGGTTCGACCATGGGGGTCAACTCACGCATCATTTTTCGGATTTCGTGGCCGGTTTTTGAATATTTTTCCATATTCGGTTTGATGACAATTGCATCAGGGCAGGCTTCAAGCGCCTTATACATAGGCATTGCCGAGCGCACACCATTGATGCGAGCGACATAACAACAGGTTGCAACCACCCCACGTTTGCCGCCGCCAATAATCACCGGTTTGCTCATTAATTCGGGATTGTCACGTTTTTCGACAGACGCATAAAAAGCATCGCAATCGATGTGGGCAAAGGCGAGCGTGTCCAGTTCTTCGTGGCAAATCATGCGCGGGCTACCGCATTTGGTGCAACGGGTTGAGAATTTTATGTGACCGGTAAGACAATCCCGGCATATGGCCTTGTGGTGGACGTTGGTATTTATCTGGGTTTCGTGAGTCATCGTCACATACTGGATTCAATGGGAGGTTCCAGAAAATGGCGCGCCTTTAATATGCTTTCAGGCGCTATGGCGCGTTCCGATGTGAAACTCAAAAGAGTTGGCTCATTACCCAAAATATAATCAAACAGCGCCACACTCAATTCAGGGGTGCCGGACATTTGGCGTATGTCGTCAATTTCAATGCCGGTTAACGCCATAAATCTTTGCAGCTGCTCCCCGTCACCAGCCAAATACTCTAATATCTGAATTGCGAGGGTCTCAGTGCCTGCTTTATTGATTATTACCATTTTTGCAAGATTTCTTGGAATGTTTGCGTTTCGTCAATACTATTTGGTTAATGGTGTAGTGAATAGTATTAATTCCGGGGGCTTGCAATTCGCAGGCACCTAAAAGCGCGGAAACCAAGATGGCAAAAAGCATATTGATCGTTGAAGACAATGAGCTGAACATGAAACTGTTCAATGACTTATTGGAGGCCAATGGATATGAGATCATCAAGACGCGAAATGGTCTGGAAGCGCTGGATTTAGCGCGAGCCCATAAACCAGATTTGATTCTCATGGATATCCAACTGCCCGAGGTTTCAGGCCTGGAAGTAACCAAATGGCTCAAGGAAGACGATGAATTGCATAAAATTCCCGTCATCGCCGTAACTGCTTTTGCCATGAAGGGCGATGAAGAACGGATTCGTCAGGGCGGTTGCGAGGCCTATATTTCCAAACCAATCTCGGTTGGATCCTTCGTTGAGACCATCAAATTCCATATTGGCGATAGCTGATACTTTTGGATTAATCCTGGAATAAAAATTTATGCATACTAGAATTGCCGTAGGGAGCAGGGGATTATGACAGCACGTGTATTGGTGGTCGATGATATCCCCGCAAATGTGAAACTGTTGGAAGCGCGGTTGATGGCTGAATATTTTCAGGTAATCACTGCCAGCAATGGTTATGACGCAATTGAACTTTGTGAACGTGATCAATGCGATATTGTGCTGCTTGACGTGATGATGCCGGAAATGGATGGGTTTGAAGTCTGTTCAAGGCTTAAAAGCAACCCAAAGACCATGCATATTCCAATTGTTATGGTCACCGCACTTGATCAACCCTCTGACAGGGTACGCGGACTTGAATGCGGTGCCGATGATTTCCTGACCAAGCCAGTCAATGATCTGGCACTCACCACACGGGTCAAAAGCCTGGTACGGCTGAAATTGGTTACTGACGAGTTGAGAATGCGCGCTGCATCCGGAGAAACAATGGATATCGATCCTCTCACCAGTGCTGAGCAGATCAACAATTCCAGTATCCGCGGCAAGATCGTAATGATTGATGACCGTGTCTCTTCCTACGAACGCATGGTGAAATATCTCTCCCGTGAGCATGATGTTGAAGTCATCACCGATCCACAGGAAGCATTGTTCCGTGTTGCGGAAAGTAATTATGATGTGGTGATGGTTTCCATGACCCTCGACGGGTTTGACTCCCTACGACTTTGCTCGCAATTGCGTTCTCTAGAGCGAACCCGCTCGCTACCTATTTTGGTGGTGGCTAACGATGATCAGGAATCACAAATCAGTCGAGCGCTGGAAATGGGGGTCAATGACTACATTTCCCGTCCGTTGGATAAAAATGAATTGCTGGCTCGAATTCGCACCCAAATTCGCCGTAAGCGTTACAATGATTGCCTGAAAGACAGTGTTCAAAACACGATCGAAATGGCCGTAACCGATGGGCTAACCGGCCTTCATAACCGGCGATATCTAGATAGCCATCTGGCAACATTGTTTGAAAAAGCCAGGGTCAAGAAGTCGCCGCTATCCACGATTATGTGTGATATCGACCACTTCAAAAAAGTGAACGATACCTATGGCCATGATGTTGGCGATGAGGTTATCCGAGAATTTGCAGAGCGTCTGAAAAAATGCGTGCGCAGTGTTGATCTTGCCAGCAGGTATGGCGGTGAAGAATTTGTTGTTGTTATGCCTGATACTGATGTGGCGCTTGCCAGTATTGTTGCAGAGCGCATCCGTGCCAGCATTGCGGACCATCCCTTCATTGTAGAAAAGGGCGCCAAACAATTGACCGTTACCATTTCTATTGGGGTGTCATCAATTGAACCTGATGACGAAGATCCGCAAAAACTTCTCAAAAGGGCTGATATAGGCCTTTATGCGGCCAAGAAAAACGGCCGCAACCAGGTTATGTTAGAGGCAGCCTGAGAAGTTAAGATTAATAGTTACTCGTAACCACGATCTAATCTTTACCAATTGTGAACCATAATTAAGTTGTATTTCGCCGCGGTTTGACTAATTTCAAATCAGTTGCAAGAGGGCTTTGGCTTTTGTCATTGTTGCTTGTAACTGCCCTACGGAGTGCTCAGGTCCGCCGCATCTCCTGGGTCCGTGGGGTAGGTCGGCTTGGAGGCGGTTGGAGTGGCCTCCTCATATTGCCCTGTCTTCAGGCCGGCCACCCATTTTTTTGTAATTTGATTTTGGAGCATAAAAAAACACCGCGTATGCGGTGTTTTTTTAATCAATAGAAATTGTCAATTACTTGATTTTGGCTTCGCGAAATTCAACATGCTTTTTAACAACCGGATCATATTTCCGTTTTACCATTTTTTCAGTCATGGTACGGGAATTCTTTTCAGTTACGTAAAAGAAACCTGTATCTGCGGAGCTAACGAGACGGATTTTTATTGTCGTCGCTTTTGCCATAATTCTTATCCTTCGATAGGCAGCGATGATCGACATCTGCCGCGTCGTAATTCATTTTCGCCGCACCCTATGCTACACAAGACGATTGTCAAGTGTGTTAGATGACGACTGCCTTATTGCGTGTGCACATTCTGAGATTTTGCTATTCAGCTGCTAATTTTGATTGGATATTGTCGTGTGGTCCGGAACCAAATCATCCGCTCCATCAATTATATAAGTTTCGATTTCTCCATTTGGATCAAATCCATGCATATAATTTGCCCATTGAAATCCAATTACTGCACCCTTGATCGGGCGCAATAATACCAGACTAAGAAGAGTGATGAAGGGGAACCAGATTGCAAAGTGAATCCACAATGACGGAGTGTACATATTCTCAACGAGTAGAAGTAGTGGCACTACAATGTGCCCCACTATAAAAATTGTAAAATATGGAGGGGCATCATCAGCTCGCTGATGCATCAACTCCTCGGAACAGACGTGGCACGTATCGGAGACTTTCAAATATCCGTCGAATAGTTTGCCTTCACCACAATTGGGGCATTTTCCCATCACCGTCCGTTTTAATGCAGGCAGGATGTCTCTCAAAACCCGGACTTCCGGATTGGAAGGATTTGTCAATACAGTCTCCTTGACAGATACTTGCTGTCTATCTCTTGCGAAATGAGCGTTTACCTGGGCCGCGTTTATGTTGTCTGCTCGACTTGCGTTGCTTTTGGGCCAGTCTTGAAATTGACGGCCTTTTGCACCCTTGTGTCATCATCTCAAATTGTAAGGCACCTGCATAGGGGGCCGCGTCAAGCAGCCGCACTCTAACCGCATCACCCAAACGATAAACCTCAAGTGTTTTTTCTCCGACAAGTGCTCTCTGCTCTTCAACAAAAATGAAATACTGTACGCCCAGTGTTGAAATGGGAATGAAACCATCAGCGCCTGTTTCAGCTAGTTTGATGAATAGTCCGGCCGTTGTTACGCCAGCAATTCTACCTTCGAATTCAGCACCAATTCTATCAGATAAAAATCCGGCTATTAGTCTGTCACTGGTATCCCGTTCTGCCTTCATTGCCCGGCGCTCGGTATCTGAAATATCTTTTGCGATATTTGTAAGCTTGGCTTCCTGTGTTTTAGTCAAACCATCATCACCAAGCCCCAGAGCGCTGATCAGCGCCCTGTGCACGATCAAATCGGCGTATCGGCGTATGGGAGATGTAAAATGAGCATAGCGACGTAAATTCAATCCGAAATGTCCACCATTGTCGGGCGTATACTCCGCTTGAGATTGTGAGCGAAGAACAACCTCATTCACGAGTAATTCGTGCTCCGTGCCCTCTACCCGACCAAGAATGTTATTAAATTGTTCTGGCCTCATATTTCCAGAACGCTGCAGGGGAATTTCCAGGGTTCTTAAAAACTCGCCCAAAGATTCAAGTTTTGCAAGGCTGGGAGCTTCATGCACACGATAAACAAGTGATTGCTCGTGTTTTTCAAGCGTTTCAGCTGCTGCAACATTTGCCTGTATCATACATTCCTCGATGAGCTTATGGGCATCGAGTCTTTCCGGAGTGACCACCCGATCAACTTCTCCGGTATCTTTTAGCAATATTCGGCGTTCCGGCACATTCAACTCAAGCGGCTTCCGGAAATTTCTACCCTTTTGCAGTATGGTATATGCTTGCCACAGAGGCCTCAAAATGGAGGGCATTAATTCCAGAGTTCTGTCAGTTGTAATACCATCAATTGCCGATTGCGCTTCTGAGTAGGAAAGGCCTGCGGTCACTCTGATTGTCACACGGTGAAAGCCGTGGTTGAGTTTTTTACCCTTTTTGTCAAACACCAAACGCACAGCAAGAGCGGGACGGTCTTCATTTTCACCGAGGGAACACAGATCATTTGAAATTCGTTCCGGCAGCATGGGAACGACCCGATCCGGGAAATATACCGAATTCCCTCGTTTCAATGCTTCACGATCGATCTCGCCGTTTGATGGAATATAGCAAGATACATCAGCTATCGCGACGTAAACAATGTATCCACCAGCATTATCACTGTCTGCATCTGGTTCGGCAAACACAGCGTCATCGTGATCTTTGGCAGTTGCCGGGTCTATGGTAATAAACGGCAAGTGGCGCCAATCTTGGCGGTCTTTCAGAGTTGCGGGTTTTGCGTTTGCTGCTTCTTCCAGAACGTTGTCTGGGAATATATATGGTATTTCGCGTTGTAGAATTGCAATCATACTGACTGCTTTCTCTGAAGAAGCGTTTCCAATTACTTCACAAATAGAAGCTTTTGCGCTGCCATATTTTTGCTTTTTTACAAGTTTTATCGAAATCAGGTCACCATCTACTGCATCGCCAATCGAGTTTTCATCAATCATCATTTCCCGTTGTTTCTTATCAACAGGTAGAAAAAGCGGCTGCGTTCCAACTTTTAGTCTCAAAACGCCCATTATGACATCCGGGGCTTTATCGAGTATTTTTATGACTTTGATGGTGGCAATTATTCCATCAGGTTCGTCAGCTGCTTTTGACAGGCGTGCAAGGATTTTGTCTCCAACAGCAGGAGCAGGTGATGGAAATCCGGAATTACGCTGTTTTATTGAGCCGTGTTGAACGAGAGCACGTGGTCTATTTTTTTTTGCATCCCAGCGGGCGGGTTCTGCAATGAGGTCGCCGTGTTCATCAATCAAAACGATTGTATAAACACCCACATTTGGCAATACACCAGAGCGGACAAGGTTTTTGCGTTCTTTTACGACAAGTCCTTCGTCATTTAATTCACGAAGTATTTTCTTGAGTGGTATTTTGTCGTTACCTTTTAACCCAAAAGCTCGCGCGATTTCTCGTTTGCCTGCTTTTCCATCAAATTTCTCGATAAATTCAAGAATTTGTTCCCTGGTTGGAAACCCGGACCCGTTTCCCGGTTTTTGGTTCATAATGTTACTTCGAGATCCTTTGATGCGTCGCGCCAACAGGCTGTTTCCTATTCTTCCAGTTCAGTGGTCTTTGCGGTTGCTTTTTTCCTGGCAGGAGTTTTCTTTTTTACTGCAGTTTTTTTGGGTGCAGTTTTCTTTTTTGCAGCCGTTTTTTTGGGTGCCGCTTTCTTTTTTGTTGGCGTTTTCGCTGCTTTTTCGGCGATTAATATGACAGCCTGTTCAAGATTGATTGATTGTGGATCGGTTCCACTGGCAAGTGTCGCGTTAATTTTACCATGATTGACATAAGGTCCATATCGACCGTCTTTCACGGTAATCGGCCCACCTTCTTCAGGATGTTCGCCCAGTTCTTTCAATGTTTGAGCTGCATTTCTGCGGCCACCTTTTTCGCGTTTTTCAGCGACGAGGGTTACAGCATGATTAAGCCCAATTGTGAATACATCATCTACATTTGGGAGATTGGCATAGGTGCCATCATGCAGGACAAATGGTCCATATCGACCGATTCCAGCAGAAATCGGAGTGGAGGTTTCGGGATGCATTCCAATTTCACGGGGCAAATTAATCAGCGATAGTGCTTTTTCAAAATCAAGTGTAGCGGCGTCCCACCCTTTTGGAATGGTGCCCCGTTTTGGTTTGATTTTCTTGTCTTCAGGATCTTGTTCACCAAGTTGAACATAAGTGCCAAATCGACCGGATCGCAAACTGACTTCAAGACCGGAAACTGGATCAATACCAAGTACTTTAGGTCCTTCGGACGTAATGGTATCACTGTCACCGGTTTGAGACATTTGGCGTGTGAAATTACATTCCGGATAGTTTGAACAACCAATGAACGAGCCGAATTTGCCCAGTTTCAGACTCAATTGGCCATCATCGCACTTGGGGCAAACACGGCCGGCCGTTCCGTCTTCATTTACCGGGAATATATGCGCTGCCAGCACTTCGTTCAGTGCATCAAGAACTTCTGAAACCCTGAGGTCCTTAATTTCGGTTACATGGTTGGAAAAATTGTTCCAGAAATCATGCAACACAGTTTTCCAGGCCAGATTACCGGCTGATATTTGGTCAAGTTGCTCCTCGAGATTGGCGGTAAAATCATATTCAACATACCGCTCAAAAAAACTTTCGAGAAATGCTGTGACGATGCGACCCTTGTCATCTGCGATCAACGCACGTTTTTCAATACGAACATAACCCCGGTTCTGCAACACACTCATTGTCGCTGCGTAGGTTGATGGACGACCAATACCCAACTCTTCCATTTTTCGGATCAATGATGCTTCCGAGAAGCGTGCGGGGGGTGTCGTGTGATGCTGGGTCGCAACAACGCCCTTACTCGAAAGTTTTTCATTTGCGGCAAGGGCAGGGAGACGTTTTGAGTCTTCTTTTTTGTCATCATCGTCTTTGGTCGATTGATAGAGTGTAAGAAATCCATCAAAAGTTACGACGGTTCCGCTCGCTCTCAATTGCGTAACAACATCGCCATTTTTTGCGATAATTTCAACTGTTGTACGCTCAATTTGCGCACTATTCATCTGACTGGCGATGGTTCTTTTCCAAATCAGATCATATAGTTTTGCCTGTTCCGGGTCCATCTGCGATTTGACGGAAGCGGGAAGTTTTGCAAGGTCTGTGGGGCGGATTGCTTCGTGAGCTTCCTGAGCATTTTTAGCCTTTGTTTTGTAAACCCTTGCTTTTTCAGGAAGGTATTTTCCTCCATATTCACTGGTGATGACCTTCCGCACATCCACTATTGCTTCGGGCGCAATATCAACGCCATCGGTACGCATATATGTAATTAGACCAACGGTTTCCCCGTCTACATTTATGCCTTCATACAAGCGTTGAGCGACTTGCATTGTCCGGGCAGGAGCAAAACCAAGCTTGCTGGAAGCTTCCTGCTGCAACGTTGAAGTTGTGAAAGGGGGATATGGATTGCGTTTTTGTGGTTTGGCCTCAATACTTGAAATGGAAAAGGAAGCTCCTTCAAGAGCTGCCCTGATGGTATTGGCCCTGGCTTCTGAACCAATATCAAGTCTGGCAATCTTTTCACCTTTAAAACCAACAACTCTGGCTTCAAAATCGTCCGAGCTATCATTGTTCAATTGGGCAATAATTGACCAGTATTCCTGCGGATCAAAAACTTCTATTTCCTGTTCGCGTTGGCAAACAAGTCGAAGTGCTACTGATTGCACCCGACCGGCAGAGCGAGACCCGGGAAGTTTGCGCCAAAGTACCGGTGAAAGTGTAAACCCGACAAGATAATCCAATGCGCGCCGGGCGAGATAGGCATCTACCAGTGGAATATCTATCTGCCGTGGATTCTGCATGGCTTCAAGAACTGATTTTTTGGTGATGGCATTGAAAACCACACGCTCAATCGGCTTGTCTTTAAGCACCTTTTTTTGTTTCAGGATCTCGAGAACATGCCAGGAAATTGCTTCACCTTCCCTGTCGGGGTCAGTTGCCAGAATCAGTTTGTCAGCATTTTTGACGGCATTCGCGATCTCTGTGAGACGTTTTTTTGATTTTGTATCAATTTCCCATAACATGGTAAAATCATCATCAGGAAGTACCGATCCATCCTTTGCAGGAAGATCCCGAACATGCCCGTAAGACGCAAGAACGTGGAAATTCTTACCCAGATATTTGTTGATCGTTTTCGCTTTTGCTGGCGATTCGACAATAACAACGTCCATAAAACTACCTGTAATCCTGACAACTTCCTTCGCTTCAAGCTACATAATAGCGAGCAGAAGGCAGGTTGAAGTCCATTTCTTAAGTGGAAGTCAAATGGCCTGATCAGCCCACAAGGTCAAGAGGTGATCGCATTTGTATTGAAGTTTATTTAACAAACCAATCAGTCTTGATTGGTACAATTGATTTTCAAAACAGGTGTTTGGATGTCTAAAATTAGTAGCATACTGGAATAGAACTTTCGTATTTTGCTGTTTTATCCATATCCCGAAGGTATTAAACTAACGAAACCCGTCCTCCCGCATGACGCTCAAGGCGTCCGGCAAGATCCAGCTCGATGAGCGCCAGCTGCACGGATGCCAAATCGACCTCTGTCATCCGGACTATCATGTCAATCAGAACAGGCGTTGGTCCTAATGCATTGACAATTTTATCTCTGTCTTTATTTGGAATATCATCAACGGGTTCCCATTCTGATGGAAAATACGCATCCGAAGTTTCAAACAGGGATTTTTGCAGGCTATCCCTGATCATTTTCTCACCTGAAGTAATATCAGCGATCTCGGTGGCATCAAGAGCCAGGTACGCGCCGTTTTTTATTAACTGGTTTGTACCTTCGGCACGTGGATCCAGCGGTGATCCTGGAACTGCGAATACATCCCGGTTTTGTTCCATTGCCAATCGCGCAGTTATCAACGACCCGGAACGTTTTGCAGCTTCAATAACAATAACGCTTTTGGAAATTCCGGAGACAAGACGGTTTCTGCGCGGAAAATCTCTTGCCCGTGGTTTCCATCCCAGGGGCATCTCGGTAAAAAGAATGCCATTTTCGGTTATATCAGTAGTAAGTTTTCTGTTTTCAGGTGGATAGATAATGTCTATTCCACCAGCGAAAACTGCAACGGTTCCGTGCTTCAAACTGGCTACATGTGCGCATGTGTCTATCCCGCGGGCCAATCCCGAGGCGATTGCGAACCCGAGATCTCCCAGCTCACTTGCAAAACGTTGTGTCAGGGTTTTTCCTGCAACCGAGGCATTTCTTGATCCGATAATTCCAATTATATCTTTTTGAAATATATCGCCATTCCCCATGATTGTTAGAATTGGTGGTTGATCATGAATGTGCCCAAGTAAATCAGGGTAAAAGGCCTCTCCCTCTGCAACAAATGCTGCGCCCAATTGAAGGGTCTTTTCCCATTCCAGTTCAACAGATTCGACTGAAGCCAACACTATTGACCGTTTTGATCCGCCGCGGGCGGCCAGTTCGTTCGCACGATCAAGTGCACTTGAAACAGAACCAAAAAACCGGATTAGCGAATGATAGGTCACAGGCCCAACATTCTCACTTCTGATCAATCTTAATCTGTTGAATTTTTCACGTTCCGGGAGCTCATCTTCCTTGGAAGTGATGGACACTGTCATCCCGAACCACCAATTCGGCTTTCGGTTCCTTTGATCAAACGCTTTATGTTTGGCAAATGTTTCAACCAAAGTATCAATGTCAACAAGGTATACATCTCTGCAATTTGATTTTGCCCCATTGCAACCAGAACTATCGGGGTAATAATCGCCGCAATTAATGCTGCCAATGATGAAAAGCGGGATACAAAAGCAAACAGCATCCACACAAGAGCAAAGCAGATCATTGCCGGCCAATATATGCCCAGCAACACGCCAATGTACGTGGCCACACCCTTGCCGCCCTTGAATTTGAGCCAA
The DNA here is from genome assembly GCA_016763155.1 of Rhizobiaceae bacterium. Lineage (GTDB taxonomy): Bacteria > Pseudomonadota > Alphaproteobacteria > Rhizobiales > Rhizobiaceae. The sequence continues at coordinate 20,499 of JAESUH010000209.1, forward strand.
AATGGAAAAAGGTGGCCAAAAAATGCCCCCAATCCGGCAAGAAGCGCAATTTCATTGCCGTATTGATTTGCGGCAATCAAAACGGCCAGGGTTCCTTTTAGCAAATCACCCAATAATGTGAGTGCTGCAATTTTTTTGTTGCCGGTGCGCAGGACATTGGTTGCGCCAATGTTACCAGATCCAATTTCCCTGACATCTCCCAAACCTGCCATTTTGGTAAAAATCAACCCAAATGGTGTTGACCCAAGAATATACCCAAACAGGATTGCGTAAGCGTAATAGGGACCAGCAAGTGTCCAGCTAATTGGATCAGGCATTCAGCACTCCCGTTGATACCAATATTTGGCTAGTTATTCTTATCGTAAGAGTAGACGCATTCGCCTGCAACCAGTGTATGCATAACTTTGCCGGTAAACCGGGCGTTTTCAAAAGCCGTGTTTTTTGAGCGTGACATAAGCACATCGCTTTGCAACATCCATGGAAAATTTAAATCAAACAATACGATGTCTGCTGGTGAACCGGATTGCAGGCGACCTGCGGGCAATCCGAGTAAATTTGCCGGTGTTGTAGACATCACCTCAATCAGGCGGATGAGTGTCAGATCCTCGTTATGGACCAGGCGAAGACCAGCCGCCAACAATGTTTCGAGCCCAATTGCACCATCAGCACATTCGGCAAATGGATTTCGTTTGGTATCAACATCCTGGGGATCGTGACTGCTGGTAATCACATCAATTGTACCATCAGCGATCGCTTGCACAATGGCCGTCCTGTCGTCTTCATGGCGCAACGGAGGTGCCAGCTTGAAGAAAGTTCGGTACAATCCAATATCATTTTCGTTTAGCGTGGCGTGGTTTATTGATGTCGCACAGGTAATATTGTCGCCCTGATCCTTGGCCCGTCTGATCACATCAATAGATTCGTTGCATGAAATTTGTGCTGCGTGGTAGCGGCCGCGTGTAAGCCGGGCAAGTCTGACATCTCTTGCAACCATGATGGTTTCGGCTTCAGCCGGGATACCCGGCAATCCCAGGCGAGAAGCAGTTTCACCTTCATTCATAACACCATTGCCTGATAGATCCGGATCCTGCGGCATGTGAGAAATGAGAGCATTAAAATCTTTGGCATACGTGAGTGCGCGGCGCATGGTTAGCGCATTTGTCACAGGCTTGCGACCATTGGTAAACGCCACGGCCCCGGCTTCCTGCATTAATCCAAATTCAGTCATTTTATCGCCCTCAAGGCCGCGTGTCATCGCTGCCATGGGATGGATGTTGACAATCGCTGTGTCACGGGCGCGGCGAAGAATAAAATCAACGAGGGCAATATCATCAATAACCGGGTCTGTATCAGGCATTACAATCATTGTTGTAACACCGCCCGCTGCGGCTGCCCTGCTGGCACTGGCAAGCGTTTCGCGATGTTCTTCGCCAGGTTCTCCGGTAAAAACTCTCATATCTACAAGTCCGGGAGAAGCTATTAGCCCGGTAGCGTCAATTGTATTCAGATTTTCAGATGGAGGAGATATATCTGGCCCCAATTCGCTGATGAGGCCATTTTCAATCAATATATGGCCTGGCTCATCCCGTTGGCTTGCCGGATCCACAATTCGGGCATTGCGGATGAAGACCGATTGATTGTTTCCGTTTAAATTCTTGTTCATCAAGCAGGTGCCTTTGTCTATATATTGGGCAGATTTTGCGCGAGAGCTTCCATTATAGCCATTCTTACGGCAACTCCCATTTCCACCTGTTCCTTGATAACACTTCGATCACTGTCAGCGACCGCCGAATCTATTTCAACACCCCGGTTCATTGGTCCTGGA
>JAESUH010000210.1 GCA_016763155.1 Rhizobiaceae bacterium
ATTTCACGGTACGCATAGGCGTCGTGGCAGCGGTAATTGATGCCGCTAAGGATTTTCATGGACAGAGTAGTAATGCCTGAATCAAATACTCAGGTTGAATCAGTGGTATCTGCACCAGAGCTGTTAGCCCTGTTAAGCGCGCCGGCAGTCGAGGATGGGCGCACAATTGCCCATGGGCTCTATTTGATGTCGCTCATCCCGGTATTGCAGCGCCAAATTTATCGTATCAGCAAGCGCGGGCGCGGGCTTAATTACGGATATGACAGGGTGCGTTTTGTCTCCTCTGTTGCGGTGGAAAGCCGTATCCGTTTGAAACAAACGCTGGTGGACGCCACGCCGCATAAAATTGGCGCACGTCTCGAAATCGATGTGGAGATCGAAATTGAAGGCGGAGAAAAACCAGCAATGGTCGCACGCAATATCTTACTTATCGAAAATCTATGACCCAGAACAATGTACCCGCAATACTCGGCAGCATCCTTTCTCATGCAGTCGAACGACCCGATGATATCGCGCTAATATGTGGTGGTGAGGAACTCAGCTGGAAACAGTTGTGTGAGGAAATACTGGCCCTTGCTGGAGCAATTGCCGAGACTGGAGCAATAGGCGACCGGGTAGTCTTGCTTGGCGATGTCAGCGCGGATCTGGTAACCGCCTATCTCGCTACGATTACAGCAGGCAGGTGCGCCGTTCCGTTGCAAACGTCAGCGCATCCCGAAGCACTTGCCGGTATGGTCGCCGATTGTGAGCCAAGCCTGATATTTGCAGGCTGGAAATATCTCGAGACGTTACAGCCGTTGTTAACATCGCAAACCCTTGCGATCTGCATAAATGATGATACCGGAGGGCTTGAGAAATTTGTTGCGACGGGTAACCCGCTTGAAGCACCGCAACAGGTCTCGCAAGAGGCTCCGTTCAATATTATTTACAGCTCTGGCACGACGGGAAAAGCGAAAGGAATCGTTCATTCCCACACCATGCGATATCGCCAAGTTGCGCGCGATGTTTTTGATTTGAATTCCGCGAGTACGATGCTGTTGGCGACGCCACTTTATTCAAACACCACGCTGATGCCCATGCTGATGGCTTTATTCCATGGTAGCCGTGTTGTGATGATGCAAAAATTTAGTGCAGAGGGTTACCTCGATTTGGCTGAGAAACATGCTGCAACCCACACCATGCTTGTGCCGATACAATATCAACGCATTCTCGCGGCTGATAGTTTCACCAATAGGGACCTCAAAAGTTTCAAGGTTAAACAATGCACTGGCGCGCCTCTTGCTGCTGCCGACAAACGACGTATCGTGCAGGAATGGCCGGGGCGTTTTCTGGAAATTTATGGACTGACTGAGGGCGGATGCACTTGCCTGCTGGACGCCGTAGCTCACCCGGAAAAAGCACATACGGTAGGTAAGCCTGCTGGTGGCAACGACATTCGGATCATTGACGATGACGGCAATGATTTGCCAATTGGCGAACGCGGTGAGATCATTGGCCGTTCGCGGATGATGATGTCTGGTTATTTCCGCAATCAAGCTGCCAATGATGCATTTTACTGGCGTGATAAAAACGATATCCTTTATCATCGCACCGGCGATATAGGTGTCTTCGACGAAGATGGTTTTTTAACTCTGGTCGACCGGAAAAAGGACGTGATTATATCGGGTGGGTTCAACATCTATGCCTCTGATCTCGAAGAAAAACTACTCGATCATCCCGATGTTATTGATGCAACGGTAATTGCAATACCAAGTGAAAAATGGGGTGAAACACCGCTTGGACTTGTTATTGCCAATCCCAAAACGCAAATTGATCCGGATCTAATTCTTGAATGGGTCAACGGGAAACTTGGAAAGATGCAACGTTTGTCGGCAATTGAACAAAGAAATACATTGCCACGATCAATCGTCGGCAAAGTCCTGAAACAAGAACTTAAAAAACCCTATTGGGAGAATATAAATGACGACGCAAGTTGAACAATCCCGCTACCCTGATGTGGCCCTTGTCACCGGCGCTAGCAGTGGCATCGGACGCGCAACCGCCCTTCGGCTGGCAGCAGGCGGATCACGGGTAATCGTTGGATATAACAGTAACAAACAGGCGGCAGATGAACTAACGGCAGAGATGGCAGGCAGCGGCCATATGGCAATGCGTATTGCCATTGATGACACCAACAGTATTTCTGATGCCGTAGCGGTTATCACTAAGGAATATGGCAAGCTTGATGCGTTGGTGAACAGTGCTGGTAGTACTCAGCCTGTGCCACTGAACGACCTGGACAAACTCACTGACGAGATTTTTGATCGCATCGTATCAATCAATTTGCGCGGGCCTTTTGCCGTTATTCGTGCCATGCGCTCGCTTTTGGAGAAGGGCGAAAAGTCTGCGATTATCAATGTATCATCCCTTGCTGCGCAAAGAGGGATTGGCAGTAGTCTTGCCTATTGTGCCGCCAAGGGCGGACAGGATACACTGACTGTCGGACTGGCCCGTCTTTTGGCGCCGCGCATCCGCGTTATTTCAATTTCACCGGCTGGCGTCGATACTGAATTTGTCGCTGGACGGACAAGGGCACAAATGGATGCCATGGCTGAAACGCTTCCACTACAACACGTGACCTCAGCCGATGATGTGGCGCGAGCAGTTGTTTCCGGTATTGTAGATTTGACCAGCAGCACCGGCATTATCATCAATATTGATGAGGGCCGACACCTATAGCCGTTACATTTATAAGGCGCTAATCAGTCGGACGCACGGGTATTTGGCCCAAAGTTATGAGGGTCATTACCGCTTCATCTTTTTGGTTTGAAACCGTTACCTTGGTGCGAATGACGCCAAATTCGGGGCGGCGTTTTGAGCGCTCCGTCGATATCACTTCGCGGCTAACCTTGAGAACATCTCCGGGGCGCACAGGTTTGCGCCAGCGTAATTCATCAATTCCTACGCCTACAATCGGGGTATCACCATAACCACCGCCCTCAACAAAGAGGCGCATGGAGAGCGCCGCAATCTGCCAGCCGCTTGCAATCACCGTACCGAAGCGACCGGCAGCGGCAGCTTCTGGATCGGTGTGCATGGGCTGTGGATCATTTTGTAGCGCATAGGAAATGATACTCTCCTCGGTTATTTCCACGGTCTTGCTGACCCAGGTTTCGCCAATTTCAATATCTTCTAGAAAGCGGGACATATTATCTCCAATTATGATTTGTGTAGCGAGCAATCGCCCGGAAAACGTTGAAATGGGATCAGCTTTATTTCTGTCTTGAAGCTTCGAGTTCCTGCAAAATTCCGGGCAATCTATCAGCCGCTTGCCGTTGCAAATTCTCAAACATGCTATTGCCATGGGCGTCAATGGCGACGGTCACAGGGCCAAAATCTTTCAACTTGTACCGTGCTAGGCGAAATTGTTCGATGAGATCATCCCAACCCGTTTCCAAACGTTCGACAACGCCGTTGGTCAAAAGCGGCGACGCACCGCCTGGCATTGAGAAATAGACGCATCCAATTTCCTGCATCGCTTCAACACATTCATGGCCCATGCCCCCCTTTCCGCCAACAGATGTCAAACCCAAGCCCCTGATAATGGTGGGCATGAGGGCATCAAACCGGGTGGAAGTGGTTGGATTGACGTAGTTGGGCAGCCATTTACCGTTCTCTTCGCGGCAATTACTTCCCATGTGGAAAAACACCTGACCACGCAGATCAAATGGAAGATCCACTCCGATTTCCAGAGCTTTAATGATGCGCTCTTGGGTGATCATCCCAGCGGACACAGTCACTTCCCCGTCCAACAGAACCATGTCGCCCAAAGAAAGGGACCGCGCCTCCTCAGGAGACAACGGCAAATTCAGGCGCAAAATTTCTGGTTCAGTCGTTTCACTCAAGACGTGTCACCTCTCCATCATTGCTGATGCGCAGCGTTGTTCGGCGGTTAATCCAGCAATTGAAACAAACTGCGACAGGGACAAAACTGTGTCCGTGGGCATAGTCTACATGCACCGCCAGTGCTGTGGTGTCACCGCCAGTTCCCATCGGGCCGAATCCGGTTTTGTTGACGGCGATAAGCAGCCGTTCTTCCATGTCCTGAATCATTGGGTCAGAGTGTTTTGAGCCAATTTTTCGTAATGTTGCTTTCTTGGCCATTTTCGCAGCGTGGTCAAACGACCCGCCAATTCCCATACCGATGATGACCGGTGGGCAGTGCTGTGAACCCGCCTGAAGTACGCAATCCATAAAATAGGCTTCGATATCCTCGATTTTTGGATAGACAAAAATCTTCATATCGGCCCAGCGGCCCGAACCCAGCGCTTTGGGCGAACACGTGATTTCCATATAATCGGCTCCATCGATCACATCGAAAGACAATGCGGGCATGTCACGACCGGTGTAGCTGCGTTCCATGGTCAATGGGTGGGTGATGAATTTGAGAATTGGCGGTTCAATTGTCTCCACCAAATCCGCGAAGCCATCAACGAATGCGCGCCGGATATCACCATCCAGCGTCAACTGCGTCCCGATCTTCACGAAATATGTAGGAAATCCGGCATCGGAACAGGCGTGCCGATCTTCTGTTTCAGCGGCACGGGCTGCGGCCTGCATGAATTGCAGCGTGCGACGGGAAGCAAGCTTTGTTTCTTTTTTCTCAGCCTGAGCCAAAGCTTCCAGCGTATCGTCAGGCACCTTTTTCAGCGACCATTCATACAGATCCCGGGAAGCTTTCCTTATTATGTCGTAGGTTATCGGCACTGTGATCCTCATCCCGTAAATTAGGCTTTCACCCTACGTTGATCCTCCCGGTGCGATAAACCTTTCGCCGTAAACGTTTCGCAGGCCGGAATGCTGATTGGGAG
>JAESUH010000026.1 GCA_016763155.1 Rhizobiaceae bacterium
AAAATCGAACCCGAATGTTTCTGGCCCCATGGTTCGATCTGCGCTGATGCCTTCTTCGCCGCCAAAGAACGCAACGACAATAATTGAGCTGGCCGCTATCAATTCTCCGACCCCCAACGAGATCATGGCAAATACCGTGCCAGCCCTGCGGGTTGAGAACGAGCCGATAAGGATTGCAAATATCAACCCAAAAACCCCACCAAATAGCGGCAGTAACGGCAGAGGTAACCACAGACCGTCAAATTCCACCATGTTCATTAGGTGTACGCAGCAGAAGCCGCCAAGCCCCATGTAAACTGCATGGCCGAAAGACAACATGCCCCCCTGCCCCAACAGCATATTATAGGCAAGAGCAAAGACAATGGTGATTGCCATCTGGTTCATGATTGTCAGCGCCGAGCCGGAGTTGAATATCACGGGCAAAAGCAGCAGAAATACTATTGCGAAAAGCCATGGTGCAAGCTGCGGCAACGAGATTAGTGGCGTTGCGCTACGCTGGCTGGCTGTAGATTTTGTTGAGGTATTCATGTTTCACGTTTCCCGAACAGACCTTGCGGTCGAATTGCCAGTACAAGCACCATAAGTAGGAAGGGCAGAATTGGTCCAATCTGCGAGACCGTAAGGGTCCATAAATCCCGTAACGCACTGTCATCCAGATTTTCCGGTCTGGTAAATCCGATGGAAACCAAAACATCTCCAATGACAATATTATAGGACGCAGCAAATGTTTGCAGCCAGCCGATCAATAGTGAGGCGATAAGTGCGCCCCAAAGCGACCCAAGGCCGCCGATGACAATTGTGACGAATACGATACTGCCCAAGACCACCGCCATGCCGGGGAAAGTGCCCAATACCGGCCCGGCAATCACGCCTGCAACTCCGGCAAGTGCTGTCCCCACGCCAAAGACGCCCATGAAGACCAGCGGCACATTATGACCGAGATTTTGCACCGTATTGGGATAAGAGAGCGCTGCTTGAATGATCAAGCCAACCCTCGTGCGGGTGAGTATGAATAGCAATATTAGGAAGATCGCCATTGCCACGAAAATCATAAAGACCTTATAGGCAGGGAAGGCATTTCCAGCGATCGTAAAGGCTGTAAAATCAAGTATCTTTGGCTCATCGTAAGCCATCAGATTTTTGCCCCAGAAGAACTGGATTATTTCTTCAATCAACAAAGCGAGACCGAAGGTAAAAATCAGCTCAGGCACATGCCCGTATTGATGGACCCGTCGCAGGCCATATCTCTCGACCAGCGCACCTGCAATGCCGACAAGGATTGGCGCAAAAACAAGGCCGGGCCAAAAACCGACATAGGTACTGATCTCATAGGCAAAATATGCGCCCAGCATATAAAAGCTTGCATGGGCAAAATTCAGAACGCCCATCATGGAAAAAATCAGAGTTAGACCGCTGCACAACATAAACAACAGCAAGCCCGTAACCAGTCCGTCAAGAATGTTTACAAAAATAAGTTCCATTGGGAACGCCCATCGAAAAAAAAGAGGATAGAGAGACGCAATCTACAAATGCATTCGCAGCTTATTTGCAGGCTATGGTGAAGCACGCAAAGTTAATTGCGTGCTTCGAAAAACATCCAGTTATGGGCGTTTCATTTTGCAAGATGTTGGAGAATCCATGCCTGCATCCACAACGGTATTCTCAGTCAACAGGCCGTAAGGCGAATTGTCCAGAGCATGTGTCATGTTGTCATCTGTGTGAGCCAGAACATAAACATTCTGGATTGCCTGATGGTCAGATGCGCGCATTTTAACTTTGCCACCCCAGATGGAATCAATTTCCATACCTTCAAGGGCATAAGCAACTTTAATCGCGTCAGTTGACCCTGCTTTATCGATTGCTTTAGCCAGCATTTCTGCAGTATTGGCAATACGAAGTTGAGACACATTATTGTCAGGATATTTCGCTTTAAACGCGTTTACATAATCAGACACCCGGTCAGAGACTGGCGGATTAAGGGTACCTTCTGACACAATGCGAATAACACCTTTGCCATCGGCGCCAAATGCTTTTGTGATACCACTAGAAGCTGCGTAATAGGTGTAGATTGGACCTTTATAGCCAGCTTTGATGACCGCTTTTCCGAGGCTGAGCATGTCGGAGCCCCAGTTTCCGGTGATCACTGCGTTTGCACCTGATGCAATAATTTTACGGGCATAAGGGGTGAAATCTTTCACCTTGCCGATTGGGTGCAATTCGTTGCCTACGATTTTCACGTTTGGCATTTTGTCGCCGATATTGCGAACTGCTGCTGCTGCAACCGCTTTACCAAAGGAATAATCCTGGCCAATGATATAGATCTTATCAATGGAGCTATCCTTGGCTATCACATCTGTCAGTGCATCCATTTTGATGTCTGCATTGGCATCGAAACGGAAATGCCAGAAATTGCATTTATCGTTGGTGAGCGCTGGATCAACTGCGGAATAGTTCAGGAAAATTACCTTTTTATCCGGGTTACGTTTGTTGTGCTTTTTGATAGCGCCAGTTAGCGCATTTGCAACGCCGGAACTATTGCCCTGTGCAATGAAGCGGATGCCTTGATCGATGGCAACCTGAAGCTGAATAAGTGATTCTTTTGGGCTAATCTTGTTATCAAAGCCAATGACTTCAAGCTTAGTGCCGCCAAGGACACCGCCCTTTTCGTTCACCAATTTCTCGACTGCGAATTTCCATTCAGCCAAGCCGTTTGCACCGGTTGTAGCAAATGGTCCGGAAAGCGGATCGATAAAGGCAATCTTGATGTTATCTGCTGCACTTACAGCTGTAGCGCTTAACCCTAGCAATCCGGTCATTACGGTGCCTAGAATCATTCCTGTGACTTTTTTCATTCTTATTCCTCCCAGAATTGAAATATCATGCCTGAATCCTCAGGCGGCAGGTCTAGTAAAATCAGATTGCCATCGTGGCCGTACTGATACTAACGGAATTTAATTCCATTAATTAGATTTAGTCAACCACATGAATGCGCAGAATCAATCTTACTGAGGAAAATGTCCAAAATATTTTTGAAACATGAACTTGCCATTTTACATTTTTTCATAAACCCTGAGGCAAATCACTACTGCCGAGAAAATTTCCGGCACACTGGAGTTTCCGAAAAATGCGACCTTTATTTGCACCCGCGGCACCTGAAACGCTGCCCAAGCATACCGTTGTTGAATTGATAAGACGCTCTGCACTTGTCGCCCCAAATGGGGAAGCTGTTATCTGTGGAGAACGACGAATTAATTGGCAGGAGTTTGATCTTCGGATCAACAAAGTTGCCAATGCGTTGATTGCCACCGGCATAAACAAAGGCGACCGGGTAGCGATCCTTGCCTCCACATCCATTGAATATGTCGAAATATTTATGGGAACGCTCAGGGCCGGTGCATGCATTGTCCCGCTTTCATCCATGGCAAGCGCCGAGGCGTTGCAAAAGATGATTGAAGATTGTGGTGCAAAAATACTGTTTTTATCCCAATCCATGCGAGAGCTTGCAGAAGGTTTTTCAAAAAACTTACCAAATATTGGGCCGAATGGGCTGATCGCACTCGACTTTGAAGACAGCGATTGGGCAAATTACGAAGACTGGCTGTCCGTCGTTTCTGATGAGGACCCGAATGTTGAAATCGATTATGATGACCTTTTCAACATCATTTATTCCTCCGGCACTACCGGCGTTCCTAAAGGCATATTGCATGACCACATGATGCGCGCCAACCAGATGGCACGGGTGCAGGAGCACGGCTATAACAATGAAACCCGCACTTTGCTTTCAACACCGCTTTATTCCAACACAACCATTGTGGCGCTATTGCCCACATTGGTGGCTGGCGGCACAGTGGTATTAATGTCGAAGTTTAACGCAACAAAATATCTAGAACTGGTGGAGAAAGAGCGTTGCAGCCACACCATGTTGGTGCCGGTTCAATATAAACGGATCATGGATGTGCCGGAGTTTGACTCCTTTGATTTATCAAGCATGGAGATGAAACTCTCAACCAGCGCGCCCCTTCGTGCGGCCCTCAAAGAAGACGTTTTGAAGAGGTTTCCTGGCGGGCTGACCGAATATTACGGACTAACAGAAGGCGGTGGCACAACCGTTCTTATGGCTCATCTTCATCCGGATAAACTTGGTTCTGTCGGACAACCTGCGCCAGATGTGGAGCTAAAATTTATCGATGATGAAGGAAACGAAGTCGCCAAAGGTAAGATGGGCGAGATTTGCGGCCGCTCACCGGCGATGATGAGCGGATATTTCGGCCGGGATGATTTAACCGAGGAAACCTTGTGGCAAGACGGTGAGGGAAAGACATTCTTCCGCTCTGGCGATCTGGGCTACATGGACGAGGATGGTTTCGTTCATCTGGGTGACCGGAAAAAAGATATGATAATTTCCGGCGGCCTGAACATTTATGCCAATGATCTCGAACTGGCACTCTTGCAGGATGACGATGTGGAAGACGCCGCTGTCATCGGCGTTCCAAGTGAAGATTGGGGCGAAACTCCGTTTGGGTTTATTGTAGTGCGTAATGGGGCCACACGTGGGAAAAGTGACATTTTGCAGACTGCTAACAGTCGACTTGGGAAAAGCCAGCGACTATCCGATGTAAAAATAGTTCAGTCCCTGCCACGCAGCCAGATTGGCAAAATTTTAAAACGGGAGTTGCGAACTTCGTATGAAAATTTCACTTCCAAATAGTATCAACTTGATCGCAATAGGAGAATTAAATTGACCGACACCATGCAACGCATCGTTCTTGCCGCCCGCCCCGTAGGCGAACCAAAACCGTCTGATTTTAGTCTGGAAACCTGCCCTATCCCCTCCCCTGGTGAGGGTGAAATATTGGTGCGCATCATCTGGTTATCCCTTGATCCATATATGCGTGGACGCATGAGTGATGCAAAATCATATGCTCAGCCAGTTGAAATCGGCACCACCATGGAAGGCGGCGCTGTGGGCGAAGTAATTGCGTCGAACAATCCCGGTTTTTCAGTGGGAGATTTCGTAAATGGCCCGTTTTAATGTAGGGGATTTGCCAATTGGGATATACAATATTAATGTACAGTCTGTTGATGGTGTTTATAATGCGTATGCTAGGTTTGTTAAAAACTAGAAGTTTTAAAAATCTGATATAAAGTATTGGAAAATATTTATGTTGATCGGGGTGAAAATTAATTTTTTTCATCCCGATTTTTTTGTTATAATGGATTAAAAAAGAGCTGGTTTTATAGGGTTGAATAAATCGATTATACCTAAATTTAACGTTCAAAAGAAAAAATTCTATACGGAATGAAATCATATCAAAATTACGCTTTAGGGGAATGGGTGAGTGGAGAAGGTGTTGAAACAGAACTCTTCAATGCA
>JAESUH010000211.1 GCA_016763155.1 Rhizobiaceae bacterium
GAACACATCAAATTCCTCTGCCGTGCCATTGCCAATCTGTCCTGATCCATCAAACACCTCAAGGCGCGCTGAGTATTGGCCCGCCTTGCGGTAGTCACGAACAACACTGGCACCGCTCATTACTGCACCATCATGAAACACCCAGCGATAGGTGAGATCGTTCCCATCGGGATCGCTCGATCCACCCGCATCAAAGCGTATGGCCGTGCACGATTGCGGCGTCTGGCTAACCTTAATTACCGGACGTTTATTGGAGCGGAAGCTTTTGGGTGGCAGGGTAATTGCCACGGGTCGATCCTGATCATCTGCCACAAAGAACGTAACATCATTTGGAAGTTCCTGACCTCCCCCAAGCGTTATGGAAACCAGACCACCCTTTTCATTATCTTCCAGCACAATGGTGCCACTTTGCCATTCATCCTGCCCTGAAGCCTTAAGTGGCAGAGAACGAAAACGACCGGCAAAGGTGATTGCCCCGCGGGCGCTGTCAAAATTATCAATCTTCAGACTGGAGGTGTTTTCAGGTGCTACAAATCCAAGCTCCGTCACATAGCCTCTTTTGGTAACGCGCACGGTTGGCAGGAAGGAATAAAGCTTCACCCCTTGCGGGCTGATATTGGCATTATCATTGGTGGAAATGCGGACATCAAACACATTGCCATCATTACCCCCCATGCCTTCAACCAGCAGGAAGAACTCCCTTGCATCTCCCATGAGATTGCCATCGCTCGCATCAACAGTGAAAAGCGTTGACCATTTTCCATCAAACTTGTTATCGCGGCCAATCTCAACGACGCCAAGTGTTTTACCTTCAACGCTTTCAACAAGCACGCCATCGCCATCACGCGAAATACTGGCCGTACTCCCTCCCCCGTAAAGCGTATAATCCATAACCGTATCGGACCTGCCAAGCATCTCGTCATAAGAACCACCCGTATCCGCATCAAACACCCGAACATGCAGCGGGCCACTCACGGTCAGAGGAACAGAAAAACGAACCAGTTGACGGTGATCATGATCCCCCTCCAACGTCCGGGCACCATCGCTGAACGTTATTAATAACGGCTCTGGGTCTGAAATCGTTTGAGCCGAGGGGCCATTTGCTGGAACATATAGCAGAAACAGAAATGCAAATATTATTGCTGTAATCCGGGAAATGAAGGAACTAATCACCGGCTTTCTCCGTTCTCAATTTCATTTTTAACTGGCTTGCTCACAACGATGGTAATCGTATTGGAGGCACTTGCCGCATCGCGATGGTCGTCGGTCACCCGCAAGCGAACCTGATAGCGCCCCGGATCATGATAGGCATAGAGCGGACGGGCCGCAGTGGAGGTTTCGCCATTTCCAAAGTCCCAATGATAGGCGGTGATATTACCATCAGGGTCGGATGATTTTGTGCCATCAAATTCTATAATCTGTCCGGAAGAAACTTCCTGGTCGCCTCCTGCTTCAGCATTTGGCGATTGGTTAGGCACAGCCAGAACGGAAACAGACATGGTGCTGGTTTCCTTTAATTGATCGGCATCGTTATTATCTGTGACAGTCAGGGTTACCTGATAGTCCCCGGCTTTTTGATAGATATGATGAGGTGCAATTCCGCGACCGTGATGACCATCGCCAAATTCCCAGCGATAGGCGAGAATGGAACCATTGGGATCGTTTGATCGGCTGCCATCAAATGTAATTTTTTCACCAGCCATCCCCTGCAGGTTTTCGCCCGCATCAGCTTTAGGAACAAGATTTGCTTCATTGGAAATGGATACAAATATTTCCTGTTCCGCCACTCCAGATACCGGAATGAAATTATCCTTCAAGACAAGCTTGGCGCGATAGGATCCCGCTTTCAAATAAGCGTGTTTGACGATTGCACCACTACCCGTCGTACCGTCACCAAAATCCCATCGATAACTTACAATACTACCGTCACGATCATCTGACCTGGAGGCATCAAAAACTACTGGCTGGAAGGTATTCGCAGATATCTCTTTTGGTGCATCAATGATCGGGTTTGTATTTTCTGCCGGAGCGATAATTATGCGGGTGGAAGCCACCGCCTCATTATTTGGCTGTCCGGAATTATCTTTCAGCGTCAGACTCAATTCAAAGGTGCCAGCTTTCCAATAGGTGTGTTCCACGACCATTCTGTCGGCACCGCTTCCATCGCCAAAATCCCATTGAATCCCAAGAATTTCCCCATCAGCATCGGTGGATGCAGATGCATCAAATTTTATTATCTGACCGACTTTAGCATTAGGCCCACCATCAATCCTTGCAATTGGACGCTGATTTTTTCGAATTTTGACATCCACATCAATACGGTCTTCAATTTTATGCTCATCGAGCCCGCTATCATCGGCCACTTTCAAACGAACCTGATAATTCCCCGGCTTATGAAAAGTATGGCGCACTTTCGGCCCGTATGCTGAATGCCCATCTCCAAACTGCCAAATATAGGATATGATTAAACCGTCCGGATCATTCGAGAGCCCCGCATCAAATGTTGCAATCTCGCCTGTATGCAATTGGCGATCTCCACCGGCATTCGGGATTGGAGCCGCGTTGATTTCGATGGTGGCAATGGCGGTTGCGCTGTTGCAAGGATGGTCGGAACTGTCCGTTACCTTTATCCTGATCGTATGAGTGCCGTAATCTCCATAGGAATGCTTCACGGTCGGGTTAGCTCCCTCAAACTTTACACCATTCCCCATGTCCCATTCATAACGGACAAGCGTTGTGGCGCTTCCATCACCAAGCTTCGGTGCGAATGAGCCACCGGCATTAATCTCGAACTCGCCGCCCTGAGCCACAATCTGTGGCACTTTGAGCCGGGCAACAGGTGGTGCCTTGATGAACACCTCAAGTTCTTCTGCCGTGCCATTGCCGATCTGTCCTGATCCATCAAATATTTCTAGGCGCGCTGCATATTGCCCCGCCTTGCGGTAGTCACGAACAACACTGGCACCGCTCATTACTGCACCATCATGGAACACCCATCGATAGGTGAGATCGTTCCCATCGGGATCACTTGATCCACCCGCATCAAAGCGCATGGCCGTGCACGATTGCGGTGTCTGGCTAACCTTAATTACAGGGCGTTTATTGGAGCGGAAGCTTTTGGGTGGCAGGGTAATTGCCACGGGTTGATCCTGATCATCTGCCACAAAGAAGGTAACATCATTGGGAAGTTCCTGACCGCCTCCTAGCGTTATGGAAACCAGACCACCCTTTTCATTATCTTCCAGCACGATGGTGCCACTTTGCCATTCATCCTGCCCAGAA
>JAESUH010000027.1 GCA_016763155.1 Rhizobiaceae bacterium
ATAACTTTCACAGTCGTAAAATCTTCCATACGCCCTCTTTGGTTGCGCTCCATTAAAAGCCTCACATGCTGACCGGTTTTTGCATCAAGATGACGCGCCAAAGCCACATCGCCTTTGGTGCGCAACAATTTTGCCCGGGCCTTAATCACCGAACGTTCCAATTGCGGCATCCGCGCAGCGGGCGTTCCCTGTCGTGGAGAAAATGGAAAGATATGTAAATAAGTGAGGCCACATTGATCAATAATATCGAGCGAATTTTCAAAATGCGCATCGGTCTCGGTCGGGAAACCGGCAATGATATCCGCACCAAAAACCATATCAGGACGAAGCGCACGCACCGAATGGCAAAACTCAATCGTATGTTCACGACTATGGCGCCGTGCCATGCGCTTCAAAATCAGATTATCCCCGTGCTGCAGAGATAAATGCAGATGCGGCATGAAGCGTTTTTCGCTGGCAATCACTTCCATCAACGGTTCATCCACTTCAATGGAATCAATCGAAGAAAGCCGTAGCCGCACTAGATCAGGCACATTGGCAAAGATCGATTGCACCAGATTTCCAAGGCTCGGCGCTCCCGGTAAATCGGCTCCATAGGATGTGGTATCGACGCCAGTCAGCACCACTTCATGATAACCATTACCCACCAGTTTTTTGATCTGTTCGACCACTTCGCCCATTGGCACAGAACGTGAATTACCTCGACCAAACGGGATGATACAGAATGTACAACGATGATCGCAGCCGTTTTGCACCTGTACAAAGGCACGCGCATGGCCATCGATACTGTCCACCATGTGGGACGCGGTTTCGCGCACGCTCATAATATCGTTGACGCGGATTTTTTCGCTATTGTTCACGCCAAAATCTGGCAAAGCACGATAGGCATTGGCCTGCAATTTATCCTCATTGCCAATGACCAGATCAACCTCATCCATCGTGCCAAAGGTTTCAGCTTCAGTTTGGGCAGCACATCCTGAGACAATGATACGGGCTTCAGGGTTTTCACGGCGGGCCCTGCGAATGGCTTGTTTTGCCTGACGCACCGCTTCACCGGTAACAGCGCAAGTGTTGACCAGAACGGCGCCGCCGGAAAGTTCGTCCAGCCCCGCTTCGCGCGCTTTATTCAACATCACTTCGGACTCATAGGCATTTAACCTGCATCCAAATGTCAGCACTTCCAACGATGGTTTAGCTTTATTAGCCATTTGAAGACGCCTCACCATTCTCACGGGAAAAATCACCCGTTTCAGGATCAAATTGACCTGAAAACTCAAATTCTGTGGGGCCAGTCATTTGAACATGGTTGTTTTTATCCCACTCAAGGGTCAAATCTCCCCCCGCAGGTACGGTAATTGTAACCTTGCGCTCGCACAGCTCTTTGCGCACGGCACAAACAAGCGTGGCACAGGCCGCAGACCCGCAAGCCAATGTGAGACCAGCACCGCGTTCCCATGTTCTGATTATGATGTGAGTTGGTGAAATCACCTGGGCAATCGTAATATTTGCCCGCTCAGGAAATACCGGATGATTTTCAAGCATCGGCCCAAACCGATCCAGATCATAGTCCCATACATCCTTATCAACCCAAAAAACCGCATGGGGGTTTCCCATATTGGCAACGCTTGGCGTATGCAGAACCGGCGCATCGATTGGCCCGATCTGTAATTCTATGCCGGTCGTATCTTCAAATTGCTCTTCCAGCGGTATCTGTTCCCAACCAAAGCGCGGAACACCCATATCAACAGTAATAGTCGCATCAGAATTCATCGTGGCGTGCAACAATCCGGGCAAGGTCCTGAAAATCCAGTTAGATTTTCTATCTTCCCGATTGAGCCAGGCAACAACACAGCGTGTGCCATTACCACAAGCCTCAGCCTGCGAGCCATCGCTGTTTAGAATTCTCAGAGCATAATCTTCTTTACCACTGGGGTCGCGAATTTCCATGATTTGATCAAATGGAATTGCTGCTTCCTCATTCAGGCGAATTGCTGCTGCCGAAGAAATTTTATCCGCACGCCCGCGCATATCGGCAACAATTATCTTATTGCCGAGCCCGTTCATTTTAGAAAAATGCGCCAGATTGCCCAAAACTCACCTCAAAGCACTGTGTGCCAGCTTACGTGTCAGATTGATCCAGATTGCCAAAAAAACAACTATACCTGTTTCCTTACTGAAAAAATTCGCCCTTTGCAAAAAAATCATTGCCCTATAATTTTACCAAATAACAACGATCCGCTGTTTTGTTAACCCGTGGTTAACCGAGTAAAGCCAAATCAGCCTTATATAGCCCTAACTTAGCTCGATATGAGCAAATTGTTCTCTCTTTGGCACGTATTCTGCTTTGACCAATTCAGCAAGCCAAGACATCCAGGTCAAAGCAAAGGATTCAATATGCGCGATCAATCTGTGGGCAACATTATTTCAAACTGGCAGGATTATTATCCTTCCCTTTTTGGCAAACACCCTCTTCAATTGGAACATACAATTCATCGGTCTGAACTTTTCTCCGATGAAGCTCTAATTGACCTATTGGAAAACGCGCCTCGCGAGAATTACCATGTCACTACAATGGATAAGCGGGTGCAAAACCCAACTTATAAGCGCGAAGGTCAATTCGGCGATTTGAGCGGAAAAGAGATTTTAGCTGCCGTACGTAAGGGGCATATTTGGATCAACCTGCGCGACCCGCAAGAAATACGCTCCAAATATGGGGAATTGCTCGCTGATATTTACCGGGAATTTGAAAACCGCGTACCGGGTCTCAAAACCTACAAACAGAAAATGACCATTCTGATATCCTCACCAAATTTGAAGGTGAAATATCACATGGATGTTCCCGGCCAAACACTTTGGCAAATGCGGGGAAGAAAGAAAGTTTTCCTTTATGCGGCAAGCGCACCGTTCATGAGCCAACAGGCTCTGGAAAAACTAACTATCAACGAAGTCCATGAAACAGATATTGAATTCAAGGACTGGTATGATGACCATGCACTGACCTTTGAACTTGAACCGGGACAGATGCTGCACTGGCCGCTCAATTGCCCACACAGGGTTGAAAATCACGATTCATTAAATGTCTCCCTCACCACAGAACACTGGACCAATGAATTACGAAACCAGTATGCGGTGAATTTCGGCAACGCGATGTTGCGCAAACTTGGCATGAAAAACTTGTCACAAAATCCTTCAGGCCTTGGCCTGTACGCAAAAGCGGCAATCACCGCCGCTACAAAAATATCCGGCATGCAGAAAAAACTGAGCAAGCCCTATCTAATCGATTTCCAGGTCGACCCCGATGCTCCCGATTGTGTTCGGGATATCCCGGCCGTTGAATTTAACAAATAGGTTACACCATATGAATACCTCACAAACAGTTGGTGTCGAAAATTCGACAGCTGTCCCATCTGAATTAATCAGCTGGGACCAATTAAAGCCCAACACATCCCCAATAGCCTATGAAGGGCAAAGTGGTGTGTCTGTTAAATTGATAAGCGACATGGAGGCTTTTCTCACTCTTGAAGAAGAGTGGCTTTCCCTTGAAAATGATACTACCGGCACAATTTTTTTCCAGTCATGGCACTGGAACCGCGAATTCATGCTGCATTCGGCAGAAGGAAACAACTACGCCCCGTTTATCTTAACCGCATCAAAAGCCGGCAAGCTCATTGCTGTTTTACCTCTGGCATTTCAATCCACAAAAGGTTGCCGTCTATTGACCGGCCTGAGTGAACCTTATCAGCAATATACCGATATGTTGTGTGCGGACGATCAGAATCCAAGGGAAATATTTCTACAATGGATGCCGATTATTAAAGCTGCAGGAGTTGATTATCTGCATTTGGGACAAGTCCGCGAAGACAGTAGTCTTGCCCGCGCCATGACCGGACTTGTACAACCTTCCGGCGAAAAAGATGCCGCACCTTTTGTGCAATTATCCAATTGGGACAGTTTTGAAGATTATTATAAATCCATCAAAACCAAAACCCGGAAAAATATGCGCAACGCCCGCAACCGTCTTGAAAAAACGGCGCCCATAAACCACGCGGTTCATTACGATGGGGATGGTGTTGGTGAAATCATCGACCGCACCTTCCAATCCCGAGAGGCATGGCTGGCACGTATGGGCCTCACCTCCAGAGCTTTCGGTGACGCTGATTTCGTCAGGTTCCTGGGGCGCTTCAAATCCGGCAAGAATGGCTCAAAGAATGACAACGGCCTGAAAATTATGGCCACAAGCCTGAAACACGGAGACCACCCGATCGCAGATCAATGGGGCTTTGTGCACAAAGATCGTTATTATGCTTTCATTTCCGGTTGGGATGAATCCTACGAACAATCCTCTCCAGGAAAACTTCATCTGGGTGCAATCATTGAAGAATGTTACAATAACAACGTGGTAGCAGCAGACTTCATGATTCCTGCGGTGCCTTATAAGTCCACCTGGGCTGCAAATTCTGTTGGTGTTCAGGATTATATATTACCCCTGACCATTAAGGGTTATCTGTTGAACCGGCTATGGCACAATTTCATGCGCCCGCTCGCAAAGATCATCGCCTACAAATTATCACCGAAGACACGTGCAATGATTTTCAAACTTTTGAGCCGCAATTAAAATTAGGCGCAGGTCTAAACACCGTCACCGCTGTGTCAGACTTCGAATTAACACGAAGTTTGCACGCAGGAACGGCATATTGACATTTTCGACCAAACCCTGTTTATAGCGAACATCTCTTAGCAGATGCAATATTTGCCATGCTGATCACGACTGACACTGCCCTAGAGCAAGTGATTAGATCTTGAAAGCAAACACCCGACAGCGCGTTGCGCCCTCGGGTGCATTTTTGGTTTGTTTGTATTTGTGGCGGGAACTATTATTTCTTTTAGAGCACTTCCTGAAAAGCGGGAGCCGGTTTTCAGGTAAGAAGTGCGGGAAATAAAGGCTAGAGCATTTGAGCATTTTAAAAAATGGCAAAAACGTTCTGGCATGAGAGAAGAAAGGATTAGCGATGTTTGAATCATTATCAGATAGACTGAGCGGCATTTTCGACAGCCTCACCAAACGTGGTGCCTTGTCAGAAAAAGACGTCAATTCTGCATTACGCGAAATCCGTCGCGCCTTGATTGAGGCGGACGTGGCACTGGAAGTAGTCCGGGACTTTACCGATAGGGTACGCGAAAAAGCCGTTGGTGCCGATGTTGTTAAATCGGTCACACCGGGCCAGATGGTCATCAAGATCGTCCATGACGAGCTGATTGAAATGCTGGGTGCAGAGGCTGAACCCATCAGCCTTGCAGCCGCATCTCCCGTAACCATTATGATGGTCGGCCTGCAATGTTCAGGTAAAACCACCACCTCCGGCAAACTTGCCCTTCGCCTCACTAAACGTGATCGCAAAAAAGTGCTGATGGCATCCCTTGATGTGCGTCGCCCGGCAGCTCAGGAACAACTTCGCCAGCTCGGTGAACAAACTGGCGTCGAGACACTGCCAATCATTGAGGGCCAGTCCCCGGTCAATATTTCAAAACGCGCCATTCAGGCCGCCAAACTTGGTGGTTTTGATGTGGTCATTCTTGATACCGCCGGTCGCACCCATATCGATGAACCACTAATGATGGAAATGGCGGAAATTAAATCCGCCACCAACCCTCATGAAATCTTGCTGGTGGCCGATGCGCTCACTGGTCAGGATGCAGTTAATCTAGCTCAGAATTTCAACGACCGTGTAGGCATTACCGGCATTGTTCTGACCCGTATTGATGGTGATGGCCGCGGCGGTGCAGCCCTTTCCATGCGTGCCGTCACCGGCAAACCGATCAAGTTGATCGGTACCGGCGAAAAAATGGATCAGCTGGAAGATTTCCATCCTTCACGCATTGCCGACCGCATTTTGGGCATGGGCGATATTGTTTCGCTGGTTGAAAAAGCCGCTGAAACCATTGATGCGGAAAAAGCCGCCGCAATGGCCAAGCGCATGCAAAAGGGTCAGTTTGATCTCAATGACCTTTCTGCCCAACTGGACCAAATGAAAAACCTTGGCGGAATGGGCGGCATTATGAGCCTGATGCCAGGCATTGGTAAAATGAAAAAGCAAATCGCAGCCTCTGGAATGGACGATTCAGTTTTTGGTCGCCAGCAGGCAATCATTTCATCCATGACCAAGAAAGAACGCAAAGTCCCCAAACTACTCAATGCCAGTCGCAAAAAGCGGGTGGCGGCCGGTTCCGGCACCAGCGTCCAGGAAATCAACAAACTTCTGAAAATGCATCGCCAGATGGGCGACATGATGAAGAAGATGGGCAAAAAAGGCGGAATGGGCGGCATGATGAGTGCCCTTGGCGGCGGTATGCCAGGCATGGGTGGTGGCATGGGCGGCGGCATGATGAACAAAATGATGGGTGGAATGGGCGGTGGCGGAATGCCTGATCTTTCCAAAATGGATCCACAGCAGCTTGAGCAAATGGCCAAACAAATGGGCGGCGTTCCTGGTCTTCCTGATTTGGGAAGCAAGAAGAAATGACCAAGCAAATTGATCCTCTGAAAGAGCTTTCCAGCCATCGTGCCTCCATCGACAATTTTGATGCAGCCCTCATTCACATATTGGCAGAACGGTTTCGCAAGACCAAACAGGTTGGCGAACTGAAAGCCAAATTCAATCTACCTCCTTCTGATAAGGAGCGAGAAAAATCCCAGATTAAACATCTTCGCCAATTGGCAAAAGATTCTGATCTGGATCCTGACTTTGCTGAAAAATTTCTTGAATTCATCATCAAGGAAGTCATTCAGCATCATAAACAAGTGCAGGGCTAACCCCGCACTATTACAAACTTTGGAGAAATATCATGGCAGTTAAAATTCGTCTTGCTCGTGGGGGTTCTAAGAAACGCCCGTATTATTCAGTTGTTGTTGCTGACGTGCGTGCACCGCGCGATGGTCGCTTTATTGAAAAACTCGGCACTTTCAATCCGTTGCTTGCCAAAGACAACGAATTGCGCGTTAAACTTGATGAAGACCGCATCAAACATTGGTTGGCTCAAGGCGCAAAACCAACAGACCGGGTTCTTCGTCTGCTCGACGGCCTGGGCCTGATGAAACGCGAAGCCCGCAACAATCCTAAGAAAGCCCTTCCTGGTCAAAAAGCTCAGGAACGTCTTGACGAGAAAAAAGCTAAAGAAGAAGAGGCCGCAGAAGCAGCTAAAGCAGCCGCTGCAGCACCTGCCGAAGAAGCCGCAACTGAAGAAACAAAAGCTGAATAGTTTCTTTCTGTTTTATGTTATAAACGGGCGGCAATTGCTGCCCGTTTTTATTTGAGTATTACCAAATGACAGACCTGAAAAATCCAGTCCTCATGGCCCGCATCGGAGCGCCCCACGGCGTTAGGGGAGAAGTGCGCGTAAAAAGCTTCACCGATGATCCTTTATCGCTGGGTGAATACGGCCCGCTATCCGATAAATCTGGCAATCAATTTACCATCACCAGTGCGCGTCAGGCCAAAAACGTCATTGTCGTTCGCTTCAAGGAAGTCACAACCAGAGAAGCCGCCGAAGCTTTGAACAATTGCGAATTATTCGTTGAACGCGATGCCCTGCCAAAAATTGAAAATGAAGATGAATTCTATCTTTCAGACCTGATCGGCATGAACGTCCAAAATTCAGACGGAGAAATCATCGGCAAGGTCAAGGATGTGCCAAATTTCGGCGCTGAAGATTTAATCGAAATAACCCCGATAAATCCTGAGGGCCGCGCTAATGGCCAAACTTATTTCCTACCTTTTACCAAAAAAGTAGTGCCGGAAATAGATATTGCAGCCAACGTAATTACCGTGGCTCCCCCCGAAGAGGTTATCGCCCGGGAAGAAAATGAATGACCTTCCGCGCCTCCATCATCACCCTATATCCAGAGATGTTTCCAGGCCCATTGGGCCATTCTCTCGCAGGTAAGGCACTGAATGAGGAAAAATGGTCGCTGGAACTCACCCAATTGCGCGATTTTGGCGAGGGCAAACACGCCCGCGTTGATGATACCCCCGCTGGCGGCGGCGCAGGCATGGTGTTGAAGGCCGACGTGCTTAGCCAGGCAATTGATGCCGCATCTCCTGATGATGACCCAAGACCAAGACTATTAATGTCCCCCCGCGGAAAAACGCTGGATCAAGCCAGTGTGCGCAAATTGGCCGAAGGCCCCGGCGCGTTGATTGTCTGTGGCCGGTTCGAAGGAGTGGATGAACGGGTTATCGAAGCACGCAATTTGCAGGAAGTGTCCATTGGAGATTATATCCTTTCCGGGGGCGAACCCGCTGCAATCATATTACTCGACGCAATCATTCGTTTGCTTCCCGGCGTGATGGGAAACAAGCAATCAGGCAATAATGAGAGCTTTGAAACCGGCTTGCTGGAACATCCCCATTTCACCCGTCCGCAGGAGTTTGAAGGAAGAACAATCCCTGAGGTTCTCACCTCCGGCAATCATAAAGCCATCGAACAATGGCAACATGAGCGCGCGATAGAGCTGACTCGTGAAAGACGCCCGGATTTATGGGAAACATTTAGAGAAAAAAATTCCTCTTAGGAGTCGACATTTAGGCAAAATTGGCCTATGTGAGCGAAGAATTTTCCGAAAAACCGGAATGATAAGTGTACCGACCGGGTCGACCTGATTATTTGGGTGACCATCCGGCGTAAGAAAAGCGGGTTGCCGCAACAACTTCTTTCGCCAGAGCATTTTATGAGGCCGCTCTTCGCTTGTAACAACAAAATAATCGGCAAAGCCAAACTTGAACACTGGCCGGTTTGATAAACAAAGGTTTTAATCGATGAACATTATTCAACAGCTTGAAGCTGACGAAGCAGCTCGCATTAGCGAAAAACGCGTCCTTCCACCATTTGAGCCCGGCGATACAGTACGCGTTCTTGTGCGTGTGACCGAGGGTACCAGAACTCGTATTCAGGCTTATGAAGGCGTATGCATCGCCAAATCCGGTGGCGGCATCAATGCTGCATTCACCGTTCGCAAAATCTCTTATGGCGAAGGCGTGGAACGTGTGTTCCCAATGTATTCACCATTGGTTGAAGGCGTTGAAGTTATCCGTCGTGGTAAAGTCCGTCGCGCAAAACTTTACTATCTGCGTGATCGTCGCGGTAAATCTGCTCGTATCGTTGAAAATGTTGGTGTACGTGCCAAAAAACTTAACGATGCTGAACGCAAGGCAATCGCAGCAGAAAAAGCCAGAGTTGAAGCTGAGAAAATTGCAGCCGTTGAAGCGCTGGCAGTTGAAAAAGCAGCTGAAGATGCAGCAGCCGCTGCAGCAGCAAAAACCGAAGAGACAAAATCTGAAGGTTAATCCCTTCGCGTCAGCACTGCCCCTTCGGTAGATACTGAAAGTTTTAAAGGCGGTCCGCATATTGAAATTGCGGGCCGCCTTTTTTCGTTTTATTGCCTCTGCTTGCCTTGATACAAATATCCTTTTATACCGTTTGTTCGTAATTTGATTGCGAAATTACCCAGGGGCAAATGGGAGAAATCACGATGCGATCTATCGCAGAAGCAATCCGCACCACATTGGTCGCTGGTCTTTCGTCTTTATTTATTCTTATACCAAACATTGTTTCTGCTCAGAGCGAGCAGCCCGCTACGCAAACCGGTGATGCAATCAGAGGCACGATTTCCTCCGATATCCAAAATAACGCTCCAAATGTTGCCACCGAATTATCTTCCCTGGCGATTGCAATCGAACAACAGTTAAACCAAGCAATCACCCAAGCTGGCAGTAGGGCATTAAAAAACCGGATATCCAAAATTCAGGAGCATTATTTTGCTCTCGATTTTTCACCCATCTGGGTCGGTGATAAACAAATCACCAAAAAAGGAACAATCGCAATTGCCGCCCTTTTTTCGGCGAATGATGACGGGTTGACCGTCGCTGATTATGGCACTGATGCTTTGCAAAAAATGGCTGGTGCCACTGATCTTGCAGATTTGGCAAAACTTGAAATATCCATTTCCACGTCCATTCTCTCCTACGCCCAGCATCTAAATTCAGGCCGGCTGGATCCGCGCAAGGTCAATCGGGAGATTGTGATTTATCCAAAAGTCACTTCCGCCGAAACCGTGTTGCACGCCCTGCGCACCACTTCAAACCTGAAAGCATATCTACGGCTATTGGCTCCCCATACTCCGCGCTATGAGCGCTTGCGCTCAGCCCTTGCCAATTATCGCAGGATTGCAAAATTCGGTGGCTGGACACCCCTCCCTGAGGGAGAAGTTTTAAAACCCGACATGGAAGATGCGCGCATTCCAGCCTTACGCACCAGGTTAATTGAATCCGGTGACCTAAATGCTATGAAGGCTGAGGCCACAGACACACCAAATCTATTTAATGAGCAATTGGTCGCTGCAACGAAGCTGTTTCAAGAGCGCCACGGACTGGAACTGGACGGCGTTATCGGCCCCCAAACCCTGTTCCAGTTTAATGTATCCGTTGACCAACGCATTCGCACCATGGAATTAAACATGGAACGAAACCGCTGGTTACAAAACGATTTCGGACCTTATCATGTGTTCGCAAATCTGGCAGATCAGGTGGTCAAACTGGTAAAGAACGGCAAGACAATTCATGCCGAAGTCATTCAGGTTGGCCAACCCTTTCACCGCACCCCTGTATTTTCTGATGAAATGGAACGCGTCGAACTCAATCCGTATTGGAATGTGCCCGTATCAATCGCGGTCAATGAGTATCTGCCAAAACTGAAAGCAAATCCCGGTTATCTCAATAAGATCGGCCTCCAGGTTTTGCGCGCCGGCGCTCCTGTCAGCCCATTCTCTGTTCCCTGGACAAGTTATGGTCGTGGTCGTTTCCCGGTACGTCTTCGCCAAACCCCAGGACCTAAAAATGCTCTTGGGCGAGTGAAGTTCATGTTTCCCAACAAATACAATATTTACATGCATGACACCCCGGCAAAACACCGTTTCAATAGCGCGTCTCGTTTTTTCAGCCATGGTTGCCTGCGCTTGCGCGATCCTTTGAAAATGGCGGAATTCATCCTTGGAGCTCAGGGTTATGACCGCAAGCGGATCGACAAAATCATTGCCACCAAGAAGCACACGGTGATTAACCTAAAAGAAAAAATCCCGGTCCACGTGGTTTATCTAACCGCATGGGTAAACAAGGACGGTAGCGTCAATTTCCGAAAAGACGTCTATGGCCGCGATAAGATTTTGATCAAGGCCCTAACTAAGGTCCGGGGTTTATAGGCATTTTATTGCCACAAGCTTGACCTATAGTGGAGTCAGGTGCATATCAATCCAGTACAATTAAAAGCAAGACAGGCGAAGCTATGGCTAAAACACTTTATGATAAAATCTGGGATGATCATCTGATTGAAGAGCAGGAAGACGGCACCTGTCTTTTATACATTGATCGCCATTTGATTCATGAAGTAACCAGCGCTCAGGCCTTTGAAGGTCTGCGCATGACTGGGCGTAAAGTGCGCTCGCCGGAAAAAACCCTTGCCGTTGTGGATCACAATATTTCCACCGCCAAGGACCGTACCGGCGCAGGCCGCTACATGAACGAAGAGAGCATCAACCAGATCGATGCACTCACCGCCAATACCGCTGAATTCGGGATTGAATATTATTCTGAAACTGACAAGCGTCAGGGCGTGGTTCATATCATTGGCCCGGAACAAGGTTTCACCCTGCCCGGCATGACCATTGTTTGCGGCGATAGCCACACGTCTACCCATGGCGCATTTGGTTCCTTGGCCCATGGCATCGGCACCTCCGAAGTAGAGCATGTGTTGGCAACCCAAACTCTGATCCAGAAAAAAGCCAAAAACATGCTAGTGCAAGTGGATGGAAAAATTCCAGACGGCATTTCCGCCAAAGATATCATTTTGGCCATCATCGGCGAAATGGGCACAGCAGGTGGCACCGGCCATGTGGTGGAATTTGCTGGCGAAGCAATTCGCGAGCTTTCCATGGAAGGCCGCATGACTGTTTGTAATATGACCATTGAGGGCGGTGCCCGCGCGGGCCTGATTGCACCGGATGAAAAAACCTTTCAATATATCAAGGGCAAACCTCGCGCACCAAAGGGCGAAGCATTCGATCAAGCCGTTGAATATTGGAAAAACCTTTATACTGATGAAGGTGCACATTACGACAAAGTCATCAAACTGGACGCTGCCAACCTGCCTCCAATCGTAAGTTGGGGTTCTTCACCAGAAGACGTGGTTGCTGTTACCGGTGAAGTTCCAGATCCAGCGATTATCAAAGATGAGCATGTTCGTGCTTCCAAGATTCGTGCTTTGGAATATATGGGCTTGACCCCCGGCACACCGATGAAAGACATCAAGATCGATCGCGTGTTCATCGGTTCCTGCACCAATGGCCGGATTGAAGATTTGCGCGCTGTTGCCGCCGTGGTTGAAGGCAAACAGGTGTCAGATCATGTAGATGCCATGGTCGTTCCTGGTTCTGGGCTGGTCAAAGAGCAGGCAGAAGCTGAAGGCCTCGACAAGATATTTCTTGCCGCCGGTTTTGACTGGCGTGAACCTGGATGTTCCATGTGTCTTGCCATGAATAATGACCGTTTGAAGCCTGAAGAGCGTTGCGCCTCAACTTCAAACCGTAATTTCGAAGGCCGACAGGGCTTTAAAGGCCGCACCCATCTGGTTTCACCAGCAATGGCAGGAGCTGCCGCAATTGCCGGACATTTTGTAGATATTCGTGAATGGGAATAAATTTTAAAGCCTAATTTTCGGGGAGGAAAATTATGAGTAATAAAATCGTTCGCTGGGGCATTATTTCTACGGCCAATATCGGCATGGAAAAAGTAACCCCGGGCATCATGAAATCTGCCCATTCAAAAGTCACTGCAATCTGCTCCAGAAACCTGGAAACTGCAAAAGCAGCTGCTGCAAAACTTGGCATTGAAAATGCTTACGGCTCCTATGAAGAGATGCTGGCCGATCCCGATATTGACGCTGTCTATAATCCGCTACCCAACCATCTACATGTGGAATTGACCCTGGCCGCTGCCAAGGCGGGAAAACATGTCTTGTGCGAAAAGCCGATGGCGATGAATGTGGCCGATGCGGAACGTTTGCGCAATGCTCCCAAAGACATCATCATTTCCGAAGCTTTCATGGTGCGTTATCACCCTCAATGGCTGCGGGCGCGAGAAATAATTCGCTCTGGTGAACTGGGTACAATCCGCTCGGTCAATGCGGTTTTCACCTATTTCAACGACGACCCAAACAATGTGCGCAACATGGCTGATATCGGCGGCGGCGCCATTATGGATATTGGCTGTTATCCCGTCACAGCTGGACGCTTCTTCTTCGACAGCGAACCAAAACGCGTCGTTACCCTCATAGATCGCGACCCCACATTCAAGACAGATCGGTTTTCCAGCACTATTGCGGATTTTGGCGATGGCAAACAACTGGCCTTCACCGTTTCCACTCAAGCAGTGCCTACCCAGCGCTTTGAAATCATCGGTACTAAAGCACGCATAGAAATGATGATTCCCGTCAATGCACCTGCTGATGAACCAACCGCAATCATCATCGATCACGGTCTAAACCTTGATGGTTCCCTCACACGTCGCGAAATTATTCCGGCCTGTGATCAATATTGCGAACAGGCCGAAACATTCGCTCTGGCTGTACTTGGTGAAAAGCCACTTATCTATGGTGTGGAAGACGCTATCCTTTCCATGCGCGTGCTTGATGCAATTTTCAAAAGTGAAAAATCTGGCGCTTGGGAAATCGTTTAAGCGCTTCAAATATTTGACGTTTTTTTACATCGGTTAGTCCGGTAAAATTGTGGTTTTTACATTCTGTGTATTAACTTCTATTGATTTGACTCTTTTTAGAGTTTGCTACAACATTCCTAATCACTCAGCACCAGATAGAAATAGTACCCAGGGCGAATGTGTCACAAGAATGTGTTGTTACGCATCTAAATATCCGTTGCTGATGAAACAACAGGAGAAGCAAGATGAAAATCAAAAACATATTTTTGGCGACAACCGTCGCCGCCGCTACCCTATGGTCTACGACTGCAATGGCTGCTACCGAGATTCAATGGTGGCACGCATTCACTGGTCGTCTGGGCACTTTGCTTGCAGAGCAAGTTGATAAATTCAACGCCTCCCAGAGCAACTATGTGGTCGTTGGATCCCATAAGGGTAATTACTCTGAAACTCTGAATGCCGGCATTGCCGCTTTCCGCGCTGGCGAACAGCCCCATATTCTGATGGTGTTCGAAGTTGGAACAGCAACCATGATGGGCGCAAAAGGCGCAATTAAACCTGTTTACGAAGTGATGGCCGAAGGCGGCGCACCTTTCGACCCAGATGGCTATCTTGGCCCCGTTAAAGGCTATTACACAACGACCGATGGCAAAATGCTTTCCTTGCCATATAACTCGTCCACGCCAGTTCTTTATGTAAACAAGGATGCTCTCAAAAGCGCAGGCCTTGACCCGGCAATGGACCTTTCCACCTGGGAAATGGTTGGTGGTGCACTTGATAAGCTGAAAGCTTCTGGCCACAAATGCCCACTTACAACTGCTTGGCAGAGCTGGGTCCATCTGGAAAACTTCTCCGCTTGGCACAATCAGGCTTTTGCCACAAAGGACAATGGTTTTGCTGATCTCAGCACCGAGCTTTCCTTCAATGGTCCTGCTCAAGTAAAGCACATCCAGCAAATGGGTGACTGGGCAAAAGACGGTAAATTCGTCTATTTCGGTCGTCGTAATGAAGGCGGAGCCAATTTCCGTGCTGGCGAATGCGCATTCTTTACAGAATCATCAGCAGGCTATGCTGGCGTGAAAAAGGAAGCCAAGTTTGAATTTGAAATTCGTCCGCTTCCTTATTGGTCAGATGTAGCAGGTGCCCCACAAAATACCATTATTGGTGGCTCTTCGCTTTGGGTAATGGCTGGCAAAACAGATGACGAATATAAAGGTGTGAGCCAGTTTTTGAGCTTCTTGTCTTCATCAGACATCCAAGCCAAATGGCATCAGAATACAGGCTATCTGCCAATCACCATTGCAGCTTCAGAACAGACAAAGGCTGAAGGTTTTTATGATAAGAACCCGGGCACTGACATTGCAATCATGCAGATGACCGGTAAAGCACCAACTGCCAACTCTAAAGGTTTGCGTCTTGGAAGCTTTGACCAGATTCGTGGTTTGATTGACGAAGAGTTGGAAGCCGTTTGGTCTGGCGACAAGACTGCTCAGGTAGCTCTCGATAGCGCTGTTGAACGCGGTAACAGACTGCTACGCCGGTTTGAAAAAGCCAATAAATAGTCCCAATTAGACAAATTTCAGGAGGGGCCCGCCCCTCCTGATGATACCGGCGGATAAATGGAAAAACGCGTTACTTTTAAAGGTTGGTTATTACCTGTGATGCTGCTTGGGCCACAGATGGTGATCACCATTGTGTTCTTCTTCTTGCCAGCTGGTCAGGCGATTTATCAATCCGCCTTCATCCCCGACCCATTCGGCTTAAAGACGCTCTATGTCGGGTTTGAAAATTTTGAATTTCTTTTCACCGATCCCTATTATCTGGCCTCGTTCAGAACCACCGCGATCTTTTCCGGTCTGGTGACGTTGGTCTCCATGGGAGTTGCCCTTTGGCTGGCCTTAATGGCTGACCGCATCATTAAAGGATCGTCCGTTTACCGCACCTTATTGGTCTGGCCCTATGCGGTCGCGCCTGCAATTGCCGGAGTTTTATGGTTATTCATGTTCAATCCTAATGTGGGATTGGTCAGTTGGTATCTGGAACAGGTAGGATATCGCTGGAACCACGTACTCAATGACGCAGAGGCCATGGGCCTCGTGGTTGTCGCATCTTCGTGGGGTCGCATCAGCTATAATTTCCTGTTCTTCCTGGCCGGGCTGCAAGCCATTCCAAAAAGCGTGATTGAAGCAGCTGCCATCGATGGCGCTCATTTCTGGAAGCGGTTTTGGACCATAGTATTTCCCCTACTCTCACCCACCACATTTTTCCTGCTGGTCGTAAACATTGTCTACGCATTTTTCGAGACCTTTGGCGTGATTCACACGATCACCAGTGGCGGCCCCAAACAGGCGACCACAATATTGGTCTATAAAGTCTATTCCGATGGTTTTGTCGGACAGGATCTAGGCTCATCCGCAGCCCAGTCAGTAGTTCTGCTTTTCGTAGTCGGCGTTTTGACCGTCATTCAGTTTCGCTACATTGAACGAAAGGTGCATTACTGATGGCCAACGCAAGAAGTGGAATGGTTGAAAAAACCGGCCGCGGCATGTGGCTCACCCATCTGGGCATGATCCTTGGTATTTGCGTGATCTTTTTCCCGATCTATCTGGCATTTGTCGCTTCAACTGTGGAGCAGGCAGATATCATCCATCCGCCAATGCCATTATTGCCCGGTGGTCATTTTATTGAGAATTATTCAAGAGCGCTTTTTTCCGGTGTGAATGCCCCTGTGTGGCGAATGTTACTCAATTCCATGGTCATGGCACTCGGTATCACCATCGGGAAAATAGTAATTTCCCTTCTATCAGCCTTCGCCATCGTCTATTTCCGCTTTCCGTTTCGCCAAATGTTCTTTTGGTTGATCTTCATGACATTGATGCTGCCGGTGGAAGTAAGAATTGTACCGACCTATCAAGTAGTTGCAAATTTCGGCATGCTAAACTCCTATTCCGGCCTGATATTGCCGTTAATTGCCTCTGCGACCGCAACGTTCCTGTTCCGACAGTTTTTCCTCACCGTGCCGGATGAATTGGCAGAAGCCGCCCGGGTGGACGGGGCAAAACCAATGCAGTTTTTCTGGGATATTTTATTACCCATGTCCCGCACCAATATCGCTGCCCTTTTCGTTATTCTATTTATCTATGGCTGGAACCAATATTTATGGCCATTGCTCATCACCACAGATCCCGACATGAACACCATTGTCATGGGCATCAAACAAATGTTCCCCTCAGGCGATGATTGGGCTGACTGGCCAGTTATCATGGCCACTGCAATGCTTGCAATGTTACCGCCTGTAATTGTGGTCGTATTCATGCAAAATTTATTCATCAAAGGTCTCGTAGACACCGAGAAATAGGCTGCCAATGTCAACTGTAACACTCAAAAACGTACACAAATCCTATGGCGAGACAGAAGTCATTCATGGGGTAGATGTGGATATTGCGGATGGTGAGTTCATCGTCATCGTCGGCCCTTCCGGCTGTGGTAAATCAACACTCCTGCGCATGGTTGCAGGTCTGGAGACCATTACTAAAGGCGATATCTATATTGGGGGAACTCTAGTCAATGAGATGGAGCCGATGGACCGCAACATCGCCATGGTGTTCCAAAATTACGCCCTCTACCCCCATATGAACGTATATGACAATATGGCCTATGGGTTAAAGATTGCTGGCACACCCAAACCTGAAATTGAGGAACGGGTGAACAAGGCCGCCGAGATGCTTCAACTGAGCGAATATTTGAAGAGAATGCCACGCGAACTCTCCGGAGGCCAACGGCAACGCGTCGCCATGGGGCGGGCAATTGTACGAAAACCCGCCGTCTTTTTATTCGACGAACCCTTGTCAAATTTGGATGCCAAGCTTCGTGTCCAAATGCGATTGGAAATCAAAGATCTCCAAAAGGATCTGGGCATTACATCGCTTTACGTTACCCACGATCAGGTTGAAGCGATGACCCTGGCCGACAGAATGATTGTGATGAATGATGGGGTTGCCGAACAAATCGGTGCGCCTTTGGAGGTTTACAACAACCCTCAATCTCTTTTTGTGGGCGGGTTTATCGGCTCGCCGCCGATGAACTTTCTAAAAGCAGAAACCTTTGCAGCGAGCAAAACCAAACATGCGGCAGCCATGTGGGAAAAACTAACCAGTGGCGTGGATAAAACTGTAACCACAATCGGTATTCGCCCCGAACACATGACAATTTGCTCCCCTGAAAAGGCAATACTGACGGCGAATTACCGTTATGTAGAACCCCTTGGGGCCGAAACACTTGTGCATCTGGTATTAGATAGTGGTGAACAAATCACCATCCGACAAGATGGGGGTGCCGATATTCCAGATATGGAAAAAACTTGCCCGTTGGAATTCAATGAAAATTCAGTTTGTGCGTTTGATTCAGCTGGTAAGCGGATCTAGAGCACAACCTTAAAAATGAGACCCGGTTTGCGGATAAATTGCACAACAGAACAAGCAAGCGCCCTAGCTTTCCAAAGCCGCCAATCTTTCGAGCATATCTAGCAGTTTTTGCATTTCTTCCACACCGTAAGTGGCATCAATCTCAGCATAGATTTTTTGGCTATCCGGGCTAACGCTATCAATCACCTTCAAACCCGCAGGTGCAATTTCCAAATACAGCTTGCGACCGTCGCCTTTATCTTTGCGTCGGGTTATCAGTTTTTGGGTGCCAAGAGTTTTGACAATACGGGTAAGGCTTGGAGAAAGGACGCAGGCCCGATGGGCAAGCTCCTTCGCATCCAGCTTACCGGATTCATGCAGAACCCGCAAAACCCGCCATTGTTGTTCCGTAATACCGTGGGCAGCCAGAATTGGCCGAAACCGCGCCATGACAATTTCGCGTGCTCTCAACAATACAATCGGTAAAGATCTACCAGTATCGCGAGCACCTCGGTCTTGGTCGGCGCTAAGTTTTTCATCTGTCATGGTCTGCCCCTAACGAAATGACCTTGCAGTTTCTGGCAGCCACAAAATGATTTCAGGCAACAAGAACACAATCAAAATCAAAATCAATTGCGCAATTACAAAGGGCATCACCCCTCGGTAGATCGCACTCAATTTTACATCTGGTGCCATCCCCTTAATGACAAATACATTCATACCAATTGGTGGAGTAATCATACCAAGTTCTACCACCATCACCACAATAATCCCAAACCATACAGGATCAAACCCGAGATTTACTACAATCGGGAAAAAGATCGGAATGGTCAGCAAGATCATAGCCAAGGCATCTAGAAAACACCCCAACAACATATAGATCAGCAAAATGATTGCCATAATTGCCATGGGAGGCATATCCAGACCACCAACCAAGGCGGATAATTCGCCAACTACGCCGGAAAACACCATAAAATTGTTCAAGGTGAGCGCACCGATAAGCACGATGAAAATCATCGCAGTCATAGTAACCGTTTCAATCAGGGCTTCTTTTGTATTGAGCCAGCTTAAACGACCGCGCAATGCAGAAATCAGGAACGCGCCAGATGCACCAATACCCGCAGCTTCAGTTGGTGTGAAAACACCAAAATAGATGCCGCCAATAACAGTACCAAATAACAGCATGATGCCCCAGGTTTGGCCGACTGCATGAATTTTTTCAGCCATGGTGGTTTTAACCCCGGCCGGCCCCAGATGCGGCCATATTTTGGTAGTGATGGAAATCGCTATCATAAACCCGATAACAGTCAAAATACCCGGCACGAACCCCGCAATAAATAAATCACCGATAGAGGTTTCTGTAAGGATGCCGTAGAGCACAAGAATTACACTTGGAGGGATAAGAATACCGATCACACCACCTGCAGCAACCGATCCGGTTGCAAGGCTATCAGCATATTTAAACCGCTTCATCTCCGGCAAGGCGACCTTGCTCATAGTCGCAGCAGTGGCGATAGAAGAGCCGCAAATGGCGGCAAAAGCGCCACAAGCACCAACTGTCGCCAACGCCAAACCACCACGAAATGCACCAAACCAGGTGTTGAACGCCGTATAGAGTTCCTGACTGAGGCCAGAACGCGCGGCAACCGAGCCCATCAAAATAAACAGCGGTATGATCGACAAATCATAGGTTACCGTGGTTTCCAGCGCCGTGGTTCCCAATAGGGCAAGGGCCGGTTTGAAACCGATAATTGCTGAAGTTCCCAGCAGGCCACAAATGCCCATGGCAAAACCGATGGGTACGGAAGCCAGCAAAAGGACGAAGAGCCCGCCAAATGCCAGCAAGCCAATTGTTGTTGCATCCATGGAATCAGTCGCTTTTATCGTTTGGGTGAAGGGATGGCATGAAAACAAAATAAAGAGAAAGCAACGCAGAGAAGCTCGCTCCAATCGCCATAACTAAAGTGAAAGGGTAGACTGGCATGGCCAGGATCTGAGTTACCAATCCATCAGATTGTTGGGCAACTACTTTGCCCCAAAAGTTCCAGGCGATCATGCCAAGGAAAACAACACCGGTAAACGCCGAGACCCGTCGCAAAAATGACTGGGCTGATTTTGGTAACAATGGAGGAATGAGATCAACGGAAATATGTTCCCGGTAAAAGGTTGTTAGCCCAAGACCCAACAAGATCACTAACCCCATGGCAAGTTTCGTCAATTCCACACTGTAGGTTAAAGGCGTATTAAAAACATACCGCCCCACCACATCAATGAAAGTGACCACCATCACAAATACTAGGCTAGCCGAAGCAACAGCTGCAGCCCATTTGCTGAATTTTTCTGATAATTTATACATGTCGCAAGTAAATTACCGGGCAAAAATTCCGCCCGGCAATTATCTCTCTGGGTTACATTGCAGAGAATTTTTTCATTGTGTCTATCAAATCGTCCAGCAATGCTTTGCCGTCATGCCCACGTTTATTGGCCATTTCGATCCAGTCATCATTCATGAAGGCGATTTTTTCTTTCCAGAGTGCCAACTCGGCATCGGAAATAGTTTCAATTTTGTGGCCCTGTTCAAGCGCATATGCACGAGAAACAGTATCTGCCACATCCCAGCCATTACCGAGGATTTTAGCGCCAGCTAGGCCACCAACATCGGTTAATACCTTCTTATGGGCATCAGATAGGCCGTCCCATTTTGCCTTATTCATGATGACAGCAAATGGTGTTGTATAAAGACCACCCGGAATTTCCAGACTATGGCCAACCACTTCAGTCAATTTGAAGCCTTTCAAAGCTTCATAAGGAAACAATGTGCCTCCAGCGACACCTTTTTGAATGGTTTCGTAAGTTTTTGGAGCAGGTACGGTTACTGGGGATGCGCCCAAAGCTTCCGCCATACGTACACCGCCGCCGCCAACACGCAGCTTCATGCCATTCAAACCTGCAAGATCGGTAATTTTGTCTTTTGAATGCAAAATTCCCGGTCCGTGGACCATGATAGAGATAACTTTCACATCTTTGAATTCTTTATCAAATCCGATATTGCGATCATACCAGTCCCAGGCTGCCTGGCTGCCAATTTCTGCGCTAGGTGAAAGGAACGGCAATTCAATTGCCCGCAAAATCTCAAACGGTCCCGGAGTATATCCAGCCACATGATAAGCCATATCGGCTGCACCATCGCGCACAAGGTCATATTGAGCAGGCGGGCCAGCAATCGGTGCCGGATCAATTTTGATCGTCAGCGTTCCACCTGATGCTTTTTCAATTGCCTTAACCCAAATCGGGATAGTATTGGCCGTCAAATGGTGTTTGGAAGGCACCCATGTGGACATTCTCAATGTTACCACATCAGCTGCATTTGCCAAATTAGTCAGTGCGCCTGTTAGCCCGATGGTCGCTGCAAGAGCTGCCGTAGCAAGCCCCTTTTTCATTAATTCGCGTTTATTCATATTCCCTCTCCCTTGTTGATTTTAGTTTTTTTATCTCAAAAATTTTATTTAGGCTATAAGTCATTGGATTCACTGATAGCCGTCTGTTTCCTCAAATTACATATTTATGTTATTCACACGTTAACTAGGTGTCAATCGATTCTGTGACATCCAGCAAATCAATTTAAACCTATTTGACCTAACTATCTTGTTTTTGCAACAAATTTTCCAATCATTGCAATCACCTCTGGATTATTAATTATCCCTAGATGAGAAACATCTTCTAGCAAATTATAGCGCCCCTTTGAAGTAATTTCAGCCATTAACGGCTCAAAGGCTTCTGCCACAAAAGATTCATCTTTTTTACCCGCGATCAACAAAAATGGTGGCAAAGCTTTAATATCAGCCAGGTAGTCAGACCTTGGCGCAAATGAAGTGTTCATCCGGTAGCTATAACTTGTGGTGGCGGTTGCCCCCAAAGGCCCGTTAAGCATGGAATCGGGAAAATTGAATTGAAGGACAGTCAGGCCGTTTAACTGTGTAACGCCAATAATGTTCAACATTGACAGCCCGATTATCCGGCGCGTCAACGCACGTGTCCAACCACCAGCATTATCGCGCATTGTCGGCGCATTATATTTCAAAAATGGTGCCAACAACACCGCGCCATCAAGCATGTTTCCATATTGGCCGCCAGCAAATCGAATGGCCAGACCGCCACCGCTTGAATGACCCGCAATAATCAGTTTTTGATCTGGTTTTCGCACCTTGGAAATAAGATCAAACAAATCATCTTCCAATTGCCCGATATAATCG
Organism: Rhizobiaceae bacterium; assembly: GCA_016763155.1. Taxonomy (GTDB): domain Bacteria; phylum Pseudomonadota; class Alphaproteobacteria; order Rhizobiales; family Rhizobiaceae. The sequence continues at coordinate 22,417 of JAESUH010000027.1, forward strand.
ACATCACCACGCCGGGAAGGGTTTGGGCCGTGGCCGCGTAAATCGGGAACGATAACTTCAAGATTACCAGATTTTACCAGCGCCTGTGCCAATCCATCATAGCCAAGACCATGCCAGCCAGAGCCATGGATAAATACCATCAGGGGCGGCGCCAAATCAGAGGATTGATAGTGACGATATCCAAGAACTTCACCGTCGCGTGCAGAATATTCCAACAGCGGTGCCGGGCTTTGTGATGCAAGTGCGGCTTGGCGCGAAAAATCTATTGTCGCCCCTTCCAGATGGTCCGCAGGCCATTGAGTAACGATCAACCCCAGAGCAATTGTAAGAAAAATCAAAAATGAGCGTAGCCAGAATTTCAGAACCCAAAACAAAACTCGCTTAACTCTCAAATCACTCTTCCCCTGGTGCTCTTAATTTATCTCAAGTAACTATATTGGTAGAATCAATTATTGCATCAGTCCATAGAAAAGAGCGCCTGAAACCTGGACAAATCCTCAGTTGATTTTTTCATTGGATCATAATCTGGTTCCGGCAATGGTTGAACCACATCCCAATGCTCGATCATCTGGTCATCTTCATTGAAGCGTAAAAAATCAGCAATAATCACGTGTTGCAGTAATTTATGCAGGATGATGATATCACCACAGTCGAACAACTGGATCGGTCGCCAGTTTTTGCGCCCGGGTCGCTTATAGGCGATTTGGGTAATATATTTACGAACCCCTTCGCGCCCCTGACCAACGCCAGGCGTATGCTGGATATAGTCTTCCGCCATATATTTATCGATCAGGGAAAGGTCATCCCCGTGCATGCAATCATCCATGAATTCGAGAACGATTTTCTCACGTTTGGAAAGATCAGTTCGTTTGCGTGGGTCGTAAGGGTTTGCTTCCATGATTAACAAATATCTCCACTAGTATCGACTGCCCCGGAATGGGTCACAGCGCCTTTATTTGCGCCTTGAACAGTGGCGGCATATTTTTCTAAAACACCACCAAGTCTGCGCTCATCAGTTTTAGGTTTCGCTGCTCGTCTTGCCGCAAGGGTCTCCTCATCCACTTCAATGGAAATGGTTGCAACACCCGGATTTGCATCAATTGAAATGATATCGCCATCTTCGACTAGCGAGATTGGCCCGCCAATTTCAGCCTCCGGGCTGGCATAGCCAATACAAAGACCACGCGAGGCACCAGAAAATCTTCCATCGGTTAACAATGCCACATCAGAACCAGCTCCTTGCCCATAAAGCAGTGCTGTAATGCCCAACATTTCTTTCATTCCCGGCGCGCCTCTTGGGCCTTCACCACGCACGATGATCACATCGCCCGCCTGATAATCAAGATTTTCAATCGCGGTTTGGCACGCAGCCTCCCCGTCAAATACGCGGGCTGGTCCACGATGGGCAAGTTTCTTTAGCCCGGCAACTTTGATCAAAGCGCCATCCGGGCAGAGGTTACCCTTCAACACCACAACCCCACCGGTTTTAGCAATCGGCTTGGCGACGGTATGAATGACCTCTTCATCGGGCTTGGGAACATTGGCTAATTCCTCAGCCAATGTACGGCCGCTAATGGTTAGCGTTGTACCATCAACAAACCCGCCACGCATAAGCTCAGCAAGAATGACGCCAGTTCCGCCAATTTCATAAACATCACGCGCCAGATATTTTCCGCCAGGGCTAAGATTTCCAATCAGCGGCGTACGGGCAAAAACTTCACCCACTGCATCCATGTCAAAATCAATTCCAGCTTCATGAGCAATGGCCGGAATATGCAATGCCGCATTGGTCGAACCGCCAGTAGCAGCCACCACCGCACAGGCATTTTCAAGCGCTTTGCGGGTAACAATATCGCGCGGCAATGGACCATCCCCATCAATTGCAGCAATCACCAACTTTCCTGCCGCCCGCAATATCGGGTTACGAGCGCTATAAACTGCCGGGATCATTGAAAGACCAATAGGAGAAAGACCTATCGCCTCTGATACCATGCCCATCGTATTCGCGGTAAACTGACCAGCACACGCACCACCCGTTGGAATACATGCCGACATAATCGCGTATAATTCTTCTTCATCAGCTTCACCCGCAATCATCTGGCCGATGGTTTCAAACGCATCAAGTGCCGTCACATCACGGCCCTTATGACGGCCAGGAAGCGTTGCCCCGCCATGAAGAAAAATCGCTGGCGCATTCACCCGGATCATTCCCATCATCAAGCCGGGAAGGTTTTTATCACATGCACCAAGCCCCACCATGCCGTCAAAACAATGGGCCCGCATGGTCGTTTCAACACTATCGGCAATCAATTCACGCGAGATCAGCGAAAACCGCATCCCCGGATGGGCCATTGTTAATCCATCAGAAACCGAGACCACCGGTGTTTCATGGCCAAACCCACCGGCGCCATAAATGCCGGTTTTAATCATGCTCGCCTGCCCACCCAACAAGGTGTTGCATGGGCTCATATCGCCGCCCGTATGTACGATCGCAATATGAGGGCGGTCGATTTCTTCGTCGCTCAATCCCATGCCCTTTAAGAAGGCTTTGGAGTTTGAACGCATCAGTGTGTTGTAGATAGTCTGAAATCTCGGGGATTTATGAGACATTTCGGTTTTCCGTTTAGATAATTGTGAAAAGTGAAATTTGAACGGCGGATTTTTTCCGCCCGCCAGTGCCAACAAAAAGCATGCGGTTCACCCAGTCATAGCGCGGGTCTCCGGTTTCCATCCGCGCATGGGTTCGCATGTAATAATCTTCCATCGGCACTTCTTCGCCGCGGGCAATGGCTGCAATGACTTCCGGTGGGCCATGGCGAAAACCAAAATTGATAATTTCAATCACCGCACCATCATCGGTTTCAATTGCATATCTCGTATCAAGCTGTGCCAAACCATCTTCAAATATGGTTTGCCAGTCAGCGCCGATGTTCAATACTTTTCCGCTGATCTGCTCGCCTGTAACTTCACCACCAACAATCGGAATGATCCGTCTTTTCCCTCCACGCCCCTCGCCCATTTCAACAATGGGGGCCAGGTGCACGGTTAAATCACAGAAATGCTTTAACTCTGGCGCTTGCATATTTTCTCTCCCTAGGATTCCAGAATAGTCATATATGGAGCGTTATTTCAATGGAAATTCACATGTTAATGATTTAAGCTGTTGGAATGAATGAGACCCGCTTCCTAAATCCAAAAACCGCCCCACATTTGATCACCCTGGTATGCATCGCTGGACTTGGTGGCGTTTCCATAAACATGTTCCTGCCCTCACTTCCAGGCATGGCTAAGTATTTTGGCGTCGACGATGCAGTGATGCAGCTCAGCCTTTCTGTATATCTGGCTGCATCCGCTGTTTTGCAGCTGATTATCGGGCCACTAGCGGATCGTTATGGCCGTCGCCCGATCATGCTAATTTGCTCCCTGATATTTTTTGCCGGAACATTTGTCTGCTTTCTGGCACCCACTTTTGAAGTGTTGCTTTTGGGCCGTATCCTGCAAGCAAGCGCTATGGTTGGCATGGTTTTAAGCAGAGCAATTGTGCGTGATATGTTTGGACCAGCTCAAGCAGCCAGCATGCTGGGTTATGTCACCATGGGAATGGCGATTGGCCCGATGATTGCCCCCGCCCTGGGCGGATTTCTGGATGAATTATTTGGTTGGCGTGCAAGTTTTGCTTCCATGCTGATCATGGGAGCTTTTGTATTTTTTCTAATTTTTGTAAATTTAGGAGAAACCAATAAGGCTGAATTTTCAAGCTTTCGCGCTCAAATGGCCGAGTATCCAAAACTGCTTAAATCCAGCATGTTTTGGGGATACACCATAACCATCACCTGTACTGCCGGAGCATTTTACGCTTTCATCGGTGGCGGGCCATTTATTGCAACCAATTTGTTCCATATGAGCCCAACCGAATATGGCCTCTATTTTATGACCATTTCCGGGGGATATATGGTGGGCAATTACATCTCTGGCAGGTTTGCCGCCAAAGTCGGCATAGCCAGAATGATGATATACGGCTCTGTTATTACGTCCGCTGCATTGATCGTTGGCATCGCACTATTACACATGGGATTTATGCACCCCTTCGTGATTTTCATACCCGTAATATTCGTCGGCTTCGGCAATGGCGTCACCATGCCTAGCGCTAACGCTGGATTGGTCAGTGTAAACCCTGAACTGGCGGGCTCTGCATCGGGGTTAGGCGGCGCCCTGCAAATTAGCGGTGGCGCAATTATTACGGCTACAGCCGGCGCCATGGTTTCTGCCTTCACCACCCCATCAACCTTGTTGATTATAATGCTGCTGCTATCTCTGGGCGGGCTTTTGGTTTCACTTTATGTGGGATACATCGAAAAGCAGAATGCTTACGCCTAGATAAATTTATAACGCAGCCGAAACAGCAATATCAGCCAGTCGGTGGAACCGCGCAATATTGGGAATTCCCCGTAAGAGGCCAGTTGTCAGGCACACAAAGGTCATATCCAATTCCGGGTCGATCCAGAAGATTGTGCTGCCAGCACCATAGCTGCCAAAGGTTTCCGGTGATGTCTGGGTTCCCATCAAATTATGGGTCATTTTCGTACCACGCAGGACATAACCAAGCCCCACATAGCCCGGAGATGCCTCCCATCCGGCCTTGTATCCAAGCATTTTATAAAGCTGATTGGGCATTTCGCCCGTATGATTTTGACGTGCTTTTCTAACCATCGCGGGAGATAGTATCCGTGCACCTTCAAGCGTGCCCATATTACGCAACATCTCCGCCAAGCGATGCAAATCAGGAGCGGTAGAAACGGCCCCCACCCAAGGCATTTCCGCGTGCTCTTCATGAAACGCCCCGTTTTCACCAAACCCGCTGCTGCCAATATGATTGATCGGAGAATTTCCCCGAAAATCAGGAAATAAATGGCGTTCTTTCAAGTCCTTGCGAACCCCAAAAGCTGTGCTATCCATCCCCAGTGGTTCGAACAAATCCTGATGCATTATGTCTCGAAACGACCTTTGCTTCGGATCAGTCCGGCGCAGCATTTCACCCAGCAAAAGTTGATTTAACATGGGAGAATAATTGCAATTCTCCCCCGGCGGCTCAATTGATTGAACGCTTTCGCAAGCAGCCTTGATCATATCGTCAAGAACATCAATCGGCATGTCATCATCAAACTTGAATAACATCGGCAGGCCGGACGTATGATTGAGCAAATGAAACACCCTGACCGTTTCATTATTGCCGATACCAAATTCAGGAATGATATCCGTAACCCTGGTTGCCAGCGAAAACTGACCCAGTTCAATAGCGCGCAAAGCCAGCGTATTGGTTAAGCCCTTTGACATGGAAAACAGGGTGAAAACACTATCAGGCTGAACTGGCTGGTCGCCGGATTTATCAGCATGACCCAGAGTTGCATCAAGGCCAATCTTGCCATGACGCGCCACGATTATCCGTGCACCCCAATATTTTTTGGCTGCAATATCTTGGGAAATCACATTTTCCAGATGCTTTAAACGATCAGCATCCAATCCTGCATTCTCATTAATGATTGGCATCTGCTTCCCCCGTTAGATTTCACCATGGCCTGTAGCTCATGCTAAATTGCGCCAACTGTGCGGTCAAACCTCAATTGCTGATTTTGTGCCCCATCAATCCGGCGATCAAATTGCGCTGCATTTGCGAGGAACCTGCCGCAATCGTAGCGCTACGGGAATCTCGATAATGACGCTGCATTGGATATTCCATCGAATAACCAAACGCCCCAAAAATCTGCATGCCGCAATTGGCAACTTCTACATAGGTTTCAGAAGAAAACAGCTTTGCCATGGATATTTCCATCAAGGCATTTTCACCGGCAGCAACTTTAGAGGCCGCCTGCCACATCAAGGCGCGAGCCGCTGCAACCTTCGTTTTCATATCAGCCAGCATATGGGCAATTGCCTGATTGCTGCCAATGGTTCGCCCAAATTGCGATCGCTCCGCCGCATAATTTGAGGCTAAATCCACCACAGCAAGCGAGGCGCCAATATTACCCGCAGCAGAAGTAATGCGTTCCACCTGAAGTCCGGAAAGGACGCAATCCCACCCCGAGTTTTCTCCGCCAATGATTGCATCATCTGATACTTCCACATTATCAAAATGCACTTCATAGGTTCCGGTAGATTTTCGCCCAAGCATATCAAGTTTTTTCAACGTGATACCCGGCAGATCATTGGGGATGAGGAAAAGTGACATGCCCTTGCGGGGATTAACTTCCGGGTCAGTGATCAAATAGACGTTCAGCAACGTACCTTTTACGCCAGCGCCCGTGCACCATAATTTGTCGCCTGAAATTCGCCAGCCTGAAGCGGTTTTCACCGCACGGGTTTTCATTGCCGTAATATCAGAACCAGCATCAGCTTCCGAAATTGATATAGCCATCCGCAAATCACCCGCGATCAATTTGGGCAGATATTTCTGCTTTTGGGCATCATTGCCTTTGCGCTCAATATTAAGCCCGCAAAAAATGCCCCCCGCATAAGCCATAAAAAAATCGGCGCTGGTATATGAAATTTCTTCGGCAATAATCGCAAGATCAATCACCGAGCCGCCAAGCCCACCCAGTTCTGTAGAAAATGGAAGTGCCATCAGCCCCGCATCGGCCCAGGCCTTGTGTAGGTCATAAGGGTAGGTGCCAGCACGATCATGCTCGCTAACGATTTCCAGCGGCGCATGTTTATCCATCAGCTTTCGCACGGTTTCACGCAGCATATTCTGCTCTTGGGAAAAACTGAAATCCATCAGTTTTTATCCCAACGCGAAACCAACGCATCGAGCGCCATCACACCTTTGCCATCGGCGAAAACCACCAGCGGATTAATTTCAATTTCGGCAATTTCACTATGCGCTTCCATGAAGGAAGTCAGCTTTTCCAATGTATCAAGCACCGCCGATATATCGAGCTTTGGCTTGCTGCGATAGCCATCAAGCAGCGGAAAACCTTTCAGCTTGCGCAATGCTGATTCGTAATGCTCACGCCCCAGCCCTGCCGGAACCATTTGAAAATCATGAAACAATTCTGTCCACACACCACCAAGGCCAAACACTAGAAGTGTTCCCCAATCGGGATCACGCCGGGCAGAAACTACCATTTCAAGATCGAAAGAAGGTGCCATTTTCTCAACCAGCAACCCGTCAATCTTTACATCCGGCGCTTCAACTGACACAGCTTTCTCAATTTCTTCCCATGCCAAGCTTAGATCATCGTCATTCAGCAAATTGATTTTAACCCCGCCCATATCACTTTTATGGGCAATTTCTGCAGCTTGAACTTTTAGGGCAAGCGGATATTCAATTTTACCTGCAATGGATTTTGCAGACGCAAGATCAGTTACCAAGGCACCTTCTGGTACGGTAATTCCCGCCTGTTGCAAAATTTCCTTACCTTCATATTCCGGCAAAAATTGCGCCTCAATTTCCGGGAAGCTCTCATCCAACATTGAAGCATTCAAATCCAGCGCCCGCCGGGTTTGATGCAAATTGGAAAACGCCCGCAAAGCCCGCTCCGGCGAGCGGAAAAACGGGATACCGCTTTCTTCAATATCAGCCATGAACTCGTCTGAAAGCTGAACATTGTCGCCAAGAAAGGTAAGAGCAACGGGTTTTTCCGCCTTCGATAAAACAGGCTTGAGTGATGCCCATTTGGCTTTGACCTGCATCGGGTTGCCACCCATCGCCGCAATCAGCAAACCATCAAGATTGTCGTCATCAAGCATTAATTGTGCCGTCTCACCAAACAAATCAGGCTGGCTCATGCCAGCAGCCGTAATATCGAGCGGATTATCAACACCCGCAAAATCCGGCAACACAGCCGCAAGTTTTTCTGTAGTTTCTTTGCCCAGAGATGGCAGCGGCAAATCGAGATCATCGCAGAAATCCAGGGCAAACCCACGCACAGCACCTGAGTTTGTCATGATGCCCATCTGGTCAATTTTGGTGTGCCCATAGCGATGACGCAGGGTAATCGTATCAAACAGTTCGTCAAAACTCTCCACAACACTTACGCCAAACTCCGAGACAATCGCCTTCATCGCCGCATAATTGCCAGCCATGGCACCAGTATGGGATTTCGCAGCTTCCTTGGAACGTTCGCTACGGCCTGGATGCATTAGAACAACCGCTTTGCCCAATTCCCATGCGCGTTCTGCAAATTGCAAAAACCCTTTTGGATCAGCTATTTGTTCGACAAAGACAGCAAAGGATTTGATATTTTCATCTTCAACAATTTGCCTAAGGATATCCACTGCCGAGATCGATACTTCATTGCCGGTAGAGATAGAGTGAGATACGGGCAATCCGCGCGAAACCAGCGCTTGGCGAATATTACCACTCATCGCACCACTTTGAGCAAGAATAGCAACGCCGCAACCTTCCCGATTTTGCGGCAGTACCCGCTCAAAAGTCAGTGGAGCAGCTGCAGAAAAATTCGTGAGGCCTAAACAGTTTGGCCCCAATAACGCCATTTGAGCATCTTCAGCAATTTTGGCAATTTCTTCCTGCTCTTTACGACCAGCCTCTCCCAATTCGCCAAAACCGGCAGCGAATACCACCACACCACCCACACCCATTTTAGCGCAGGCGATAAGGGATTGTTTGACCACACCAACCGGCACCACCAGAACAACCGCATCAACCCCAAAAGGCAAATCTTCCAGAGATTTCAGGCAGGTTCTCTCACCAATTTTATCGCGATTCCTGCTTACCAGATGCAATTGGCCCGGAAAATTGAAAGCTTCAAAATTGGCCAGCACATTGCCGCCGGGCGACATGGGATTATCCGATGCACCGACGATACAAACTGATTTTGGTGCGAGCAGACGCGCTAGGTTCTCAGCGCTTGCGGTCATAGGCTTCTAGCCCTGGCTTATAGGTTTTGTCGTCAAGAAACTGCCCCATACCAATTTTTGCACCACGTTCTGGGTCACGCATGGTGGTTGAATCTGATTTCGCCATCAAATATTCCAGCGCTGAATCCCAGCTCATATTGCGAACATGATGATAGGCTGTTTTTGCACCGCGCAACACGTGGGGATTTTTGTTCCGCAACACATTGGCAAGTTTTGTTGTCTCGGCCCGCAGCTCTGAAGCTGGAACAGATTTATTGACCAATCCCAATTCCTTCGCCCGTTCGCCCTTAAAGGTCTCTCCAGTCATGATATAATACATGGCATCGCGCTGACTCATGACCATGGAAACCGATTTCGTAACAATTCCGGCAGGAATAATACCCCAGTTAATTTCCGATAGTCCAAATTCCGCATCATCAGAGCAAATTGCCAAATCGCAACCGATCAAAACCTGAAACGCACCGCCGAAGCACCAACCATTGACCATTGCGATGGTCGGTTTTGGATAATACATCATCCGCCGCCATTGCCACGCAGCATTAGAGCGGTAAAGCCGCTCGCGCTCCATGGGCGGTGCTTTTTCCATATCACGGAAATATTCTTTCAAATCCTGCCCGGCAGAAAAGGCTTCCCCTGCCCCGGTTATCACCAACACTTCCGCTCGAGGATCATCCTCCAACGCGTCAAGCACGGCAATCATTTCATAGACGATACCAGGATTAACGGCATTTCGTTTTTCCGGTCGGTTCAAGGTGATCCAGGCAATGCCCTCGTTAATATCAACTGTGACGTTTTCGCCCCAACCATTTTGCCCAGCTTTATCAGCTCCAGCGCTTGCATTTCCGCTCATTATTCGGTTCCCTGCATCTAGCAATTTTTTCTAGTTTAACCTTAAATAAGGAACCCTGATATTGTCAACAGATTTAGACCGTAAGAATGAGCGAAATGACGCTGTTCCACGCACCATCTATTTGTTGAATCAGGTCAATCAGGGTTTGCGCAACGCGCTTGATCTACGCCTTCGCGAATTCAAAATCACCGGGTTGCAATATACCATATTGACCGTGGTGCGTTCCAATGAGGGAATTTCTTCCGCCGAACTTTCACGCCGGTTTTTTGTAACGCCTCAAACCATGAATGAAACAGTCACTGGCATGGAGCGTCGAGGCCTGCTGAAACGGAAAGAACAAAGAAATAACAAACGAATTCTGGTCGCATTTCTGACTTCCACAGGGGAGATATTGCTGAAAAAATGCGATGTGATTGCCCGCGAAATTGATACCGAAGCCTTTGGCGATATGAGCGACGAAGATTTTGATACGCTGAGAAACCTGCTGCAAGACAGAATAAAAAGGCAACGGGCAGCAAAACCTTAAAAACTGGCGGGTATTCCGACTTTTTGAAGCTCTCCGGCAGCATTTTCCGATACGGATATAATCGCGCGAGCATCTAGATCAAAAACAACCGAAGCCGTTTTCAACAAGACAAATGGGGTTTGTGTATGTGGGTTAATCAACCAGCTTTCAACTTGCACAAGTTTTGGCCCCGCATGAGCAATTTTGCTCCATAATTCAAACGCATCTCCGAGCTTCGCCCATTTCAAAATGTCAAACTTTGCTTCAAGCATGGCACCACCCACACGCGTTACCGGGTTTGCGGCATGTTCAACCACAATATGCCTGATCTCGGCCATTAACACGGTCATACCATCAGAAAGTCTGGAAACCGGTTGATCAATCCGCATCTTGCCAAGCCCATCGCAGGATGAAGTCAGAAATGATCCCGATGCTATGAGATGGAAATTCTCAGCGTCCAAATCCGGCAAATCAACTCTTGCAGGATCACCCGCTTCAAAACTACGCGGAAGAAACCTTTCTTCAGGCAGGCAATTATATTGTTGTGCAAGTTCCAATGTAGCGGCGGAAAAAACGGTGGCTTCATTTGTAGCCGTGATGGCAGGATTAATTCGGCATAGAAAACTGGCCATAACCGTCCCATCTTCTGCCGATAAAAGTGCCGCAAACGCTGTCAATTCTTCATGACTGATTGAAACCACACCCATCTTCATTTTCAAGGGTGATGGAATACGTGCTTCACGGATAAAACGAGCATTTTGCCGATGGCAATTTAGGGTCACTTTACTATCGGGAGATAACGCACAGGGCATGCCGATCAATCCGGCAAAATGCCCAATCCCTTCAGCCAGACGGTGAAAATAGAATTGAGTGTTCATGTGGCCCATCTGGTCACACTCCCACTGATTAACACCGCCTTGCCAAACTGTCGGCAAATCAGCGAGTTTAAGAACGCTCACACTGAAACCTTTCTTTCGGGAATAAAGGCAAGTACCAGACCACCCACAGCAATTGCAATGGAGATTACGGATTCTGTACCAAAATATATCGGCAAAACGGCAATCGATAAACTAAACCCCGCAAGCAGCCCCATACGCAAGAAATCATTCTTGATCATAGAAAAGAGCAAGAAACTATTATCCTTGGCGAATATAATCACCGCACTCAATGTTGCAGCAATCATCACAAGGGTTGCTAACCAGGTTCCAGCAAGCAACAGAGCCGGTTCGTAACACCACAAGAACGGCAAAACAAAAGCAATTGCCGCATAACGCATACCAACCCAACTGGTAGTCCACATACTTGCGTTCGCCATTCCCGCAGCCACATAACTCGATACCGCCACTGGCGGAGTAAGAAATGACATCACTCCGAAATAGAAGATAAACAAATGCGCAGCGATAGGCTCCACCCCCATGCGGATTAAAGAGGGTGCAATAACCGTTGCTAAAACCACATATATCGCTGTTGAGGGCATGCCCATGCCAAGAATGATCGAAAGAATTGCTGTTAAAATTAGCATCACCAGCAAACCGCCGGAACTTCCCGCCTGAGTCAGGATAAACGAGATGGATTGCGCCAATCCGGTAACATTCATAATGCCGACAACCACCCCGGCACCACCGGCAATCAAAATGATCGGCAACATGCCCTCGCCGCCGGAAAATATCAACTCCGCCCAATCCTTACGGTTGAGGAAGCGTTTTTTAAACATCGCAAGTATCAAAAGCACCGCCGCAGAACCAAGAGCTGCAAAAGCTGGCTGCATACCGCTCCAAAACAACAGATACATCAACACACCCAAAGGCACGATAAAGATCCAGCCCCTTGCAAGCACAGCCCCCTTTTTCGGCAATTGAGATTTGTCGAGCCCTGCAAAACCCTCACGACGGGCAATCGCATCCACCTGAAAAAACAGGCAGGTGTAATAAAAAATTGCCGGCAGCAAGGCAGCAACAATCACCTGAAAATAAGATATCTGCAAGAATTCGGCCATCAGGAAGGCCGTTGCACCCATCACCGGAGGCGCAATCTGCCCACCGGTTGAAGCAACCGCTTCAATTGCTGCTGCCTGATGTGCCCGAAACCCGGTTTTCATCATCAATGGAATGGTAACCACCCCCGTCGACATGATGTTGCCCACGGGTGAACTGCTGACACTACCAAACAAGCTGGAAGCAACCACCGCCACTTTGGCCGGTCCACCCCTGCGGTGGCCAACAATCGACATGGCAAAATCGGTGAAAAACTTGGTTGCACCACTAACTTCCATCAGGCGACCAAACACCATGAATGAAAGAACCAACGTGCTAACAATTGCCAGAACAATGCCCAAAACAGCATTTGTGTCCGTATAGAGATACATCACCAATGATCTTGGTTCAGAATAATTGGCCTGAATTGGAGGTGGCAAATGATGGCCGAAAAGGCCGTAGCAAATCAAAACCCAAACCAGAATAGTGATGGAATTCCCGCAGCTTTTGCGCATCGCCTCCATCATGGCGACCAGTGCAAATATCCCCGGAAGGAATTTTTCCGGCGTATTGCCTTCCAAATCAAATATCCAGTTTTCCAGATTAAGCGCCGCCCAGATCCAGCAAGCAAATGAAACCATGCCAATCAGGATTTCAATTATGCCAGCCCGTTTTCCATAGGGAAATTTGAGATGGGCAGCAGCCACACCCACCGCCAGATAGGGCGCCAACCATTCCGTTTCAATCAGTGGAATAGAAAGGCGAGCAGGAATATTGAGAACCCAGCAAACCCCGCCAATCAGCAGAAAACCGTAATAAAAGCGTAAAATAAAACTGACGACAGCAGGCATCATTAATCCAAAAACATAATATTTTGCCGGGGCGTATACCCAACCCTAATCAAGAGATCAGTCTGGCTACGCTCCGGCAAAAAAGGTTACTTCAACAATTATTTCAGCAGAGCATCCTGCTGCTTTTGGTGTGCGTCTGTCCAAAGGCCTACTTCTTTGAAATAACGCACTGCACCCTCATGGAATGGATGGCTTAGCCCACTTGGCACCATATCCTTAGCCTGATGGCCACGCAGGGGCGGCAGTGTTTCTTGTACTTTTGCCCAGTTACTATGAACAATTTTGGTCAGCTCATAAGCATCTTCTTCTGAAACATTAGTGCTGGAATTTAGAAACACATTCATATGCAACACACGAACGGGTTCGCTAACACCCACCATGGCCGGGCTTGGTTTCACGGTTTTTACAATCAAACCATCAATTGCATTGACCTTTTCTTCATCCGGACCAAGGGTCAAAATGTTGATACCACCAGAAATTGTTGCACCAGCCTGACGCAATGGCGGAATACCCAAGGCAGAAACAGCCGCATCCGTGCGACCTTCGCTAACGCTGCGAATACCATCCACAACACCACCGACCGTAATCGCATTAACATCAGCTTCACCCATACCGGCTGTCGCAAGAATAGCGTCAATCACCTGATCAAAACCCTGAATAGCGCGAAAACGGGTAACCACGTTTTTGCCCTTCAAATCAGAGATCGATTTAATATTATCATCGGCGCGGGTAAAAAACTGAAACCCAAAGCGCGTCACCATTAATAGTGCGCGAATCTTGTCGATGGGTTGGGAAAATTTGCCCTGCCCAAGAAAGGCGTCCTGAGATTCCAGCGATCCATTGAGACCCGCCTGCACTTCCCCGCGATGCATTAGAGGAACGTAAGCTGTGGTACCGGAAAAAGGTTTTGCAGAACTCTGTATGCCCGTCTTTTCCTGGTAAAGCGTCGAAATTGTTGTGCCAATTTGGTGATAGAGCGTTCCCGCAGGGCCCGTCCCCACAGTCAAGCGATCCATCGCTGACGCAGATGCCATACTGGCAATAATGCCTATTGCCCCAATTGTCGTAACTGACAAAATTTTCCTAATCATATTTTCCTCCCTGTTCGCCACCCCGTGGGGAAGCTCAATCGACCCTATATCAGGTTTACTGATAAGAGCGTTGAAAAACGCTCCTGTCAAGGCAGCACTTTAGCCACGACAATACGGCCCGTGATCCTATCCTCACATAAATCCTCCAACGCCTTGCGTACACAGGAGCAATGCATGCGCGCATTGGGAATTGCCGTGAGTTCGAGCAAGCAAGGAAAACCATCCGTTCCTTCTGTAGTGCCAAACAACAAATAATGAAAAGTATGAGAACGCCTTGTCAGAACAGGCTGAACTCCATTTGGTAGGTAGATAAAAAAGCAAACTATCCCAGGCCTGCAACGGTTTACTGGAAATTATACTTTACGATTTCTACATATTTGCTGCCTAGAATGCAGTTTAACTAGTCAGTAATCATGTGAAATTGCTTCGCAAGCACATATTACGACCAATATCCCTCTCCAGAGCATGGGGTATTTCAGAAGGTCCGTAGGTGAATGAGATTATTATCAATTGTCACGCAGATCGGCCAGGTCAAGTTATTGGCTTATGCTCTATCAATAACATTTTTATCAGTGGCATTATTTTCTCTGGGTTACACGACAAATAGTGTGTTCGAATATGACACAAATTATGTGTTTTTCTTCCTGCTATCCTTTATGTGCGTACTCATTTCCGGTCTGCCAGTGCTTCTCTACTTACAGGGCAAACGCCGGGATAGAACAATCCTGCGTGATTTCCTGCGTCAAAAAAAGAGCTTCAACACGATGCTCACCACCATGCGCCAAGGTTTTTGCATGTTTGACGAGGACAACAACGTCATCATCTCAAATGATCGATACGCAACCATATACGGCCTGCTGCCAAAGCATACAAAACCCGGAAAAAACCTCCTCGATATCGTAGAAAATCGAATTAAAAATGGCTGCTTTATTGGCACACAGCCAAGCAAATATATTGCTGCGATGGAACAACTCAAAGGAAATCGCACAGGCGTTCCAAGAACCTATCAATTGAATGATGGGCGTTATGTCGAAATCTGCGATCAACCAGTATCCGATGGCATTTGGTTCACAACCCACGAAGACGTAACCGAGCGAATAGAAGCCGAACTAAAGATCAAAGATCAAAACGAAAAATTCGATACCGCATTATCAAATATCTCCCAAGGCCTCTGCATGTTTGATGGCGATAAGAATCTAATAGTTTCCAATGAATGTTATGCAACCATATTTGGCTTAGCTCCCGAAATGATAAAGTCGGGAATGCATCTGAGTGAAATTATTAAATTACGGATTGAGCACGGAAGTTTTGTTGGCGAAAATCCAAAGGATTACATTAGCAGAGCCGATGAATGGATCACTAGTCTGTTTGATGTGGATGAAGTTCACCAATTGACCGATGGCCGCTATATAAAAATACTATTCCATCCCATGGCTGATGGCGGCTGGCTCTCTACCCAGGAAGATGTAACCGAGCGCACGGAAGCCAGAATGGCAATTGCTCTCCAAAACAATCAATTTGATATCGCAATTTCAAACATCTCCCAAGGTCTTTGTTTGTTTGACGCTGATAAAAAACTGATCGTTTCCAACGACCTATTTGCAACCATATTTGGCTTGTCGCCCGAAGTCATAAAACCGGGAATGCATCTGACCGAGATCATTCACAAACGTGTTAAATTCGGCTCTTATGTTGATGATGGTGCTTCTGAAGTCGGTGAATGGCAAAGCGGTGCGACGGACAAATCTGAAATTTTTCAGCTCACCGATGGTCGCTCCGTTGAAATTTTATTCCGTCCCATGGCAGGCGGCGGCTGGCTCTCAACCCAGGAAGACGTCACAGATCGGGTGACTGCCAAAAACGAGCTAGTACAGCAAAACAGATGCATGGATGCAGCACTTCGAGCCATGACACAGGGACTTTGCATGTATGATTCTGACAAGAATATTGTTGTCAGCAACGATCAATATTCAGAAATTTATGGTATCTCCCCGGGCTTAATAAAACCCGGAACCAGCCTTGATGAAGTTGTTAGACTGCGAATTGAACAAGGCACCTATTCAGGTTCAAGTCCTGAAGAATATCACAAAAAGAGAAGCAATTGGGTACAAACACGCGATAGCAAACCCATCCTTGATCACCTGAATGACGGACGTTATATCGAAATTCGTCACCACCCAACCGGCGATGACGGTTGGTTGTTAACCCATGACGACGTCACAGACCGCGTCAATTTTGATGCGGCATTAAGTGAACAGGTATTGCGGCTGGATACAGCAATATCGGCCATGTCCCACGGCCTTTCCATGTTTGATGGCGACGAAAATATTATTGTCTCCAACGAACGATATGCTGCAATTTACGGACTGAAAGCTGACCAGATAAAGCCAGGAATGGCTCTGAAGGATATTATCGAGCTTCGTATCCAGCATGGCAGCTATATTGGCGACAACCCTGAGGAATATCGCAGATGGATGATGGACCCTCTAAAAAGATGCGAGGGCAAACCTGAAACATATGTGTTGAGCGACGGGCGTTATGTAGAAATCCATCTCCACACTATGGCAAATGGCGGTTGGCTAACGGTCCATGAAGATGTAACTGAGCGCTACGAGTCTGAAAAGAAAATCAAATATCTGGCAGATTTCGATGCGCTGACGGGATTACCAAACCGCACCCAAATCCATGATATATTGGAAACCACCATCCAGCAGGCCAATGAAGATGCTTCAAAGATGGCCCTAATTTATATTGATCTGGACAGATTTAAGGAAGTTAACGATACGCTTGGTCACCCAATTGGGGACGATGTTTTAAAAGAAGTCGGACACCGTCTGACTCAGTTTCTCAATGACAAATTAATCGCCGGTCGCCTTTCCGGAGATGAATTTGTGGTGATCGTAAGAGAGTTTGATAGTTTAAAAGAGCTTTCAAAACTTGCTGATCAAATATGCGCATCCCTGTCTATTCCAATCCACGTGAAACACGAAGTAATTGATATCTCTGCCAGTATCGGCATATCAGTTGGACCACCAAATAATGGTGAAGTAGATCTACTAATCCAGTTTTCTGATCTGGCGCTTTATCAGGCGAAAGCAGCTGGGGGCAATTGCTACCGCTTCTTTGAAGAAAAAATGTATGCGCAGGCAAAAGAACGCCAACGCATGGCCATCGATTTGCGCAATGCCATATCAAATGATGAACTGGTCCTCCATTATCAGGCTCAAGTCGATCTACGTTCGGGCAAGATCAACGGATATGAAGCCCTTGTCCGCTGGCAGCATCCTGAACTCGGCATGGTTTCACCACTCCAGTTTATTGGCCTTGCAGAAGAAACAGGTCAGATCAGCGAGATTGGTGAATGGGTATTAAGAACTGCCTGCGAGTACGCAGTAACCTGGCCAAACAAGGAAAATATCTCGGTCAATTTATCACCGGTCCAGTTTAAACGGCAAGACGTTGTTGCCATGGTCAAAACCATTTTGAAAGAAACAGGCCTCGATCCACGCCGGCTGGAACTGGAAATCACCGAAGGCATCCTCATTCAAAGCATTGAAACCGTGACCGCCACTTTACAAACCCTGGATGAGATGGGCGTGGCAATTGCTCTTGATGACTTTGGCACTGGTTTTTCCAGCCTGAGTTATCTAACGACCTTCCCGTTCAAAAAGATCAAAATCGACAAATCCTTTATTGATGACCTTGGAAAAGATTCCGAAGTTACCGCCATAGTCAGCATGATTATTGGGCTGGGTCGCAGCCTTGGCACGATGATAACGGCTGAAGGAATAGAATACACAAACCAGCATGAATTGCTCAGGGCAGCTGGGTGTGATCAGGGGCAGGGCTATCTCTATAGCAAGCCAGTTCCCAAAATACTGGAATCAGACCCTCCCATCGCCCAGACCGTTAATCGCCGCTCAGCCTGATTTCATAGCCATCAAGTACCTTTTTGTTTGATTTGGATCAAAGTCTAGATATTTTGGTGATGACATATTGTAATATCGATATGTGTTCACAACATTAGACAGATAAATTGTGCATCATGACCTCAATCAAGTGCGATGGGTCCCTGATTGCAAACCAAACGGAGATTAGGAAATGGATTACACGATTAATCGGGTTTTTTCGGGCGCTACTTTTGATGAAATTGTTGGGCGAACACGTGAGGCACTTACTGGCCAGGGTTTTGGCGTCCTGACAGAGATCGATGTCAAACAGACGCTGAAAAAGAAAATCGATGCAGATATCAATGATTATCTAATTCTCGGTGCCTGCAGCCCGAAGATGGCTCATGAAGCCATAAAGATCGAGCCACGCATTGGCGCAATGCTGCCTTGTAACGTGATCATCCGCAGCCTTGATGATGGACAGGTAGAAGTCAGCGCAATTGACCCACAAGCCTCAATGCAGGCTGTAGAAAATGACAAATTGCAAGATGTTGCTGGCGAAGTGAAATCCATGATGCAAACCGTCGTGACGAATATTTAAGTTTGCAGACCAGATAGGTTCACCAGCAAAAACTGGGGCCAATAGCTACTTCATTATTCAAAGCAAACTTTGCTAGAATGGACTAACATGAAGATGTTCAATTTAACCCAGTTTAGAAAAATCTATGATGACAAAAATACTGGTTCAACAAAAAAATCTCCGGGGATAAATGCCCGGAGTTTAACAAAGATATCGCCCATGAAAAATTGCAAAAAAGCGGTAAGTTCCGCTATCAGGAAAATGGCCCTTTCACTAATTATCCTGAGCGCCAGCACGTTGGTAAATGCGGCTGAATTTACAGTCTCCCCCATTATTGTCGAAGATTTCAAAGCCGTATTCGGTAGTGTAGCAAGCAAAAACCTGCAACCTGCCCGCGCTCGTATCGGCGGCACAGTAGTGAAAATCATGGTGGAAGAAGGAAGCGTTGTTTCCGCTGGCCAGATTGTAGCAATCGTTGCCGATGAAAAGCTGACGCTTAAGCTTGATGCGGTAGACGCAAGTATTAACGCCTTATCTGCCAGCCTATCTAACGCCCGCCGAGAACTGGAACGTGGTGAAAAACTTTTTGCCAAAGGGCTAACTTCCAAATCCCGTATTGATACATTGCAAACCCAGACAGACGTACTGGCCAATCAGGTGAAAGCCAGTCAGGGCGAACGATTCGTGATTGTCCAACAAATTGCGGAAGGCAAGGTTTTATCACCCACGAGCGGACGTGTGCTCACCGTTCCCCAAACTCGTGGAGCAGTAATTCTTCCAGGCGAGGCAATCGCTACAATTGCAGGCGGTGGATATTTTTTACGTCTTGCATTGCCAGAACGTCACGCAACTCTGATCAAAAAGGGAAATATCGTCAGGGTCGACAAACGTGGAATGTCTCCATCCTCCAAAAATCAAACCAAATCAGGCAGAACAGGCAAGGTTGCCAAGGTCTATCCGCAGATGGAAAATGGCCGGGTGATAGCAGATGTCGAAGTTGAAGGCCTGAGTAATTCCTTCATTGGAGAACGCATCCTCGTTTGGGTGGCCGTTGCCAAACGTAACGTACTTGCTATTCCACCCAAGGCAATCACCATGCGCTCCGGCATAGATTACGTCACCATATCCACCACTTCCGGCAGCAGTGAAATTGCCGTTATTCCCGGCGAAACCCTGGAAACGAGTGAAGGGCCACGTGTTGAAATACTTTCCGGAATTGCAGTTGGTGACAAGGTAATTATGCCATGAAACCTGGAATTGCTGGTTCGCTAACACGGGTTTTTATTAACTCACCCCTCACCCTTCTATTTCTGATCACGTCTCTATTGCTCGGCACTTTGGCCCTGATTGTATTGCCGCGGGAAGAAGAGCCGCAAATCTCCGTACCAATGGTGGATATCCATGTGCTCGCCAATGGTCTCAAAGCACCCGATGCGGTGAAACTGGTTACAGAACCACTTGAGACGATCATCAAAAGCATCGATGGGGTTGAGCATGTCTATTCACAAACCCAGGATGATGGTGTCCTTCTGACCGCACGGTTTTTGGTTGGCACCAGCCCGGATTTAGCCATTGTACGCGTACATGATAAGGTTCGAGCCAATATCGATCGCATTCCCTACGGCGTACCTGAACCTCTTATCGTTGGACGTGGCATTGATGATGTAGCAATCATCGTTGTTACCGTTGCACCCAAACCGGAAGCCGCCGAGCGTTGGACTGCTAACGGGCTGACGCGCCTCACACGCGAATTACGAGTTGAACTGGCAAAACTGCCGGATGTTGGCCTGACCTATATCGTCGGTGAACAACCTGAAGAAATACAAATTGAACCAGCCCCAGAGAAACTGTCTCTATATGGCGTGACCCTTCAACAATTGACCGCCAAAATTGAAGGGGCCAACCGCTCCTTTGTAATCGGAAATATCCGCGATGACGGAAAACAAATTTCTCTGGTTGCCGGCCAAACACTCCAGACCTTGAGTGAAATAGGCAATATTGTAATCACCACCCGCGACGGGCGACCTGTCTATATTCGTGAT
Organism: Rhizobiaceae bacterium; assembly: GCA_016763155.1. Lineage (GTDB taxonomy): Bacteria > Pseudomonadota > Alphaproteobacteria > Rhizobiales > Rhizobiaceae. The sequence continues at coordinate 43,076 of JAESUH010000027.1, forward strand.
GTGGCGAATATTACCCTTGCCACAAGCCCTAAAGAAACACGCGTTTTCCATGTTGCCAAACAAGAGGGCAAACTTGAGAGCGTCCCTGCCGTATCCTTAGCCATTGCAAAACGGCCCGGAACAAACGCTGTTGTCATCGCTGAACGCATTACCCACAGGCTTGAACAGCTTAAAGGCAAGATTGTTCCTGAAGATATCGAAATCATCGTTTCGCGAAATTACGGCGAGACCGCCAATGAAAAAGCCAATGAGTTGCTTTTCCATCTGGGTTTGGCAACCATATCAATCGTGGTTCTGGTCATGTTTATGATTGGATGGCGCGAAGCAATCGTTATCGCGATTGTCATTCCAACAACCATCCTGCTGACTTTGTTTGCCGCCTGGATTATGGGCTACACTTTGAACAGGGTGAGCCTGTTTGCGCTGATTTTTTCCATCGGAATTCTGGTCGATGATGCAATTGTTATGATCGAAAACATTGCCCGACACTGGGCAATGCCAGACGAGCGGCCAAAGGTTCAATCAGCAATTGAAGCCGTGGCAGAGGTTGGTAACCCGACCATTGTCGCGACTTTGACCGTGGTTACAGCTCTCCTACCCATGCTGTTTGTTTCCGGCCTGATGGGTCCATATATGAGCCCGATTCCGGCCAATGCATCGGCGGCAATGATCTTTTCGTTTTTTGTGGCTGTGACCCTAACACCATGGTTGATGATGCGGGTCAGTGGGAATTCTAAACATGGCGCAAGTTCTCATAGCGGTGGTCACGAAACTGATTTCCCGGGTCGACTTTACATAATGATGGCGGCGCCAATACTGGCATCAAAGACCAGAGCATGGGTGTTCCTCATTCTCGTCGGCATTGCAACCATCGGATCAATGTCACTATTTTATACCAAGGACGTCACAGTAAAGCTTCTGCCTTTCGATAATAAGACCAATCTTCAAATCATGGTCGATCTGCCTGAGGGTTCATCAGTGGAAGCAACAAACCGGGTACTGCAGGCAATTACGATACGTCTCACCAACGTGCCCGAAATAAAATCCTTTCAAACACACGCTGGCACTGCCTCCCCATTCGATTTTAACGGTCTTGTACGTCATTATTATTTGCGCAGTTCACCCGGGATGGGTGATGTGGTCGTAAACCTGACCAGCAAAGAAGAGCGCGATCGAACCAGCCACGATATTGCACTCGATTTGCGTGAGCAGATTGCAGATATTGATATGCCTGCTGGCAGTTCAATCAGGGTTGTTGAACCTCCTCCGGGCCCACCCGTATTGGCAACCCTTCTTGCCGAGATCTATGGCCCTGATGCAGAGACCCGCCGAAACGTTGCCACCAATGTTCGAAAAGCGTTTGAAACAATCCCCTATCTCGTGGATGTGGATGATTCCTTCGGCACCCCGGCCATGCGCACTAGAATATCCATAGATCAGGATAATCTTGAATATCACGGCGTCGATCAAAGCGACGTATACGATACAGTTCGCAGGCTCTATTCCAACACAACGGTCGGCTATTCCCAACGCGGCGGCGGCCGCCAACCCATCCCAATCAGGCTTGGCCCGACAAAACAATCCCGTGTTTTGAATGAGCGCGCGTTATCGACACCAGTTCCTGCAAATGCACTTCCCGGAAATCGGAAAATTGTTGAATTGGGAGACGTGGTCAAGGTGACTCAGGAGCGAGCATCTTTCCCCATTTTCCGA
>JAESUH010000028.1 GCA_016763155.1 Rhizobiaceae bacterium
ATAAAGATCAGGCCAACACTTGGGGCGAAGCTGGTTCTGTCCAGAAAATAGCGAGACTTAATCCACAGTCTTACTATTTCTCAGGGCAGAACCAGTCTTAATTCAGAGATGCCCCGGTAATCCCCCCAATCAAATTTCCCATGGGCCGTAGCCCATGGGAGTGTTTGTTTTTTTACATATTATCAGCTGTTGCGAGTGCGCCAGCTGTCTACATAAGATTCCCGCGCATCACGTGAGTAAGGGATTTCTGAAACTTTCACCCGAATTTCGGTTTGTAGGTGACCCTCAGTGGCAGACTTCCGTGTACCGCCATTTTCTTCACCCCAAACGAGTTTCAACACATCGCCCAGTTTAACTTCAGGGTCGACGATCCCGAGCGAAAGCATTGTGCGTTCGTTGAAGCTGAAGCCGTTAAACATCGACAGGCCAACCATTTTTTCGCCCATCATGATCTTGTCGAATGAGGATGATGCATAATTTGGTTGAGGTAAGTCGATCCATTTGAAGTTTTCGCCACCAGGAACAAATGAAGAGGCGATGACTTTTGCAACGTCTTCCGCATTCCATTCAAAGGTTACTTTACGGCGGTGCGGACCATCGGCAATTTTTTCCAATGCTTCGCGACCAATGAAATCATGGTCAAACTTGACGTAAATGCCATAACCCAACTCGTATGGGGTGACATAATAGTCTTCAATGTCATCGGAGACATAACTGCCGCCAATTGAACAAGTCGCCTCATAGCTGTTTTCATCAAGCCACTCACGATATGACTTCATTTTGTCGCCGGAATAAATGGCTGGCAATGGAGAGGGTATCCAGCCCGATTCTAGCGTATTGGTAGAATAAGCCCGTGACCCCACCAAATAGAGGCCGAATTCCTTGCCTGCTTCAATAATTGCATCGCGGATTTCGTCGGCTTCTTCGTAAGGTCCCCAAACTTCAAGTCCAGGCGCACCGGCCATTCCGTGACGTAATGCGCGAACTTCTCGCCCGGCAATATTGATAACGCCCATATTAAAGAATTTGATATCCGGAACCGGTCCACCATTCAGTTTTTCCAGGATTTGTGGCGCATTAGGTCCCTGGATTTGGTAGCGATAGCGTTTCCTGACGACCGGATTGCCACTTGGGCGTGCTGGAGAACGGTCATCGCGCTCAATTTTTACATCGTAATCACCGGTTTCTGCATGAAACTGCACCCAATTAATTGTTGGTGCGCGCCCTACCAAAAGGAACTGCTCATCCTCAAGACGGAACACAATGACATCGCCGATTACGTAGCCATCATAGCTGACCGGAACCATGTGTTTGGCTTTATTGACATCAAACTTGGCGAAGCTGTTAATTGAAAGATATTGAAGAAGCTTAAAGGCATCTGGGCCTTCCACCATCAATTCAGCCATATGATGGCTTTGGTCGAACAGGACTGCGGTTTTCTGCCATGCCTTTTGCTCGTCACGCCAATTGGTAAACTCAGGTGCTACCACTGGGTAAATATAAGCCCCAATTTGCGAATTGCGTAGCATTTCAACGGTATCGCCTTCGGCTTGAAGGACTTGATCAAGGTTTTTTTTAGTCATGCTTTCTCCCACATGTTGTTTTCGTTTAGATTATAAAAAGTATACAGATGTAATACATTTTCGGCTGATAGCTCTAGCCCGACACCAACGCTAAGCCCGGTATTTTTTGCATCAGGCTACGATCCTGATACATTACGTAATCGAGATTTCGACGTGCCATACGCGCATGTTCACGTGTCAAAGCTTCGGCACGCGCACCCTCGCGTAGCTCTATTGCTTCTACGATTGCCCGGTGTTGTGCCTGGGCTGCAGCAATCGACTGTAGAAACATCTGATCGCCAAGAAATGCGTTAGGCGAGGCAAAGGGTAATAGCTTGGCGCGTTCAATTTCCTTACGGATGGTCACGCTGCCTGAAAGGCCAGAAAGAATTTGGTGAAAATCAGAATTTAGTTCCTGGTATTGAGGGATATCAATAAGCTCGATATCAGTTCTGGCAATTCGGTCCAGCGCTTCAACAACCATCTTGATTTGGCGCAGTCCCGCTGGCTCCACACCGCGCTCTGCAGCTAATCTAGCCCCTGTTCCCTCTAGCACGCCGCGTAGTTCAATTGCGTCATGCACGTCTTCGAAGGTGAAGGTTCTAACCAGATATCCACCGCTGCTTGCCCGCTCCAGCAAGCCTTCGCCCTCAAGCCGCGATAGGGCCTCACGAATAGGCGTTCGGGAAATGCCAAGGCGTTTGGCCAGGGAAACTTCAAACAACCTTCCGCCTGAGGGAAGGCTTCCATCCAAAACCATCTCACGCAATTGCATCAATGCAATTTGGTGTTGTTTCTTGCCAGTTTCACCACTGGCAGTTTGGGCAGGTTTTTGTATCGACATATGTCCTCCAGGATTTGGTGTTCATTTGGTGAGCCAGCACTCATTGATGCAAGCAAACCCCAAATGTCCCTATATCCAGTGTTCCTCTGCCCATAGTGTCATTGTATACATTTATATGTCAAATGAATACGCAGTCAATTTTGAATACCTGTTTTCGCGTGACTGGACGGCACAATTATCCTGCGACTGGGAACGTAAAGTGTCCCCAGCCGTCAGAAAAAATATTGATAAATGCTATTTTGAAAATAGAAGCCAGTCGCACAAAGCGAGGGCGATGCCTAGCTTGCTGCCAGAGTACCAATACGCGGATTGGTGTGTGGCTTTTTGGGCCCAGATATTGGGCCCAAGATATTCTAGGTGTTTATTGTGCGTGCTTCTGCAAAGGTAACCAATCTGCGGGAACTTTCATCCCAAAGATGGTACTTCACGCAACGGAAGCTTTCCAGCAGGGTAAGTCGTTTGACCTCTGCCAATTCAGGAAGATCTCGCAACACTTGTGGTAAGCGATAGAAGGGAATTCTGCTGTTGAGATGGTGCACATGGTGGACACCAATATTGGCTGACGCCCAGCGTAGAATACCCGGCAGGTCATAATGCGAACTACCATGAAAGGCCGCGTCCTGCTGTTCCCAGTTATCAGTATAGTCCCACTGGGTCTCTTCAAACTGATGCTGCACATAAAACAGCCAAACGCCGATAGAAGATGCAACCAATGTGATTGGCAATTGTATCAAAACAAAAGGAACAAGACCGACAAGATATATCATCACTGCAATCAGAATGGCGATGGTCAGATTGGTTCCCATCGTACTGATCCAGTATTGACGGCTATTACCATCATATTGTTGTGGCAACCGATTGCGCAGTAAAAACTGATAAGCAGGACCCACAACAAAGAGCGTGATGGGATTGCGGTATGCGCGGTAAGATACACGGCCCCAGAAATCCCGTTCATGATATTCCTGAACTGTCAGGGTGCTGATATCGCCAATGCCACGTTTGTCCAGATTGCCAGATCCAGCATGGTGAAGCGCGTGGCTGCGTTTCCACACATGGTATGGAGTCAAGGTGAACACACCAAGGATACGTCCGATCCAGTCATTCAATTTCCGATTTTGAAAGAATGCGCCGTGACCACAATCGTGCTGGATCAAAAACAACCGCACAAGAAAGGTGCCGGCTGGGATGCTAAGAGCAAGACATAGCCAGTAGCTGACTGAATATGCCCACCAGCAAGCAGCCCACAGGACAAAAAACGGTATCACTGTCAGCGCAACCTCGAGCGTACTACGCAATTGATCCGGAGTGCGGTAAGGAATTAGTACTCTTGCTAAATCAGCGACGGGGGTTGAAAGTCTATTGGACTTGGTGCCGGTTTGCTTATAATTCATACAAAAGTAATCCTACAAAATTTAATTGGTCAAAGTTTCATAACCAATATTTGGTGTTCGGATAGCCCAGATTGGCCAATTGATCAATCGTTAGTTGCCTAATTGGTGGGATGCCCTGCAAATTTTGTTGAAAAGGCCCAGACTCGCTCATGTTCTTGTATAAACTGCGACAATTAACAGCGGCTTCATTAATTGTATCGTTGCTTGTTCGAAGCAGATGACCTAGGTCATTTGTGCTGGAATCATTCTAAAAAAGGCAGCTTGATTGGTGCAGAAAACCAAGACATCAAATCCCGCAAAAAAAATTGGTGTGTTGCTGGTTAACCTCGGCACGCCAGATGGTCATGACAAAAAGAACATGCGCAAATATTTGGCGGAGTTTCTGTCAGACAAGCGGGTGATCGAATGGCCAAGAGCGATTTGGTATCCAATTCTCTATGGCATTGTTCTAAATGTCAGGCCGAAAAAATCCGGCGCTGCCTATGCTGTCATCTGGAACAATGAAAAGAATGAATCGCCACTTCGCACCTATTCCCGTTCCCAAAGCGAGCAATTGGCAAAGCGGCTATCAGACCATCCTGATGTGGTCGTTGATTGGGGGATGCGCTACGGTAATCCGTCCATCGCTTCGCGCCTTGACGTTTTACGCCAACAGGGGTGTGAGCGAATTGTTGTCTTTCCGCTATACCCGCAATACTGCGCGGCAACGACAGCTACTGTAAATGATAAAACTTTTGAAGCCCTGGCCAAAATGCGCTGGATGCCGGCAATCAGAACTATCCCGGCTTATCCAGATGAGCCCAGCTATATTGAAGCTTTGGCGGTTTCCATCGAAAACCATTTGAAAAACCTCGATTTCAAACCGGATAAGATCATTGCCTCTTTTCATGGAATTCCCCAGAGTTATTCCCAAAAGGGTGATCCTTATGTGGAACAATGCGAGGATACCATGCGCTCGTTGCGACAACGGCTTGGTATGACCCAGGATAATTTGATGCTCTGTTATCAGTCTCGTTTTGGACCTGAGGAATGGTTGCAGCCCTATACGGATAAAACCATCGCAAAGCTTGCGAGTGAAGGCGTTAAAAGCCTGGCTATTTTCAATCCGGGGTTTGTTTGCGACTGTTTGGAAACGCTGGAAGAAATAGCGGTTGAAGGCCAACAGATATTCTACGATGCGGGCGGCGAACAATTTAGTCATATCCCATGTCTGAACGACAGTGCCGAAGGTATGGATGTGATTGAAACAATTGTTCGAAGAGAGCTTGGCGGTTGGGTTTGATTTCAACCAGAAATTATAGAGCTTTCTACCATTTCAATTGAAAACATCCTGAAAATTGCTATATGCAGGCGTGTAGGCGTTATTTTTGGAGATTCTTATGGAATTATATGGTTTAGACCTTTTTGTTGCTGGTCTGGTTTTTTTGGTTATTCTTGTTCTCTTCTCAGGGATCAAACAGGTCCGTCAGGGGTACAATTATACGATTGAACGCTTCGGTCGATACACTAGAACCTTGCGTCCAGGTTTAAATCTCATAGTGCCATTTGTTGATCGGGTCGGTCACAAGCTGAACATGATGGAGCAGGTGCTTGATGTGCCAACTCAGGAAGTGATCACCAAGGATAATGCGACGATTGCAGCCGATGGTGTTGCATTTTATCAAATTATGGATGCCTCTAAAGCAGCCTATGAAGTGAGTGGGCTGGAAAACGCTATACTCAATTTGACCATGACCAATATTCGTACGGTGATGGGGTCAATGACTTTGGATGAATTGCTTTCCAAACGTGACCAGATCAATGAACGCCTGTTGCGTGTCGTTGACGAAGCGGTTGCGCCATGGGGCCTGAAAATTACCCGAATTGAAATTAAGGACATCAACCCACCAGACGATTTGGTTGAATCCATGGGCAGACAAATGAAGGCTGAGCGTGAAAAACGTGCCAGTATTCTTGAAGCTGAAGGCTTTCGTCAGGCAGAAATTCTGAAAGCCGAAGGCACCAAGCAATCGCAAATCCTGTTTGCCGAAGGTGAAAAAGAAGCAGCATTCCGCGCAGCCGAAGCCCGCGAGCGGCTGGCAGAAGCAGAAGCCAACGCCACAAGGATGGTATCCAAGGCCATAGCTGAGGGGGATGGGCAGGCCATCAACTATTTTGTGGCGCAAAAATACACTGAAGCACTTAAGGCTATAGGCACCGCAAAAAATCAAAAAATTCTGATGATGCCTCTCGATGCTTCCGCATTAATGGGCACTTTGGGTGGTATCGGCGAGATTTCCAAAGAACTGTTTGGAAAAGGCAACGCCGGGGCAACGCGCCCGGTTACCACACCGACCGTTACCAGAGATAAGTAAGAAGGTCTGATCATGCTATTATCTTTGTTACAGGAACTTGGTGGCTGGAGCTGGTGGATACTTGCCTTGCTGCTGCTTGGCATGGAGATTATGGCACCAGGAACATTTTTTCTGTGGTTTGGCCTTTCGGCCATGGTCATTGGCACAGTCACTCTGGCGCTTGGAGTGGATAATGCGTATTGGATATGGCAGGTGCAAGTGCTGGTTTTTCTGGCATTGTCCCTGACTTCCGCCATGGCTGGCCGAAAAATAATGCAGAAATATGGCTGGAATGACAGTGAAAACCCGAATTTGAATGACCGTGGCACTCAGTTGATTGGCCGTACAGCTGTGTTGAATGAAGCCATATCCGGCGGCCGTGGACGTGCCAAAATCGGCGATACAATCTGGCGCGTTGCTGGCCCAGACCTGGCCGAAGGCAGCAGGGTTCGCGTGGTTGCTTTCAACGATGGTATCTTGTCAGTCGAAGCTGAAAGTTAAGTCTCACCATCTTCGTTAATGGATGGTTCAATGTTCTGCTCCGTAAGAAGCTCGAGAACAGTTTCTGACGGCCTGCACAATTTGACGCCCTTGGGCGAACAAACAATTGGACGGTTCACCAACACCGGGTGTTCCAGCATCGCTTGCAAGATTGTCTCATCCTCAATGTTTGGTTCGAGAAGCCCTAATTCTTTGGCAGGAGATTTCGAGGTTCGTAGGGCAGTTCGCGGAGTTAGATCGGCGGCTGCAAACAAGCCAAGCAATTGTGACTTTGTCCAACCAATCGTCAGATATCCAATCACAATAGGCTCTTCGCCAGAAACACGGATCATTTCAAGAGCGTTCCGCGACGTGCCACAATCTGGGTTGTGATAAATGACGATGCTCATGTGATCTGCATGCTTTTCTAATCCTGCGGAAAGTGATTTTGGGTTCTGTTGGCAAATGCGACCAGTGACAGCATCACAGGCACCTCAACCAGCACGCCCACAACCGTTGCAAGTGCAGCACCTGAGCTCAAGCCAAACAAGCTGATAGCGACTGCCACAGCAAGCTCGAAGAAATTTGATGTTCCGATCATGGCGCATGGGGCGGCAATCCTGAATGGTACTCGCATGAACCATGCCGCAGCATAGGCTATGGCAAATATCCCATAAGATTGCAGTATAAGCGGCGTTGCGATGAGGACAATGAGAAGCGGTTGCGACAGGATCACCCCGCCCTGAAATCCGAAGAGCAATACGACAGTTGCCAACAGGCCAATAATGGAAAACGGCTTTAGTTTGGCGGTAAAATCGGCAACAACTTCGCCATTGCCACCCTTTCCTCCATTAAGAAACCGGCGCGTAATAATACCCGCAACCAATGGCACCACCACATAAAGTACAACGGAAATTACAAGCGTGTTCCACGGGACCGGGATATCAGTCACGCCGAGCAGCAGGGCAACAATTGGCGCATAGGCAAAGATCATAATCAAATCATTCACACTAACCTGAATTAAGGTGTAGTTTGCATCGCCCCGTGTCAGTTGAGACCAGACAAAAACCATGGCCGTACAAGGTGCGGCACCAAGCAGAATAAGCCCGGCAATATAAGAATCCGCATCATCGATAGAGATGAAACCGGCAAAGAGGTATTTGAAAAACAAAACCCCAAGGGCTGCCATGGAAAATGGTTTTATCAACCAGTTCACCACGAGCGTGATGATCAGGCCCTTTGGTTCATCAGCCACATGGGTGATGCTGGAAAAATCTACCGAAATCATCATCGGATAGACCATTGCCCAAATCAGAACCGCGACTACCAAATTGACATGGGCATATTCAAAATTAGCAAGCGTTTGAAATGCTTCCGGAAAAACTTGCCCCAGGAAAATGCCAATAATAATGGATAACGCCACCCAGACGGACAGCCATTTTTCAAATATGCCGATAGACGATGCAGTCTCTGTATTATCTTCCATGACTATTTTCCCAATTGGCACACGCAATTTCATTGATAATGGGTTGGCAGATTTCGGGTTGGCCCCCACAACAATCTTCCATCATGAAGGAGAGCAGACCGCGCAAGGCTTCAAAATCAACAAAATAACGAATTGTGCGTCCCTGCCGTTCATTGCGCACAAGACCGGAATTCAACAAAATCGTGAGGTTTGCCGACGTCGTGTTTTGGCGAATATCCAGCCTGTTTGCGATTTCACCAGCTAAAATACCATCCGTGCCCGCTTTCACGAGAAGTCGGAAAGCATCGAGCCTGGTCGGTTGGCTTAAAGCTGAAAAGGCTGAGAGTGCATTTAATTTATCCATATATCATGATTAGTTGATATATTTTATTCAATCAAGCCCTTTTCTCAAGCGAAAATTGCTAATGTGCTTCTCAAAATATAAGTTAAATTTAGAAAAAGGGTATAAAAACAATTAATTAGAGGCAGCCGCAGCTTCGCTGAAAAGCGAGTTAGTTTCCATTTTTAATCCTGATGACGTTCTGTAAGGGGAGAAAAACTAGCCAAGCCCGATGCGCAACAGGTCGTGCAAGTGAACAATGCCGATATATTTTCCGTGATCAGTCACCATTAATGCTGTGCGTGATTTCTCGTTCAACATGGCCATTGCACTGCTCGCAAGAGCATCCGGATTTGTGGTCAGCGGGTTGGGGGTCATCACTTCACCGGCATTTTGCGACAGCATGGAATTGCTGTATTGGCGGCGTAAATCTCCGTCTGTGATAATTCCGGCGAGCAGACCATCTGATCCGACTACACCCACACAGCCAAAGCTTTTTTCTGTAATCTGTAAAATGGCCTCTGCCATGGAAGTATCCGTCGTTACTTTTGGCAATCTGTCACCAGAGTGCATTACTTCCGATACATAAGTCAGACTGGCACCCAGTGAGCCACCGGGATGGTAGACACCAAAATCAGAAGCCGAAAATCCGCGTGCTTCAAGCAGGGAAACCGCAAGCGCATCGCCCAGAGCCAATTGCATCATGGTTGATGTTGTGGGCGCCAGACCATGGGGGCAGGCTTCCTCTACATCGGGCATGGTCAAACAGATGTTCGCAACCTTGCCAAGAGCTGATTGGCCGTTGCTGGTGATAGCAATCAGGGGAATCGAGAACCGGCTTGCATAGGCCAAAATGCCTTTAAATTCAGTTGTTTCTCCCGATCTCGAAAGACCCAGAATAACATCGTCACGGGTAATCATTCCCAGATCCCCATGATTGGCTTCCGCAGAATGCACAAAATGGGCGGGCGTACCGGTGGAAGCAAAAGTTGCGGCCATTTTATTGCCGATATGACCACTTTTCCCAACACCGGTAACAATCAAACGGCCTTTGATATTCTTCAAAGTTTCTACAGCTTTGGCAAAATCGCTTGAAATAGGGCCGGCAATTGCCTCTGCCAGGGCGCTTAACCCGCGGTTTTCTGTTTGAATAGTGCGTAGCGCAGATTTCACGCTTTCAGGATTTTCCATCAATTCTTTCCAAACGCGCTCGTCGCGAGGCCAGGCTGCTCGATTGCGAAATTTTCATCTCAGTTGCTTTGCCGTAAATTTACAAGGTTTTAAAGGCAATGTAACGCGTAAATTACACCCTGAAAGCTGATTTATATAAATGGTTGAATGCAGCAATTGAAACCATTCATTAACCACAATTGTTTACGGTTCAGAAAGTATTTAAATGCCGAACCCGTCAGGTTTCCATGAAATTGAAGACCAAATTCTTTTCTCGGAATGCGGATTGGAATATGAGCCGGTTTACATCGCGGTTTTTATTCCGAGCTGTCGCTTGCCCATTATTGGCAGGGGTAAGTCTGTGCGCTTTGCAAGATGATGGGTATGCTCAATCGGTATCGCGAAATAATTTGCTGCGCGGAACAATCGCGACAAATTCAACAAATTCCAATACTATTGGCACTAGCGGCGAAATTGTTGACCCAACTATTACGGCATCAATTCCCTTGTCAGAACAGCCAGTGCAACTAAACCTTGCAACAGGTAGTTTGCCGGCTCTTGGGTCAGTGCATAATGATGATGATGTCATTTCCCTGCGCGAAAACCCGAATGTTCAACCAGAGCAGGCAGGCACAGTTGCGCAAATTGAAAGCGACCCATTTGCAGCGCCAGGGTTTCGTCTGGGCAGTTCAATTGCCACTCTGACACTCGAACAATCACTTGGTGCTTCGACCAATGCAACTCAAACCACCGGCGGTGATAGCGGCTATTTCTCCCAAACAAATCTTAGTTTCAATTTGCTCAGCGATTGGTCCCGTCATGAACTAGCTCTGAATGCAGATGGTTCTTTCAGGAAGTATCTTGATAACGTTGAAGCAGATCGACCAACCTTTGGCTTGGGTGCAAATCTTCGATTGGATTTAACCGATGGCTATACCAACACTTGGGGAGCAACTTATAATTACGATACAGAAGACCTCACAAGCAGTCGGTTGGGATCTGATGTAACAACAAGGCCGGGCATTCATACCGCTAGAGCAACATCAGAAATCGCCCGAACCGACCGTAGAATTGGTTTGTCTTTGCGCGGGATTATTGAGCGAGACACATATGAGGATGCCGTAACAACGACTGGCGTGCTCAATCAGGAAGATCGTAATAACAACACCTATTTGCTAAGGGCGCGGGTTGGATACGATAATGGCGCAATAATTAAACCTTTCGTTGAAGGCGGCGGCGGCGTTACCAGATATGACGAGGAATTTGATCGTAATGGTGATCAGCGAAATTCCACCACCTATTTCATGCGCGCTGGCATTGTGCTGGATATTGAAGAAAAACTGGATGGTGAAATCGCATTTGGCTATGTGGCAGAAAGCTACGATCAGGGAAGCCTTTCCAATCTGGAAGGCTTTACCGTTGACGGCCAGCTCAATTGGTCGCCAACACGCGAAACCACGATATCTGCGAACGTTTCAACAGGCCTTAATGGCGCAACGTCTGCGGGAAATAACGGCTCGATCATTTATTCCGGGGGCCTTGTTGCTACCCATCAATTGACTAATCGCTGGTCTATAAACCTCAATACCAGCTTCAATATTGATTATGATGATGAGTTCGACTCACGGGATGCAACCTATACAATAGGCACTGGTGCCAGATATTGGATGAGCCGTTATATGGCAATCTCAGCTGATCTGGATCACAGAATCTATCAAAGCGGTGATGGAAATAGCGATTATGATGAAACAGTCGCCATGTTGGGCATCGTGCTGCAACGCTAGGTCGAACCTGTAAACTGGAACGACCTGAAGCCAGTCCCTAGCAACCGGGTTTGATTTCTCTCAACAGCCGTTCAATTTCAGGACGCAAATTATCAGCCATATCCTCGCGCCAAAGGGAATAGGCCACATTGGCCATGATAAACCCTTCTATCGAACCACAATCAAAAGTGCGTCCAGTAAAGGTAAATCCAAAAAAGTCCTGCTGCTTTGCCAGTGAGATCATGGCATCAGTCAATTGTACCTCACCACCGGCACCAGTTTCTTGATTTTCAAGAATTTTAAATATTTCAGGTTGCAGAATATAACGGCCATTGATGAAAAGATTGGAAGGCGCTGTGCCGGGCGCTGGTTTTTCAACCATGCCAGTCACTTCAAATCCGCCATCCACTTCGGCACCTTTTTCGATCACACCATATTTATGGGTTTCTTCCCAGGCTACTTCTTCCGTCGCAATAATATTGCCGCCGGTTTTGGAATAAAGATCGACCATACGGCTCATGCAACCCACAGAATCCTGCATGACCATATCAGGCAGGAAAAGGGCAAATGGATCATCACCAATAATATCTCGTGCACACCAAACCGCGTGCCCCAGACCCAGCGGCGATTGCTGGCGGGTAAAGCTTGCCTGACCCGCGTCTAATTGGGAGGCATCAAGAATTTCAATTAACTCATTCTTGCCGCGCTCTTCCAATGTCTTTTGCAATTCGTATTGAATGTCGAAGTGATCTTCAATCACTCCCTTATTGCGCCCGGTTACAAAAACAAAATGTTCAATTCCAGCATTACGTGCTTCATCCACGGCATATTGAATAACGGGTCTATCGAGGACCGTTAGCATTTCTTTGGGTACTGCCTTGGTGGCTGGCAGGAAACGGGTTCCAAGACCAGCAACGGGAAAGACAGCTTTCTTGATTGGTTTTTGAGTGGACATACCTGCACCTATAAAAATAAGAATTTTGCAACACCAGCATACTTTCCAAGCGTTTATTTTATCCTAAGGTTTTGATGTTAGGCTGAAATTTAGAAAAGTTCTTTGTATTGAGTGAGGTTGTAAGATGGCTGTATTAGTGACAGGTGGCGCGGGTTATATCGGTTCTCATATGGTTTGGGAATTGCTGGATAACGGCGAAGATGTTGTTGTTCTTGATAATCTTGTGACAGGTTTTCAATGGGCCGTTGCAGAAAAAGCCAAGCTAATAGTCGGAAATGTTGGCGACCAATATCTTGTTGAATCAATTATCCGGGATCACAAAATCGATTGCATCATTCATTTTGCAGGTTCGGTTGTGGTGCCGGAATCACTGGAAGATCCGATTAAATATTACGATAACAACACCGCCAATTCTCTGCGCCTTATTGCAGCTGCAGTGAATACCGGTATCTCCAAATTTATTTTTTCTTCGACTGCCGCCGTTTATGGCGCACCGGAAAACTCAGGACCAATCGCTGAAGATGCGGTTCTTAATCCAATGTCCCCTTATGGTTCATCCAAATTGATGACTGAAATCATGGTGCGTGACGCTGAAAAAGCCCACGGCCTAGCCTATGTCATGTTGCGTTATTTCAATGTGGCTGGCGCTGATTACAAGGGGCGCACAGGCCAATCCACAACGGGAGCCACCCATCTGATTAAGATTGCCTGTGAAGCTGCTTTGGGAAAACGCGAATACATGAACGTGTTTGGAACCGATTACGATACACCCGATGGAAGTTGCGTTCGTGATTACATTCACGTTTCGGATTTGGTAAACGCTCATTACACAGCGCTGGGTTTCTTGCGTAATGGTGGCCGCAAATTTACGGCCAATTGTGGTTATGCGAAGGGGTATTCTGTTCTTGAGGTAATTGAAGCCGTTAAGCGGGTTTCTGGAACGGATTTCCCGGTAATCTTTGACGAGCGGCGAGCCGGTGATCCACCATCCTTGACGGCAAATGCCAACCGTTTGATGAGAAGGTTAAACTGGCAACCAAAGCATAATGACCTGGATAGAATTGTTGCCGACGCCCTTGGCTGGGAAGCTAAAATTGATGGTTTGAAAAAATCGGCCTAACATATCCAATTCGGCCTTAAAGTTTTCACAACTCCGGCCTAAAATAACCTAAGATTCGTTTTGCCCGGGATTTTTCCGGCCAGAGAGATTTGCCCCATCA
>JAESUH010000212.1 GCA_016763155.1 Rhizobiaceae bacterium
AGAAATGTCACTGCCCGGTGCACTTGCGGAGATATGCGTGAACAATCCCTGGTTCGCAATTCCTGCAATTTCAGCATTGATACTGAGCGGTCCCGGCGCATCCAAAGGCAATACATCAAGCCCGGTCTGCTGCACCAAAACATAGGGTGTCGGGTTTGAAAACGAGCCATTGATATCAAGTTCCATGTCACGAATGGCACTTGCACGACCGTTAAAACCGATCCGTAACTTAATATCGCTCCCTCCGACAATGCCATTTACCAGTGCTTGGCCCTTGGAACCATCCCCGCTGGATGTGGCATCAATTTCGATGTTCATATTCAAATCAGTCGACAGTCCAGTATTGCTCGCAAAAGCATCCAGAATTGGATTTCCACCAATAAAGCGCCGCATCATTCTAGCAAATTTCCGGCCAGATTTTGCCTGTATATTAAATTTCACATTGCCGTTCGGCTTGTCGAGCAAATCGGAAATCCGGCCTGAACTGTTTACACTGGCACCGAAAAACGACCCCATATTTAGTTTCTCAATTGAAAGAGCACCGTTCTGTACGCGGATATGAGCATCCACATTATTGGCACGAAGGGCTTCGTCAAATATCGCACCGCGAAGTTCTTTGGCTTTCAGACGAAGATCCAGATCGTGTTTGCCAATTGCACCATCACCCTTGGCCGCCACTCCGCCCTGAGTAAGCGCAAATATCGCGCGCAAATCGTCCAGATTGACCAGATCACCATCCAGTATGGCAATAATTCCGGGTCTGGTATCAGGCGAGGCTATCCGCTGAACCTTGCCATGAAGTATGGCTTTATCAAGAACCAGTTCAAGCTCATCAAACGTTGTTTGATTTGGCGAAATTGTAATTTTCGATGACAGTCCGAAAGAAGAAAGTCGCCTTACCGCAGGATCAACCCGGCCAGCAATCCATGCAGCAAAACCACTTGGCTGACGTGAGGCAACCAATATTTGACCATCAAACCCAAAGGATTCTCCAAGCCCAAGTCTGCCACTGGCTTCAAGCACCGTGTTTCCGGGCATGACCATACGAAGCGCGCGCAAATCCCACCCTTCCGTGACTGGCCGCATGACAGCAGAAACTTCACGGATAAGCGTCCCACCCGAAACAATCGCGGGCAGTTCAATGCTGATTTCGCCATTCGCAGCCGGTAGTGGAATGGTGTCGATAATGGTCTTTAATGCAGCCAACCGATCTTCCAGTCGAACAGTCTTTTTCGCATCAAGTTTCTTCAGCCCATTCAAATCAAGTTGACGCCCGTCAGCCTGCAAACGGAAAAACACCTCATCACCAATATCAATTCCACCGCGACCAGTAACCACATAAGGGTCTTCTTGCTCGCCAATTTCCAGCCGATATTCAGGAATATTGATAATCTTCGGATTTGCTTCAAAGCGCCCTTCAACCACCGCCTCCAATGGTTCTCCAGCTTCCTTGGCACGTGCCAGCGCATCGCCGCGTAATGGAGAAACTTTGAACCCGCCATCCCAGGTCAGCAAACCTTCTTTTAAGGAGACAGGCCCATCAAGTAACAAGCGATAGGGTTGATCAATCCGCTCGCCTGAAAACTTTATGCGAATAGAACCGCTTTTTTTATAAGCACCCGTATTAATGGTGAAGCGCGATTGCACCCCATCCACCACGCCGCTGGCATCCATATGCCACGGACCCAGCAAAGACTGAGCATTCACACCGGCATATAGCTCTCCCACAGATAATTCACGGCCAGAAGAGCGGTCTGTAACCACAATCGATCCATCTTCAATGGAAACATTTTCAAGCTTCACCGATGAAAAATCATTCAGCCCGAGGCTTCCTGATTGAGTATCTGAATTCAATTCCTGTTTGGTTGCCCAGGCAATTTCACCCTCGCGATTGATTTCAATATTAATCTTTGGGCGAACCAATTTCAAATTTTTGACACGAATTTCACCACTCAAAAATGGCATCAATTCCGCAGCGACAGCAAACTCATCAATGGTCGCCATTGGTGTGCCATCAGCATTTTCACCAATTTGCAAATTTTTAAATATGACGCTGGGCATGGGCAGCAGGCGAACACTTGCGTCCCCACCAACGGTCACCGGCAGACCGATAACGCTTGTTACTTCACGTTCGAAATCTCGTTTATAGGCAGACCAGTCGATAAAATAAGGCGCTATCAGCGCCCCAAACAGTGCGACAACCAGCAAACCGCCAATAATTACAAACAAACGATACAGTTATCCGCTCCATAGGGTTTGAGTTTCAGGTTTATTTTGCTCAGGCTCGACAGGTTCCCAAATTATCGGCTCAAAATTTTATGCTGGCCCAATCAGCTTTCCCGGATTCATAATATTATTCGGGTCTATCGCCTTTTTTATGGCAAGCATAACGTCAGATCCAACCCCATGCTCAATGCGGGCAAATTTACGTTTTCCCTGCCCTACTCCATGTTCGCCTGTGCATGTTCCATCCATCGCAAGGGCGCGCATTACCATGCGTTCAATCACGGCTTCTGCTCTTGCAACTTCTTCCACGTCGTCAGGGTCGACCATTAAGGTTGAGTGAAAATTACCATCTCCCACATGCCCAACAATCGGGCCGTATAAACCTGCATTGCGAATATCTTCTTCGGTTTCGCGCACGCAGTCCGCTAATCGTGAAATTGGCACGCAAACATCCGTGGCAATGCCTACTTTTACCGTGAAATTCGACTTGATGGCCCAATAAGCCTCATGACGTGCTTTCCACAATTTGTTGCGGTCTTCGGTTTTGGTGACCCACTCAAAATCTCCACCACCACAATCTTTTACAATCTCACCAAATAATTCAGATTGTTCTTTCACCCCATCTGGAGAGCCGTGAAATTCCAGCATTAATAGGGGGGTTTCTGGATAGCTGAGATTGGCGTACTTGTTTATCACCCGCACCATTTCTGCATCCAGCAGCTCAATACGCGCCATAGGAATGCCTGTCTGCATAGCCAAAATCGTGGCATTGCAGGCGTCTTCCACCGTTGGAAACGAGCACACACCAGCAGAAATTGCTTCTGGAATTCCAAAAAGCCGCACGGTCAGTTCGGTGATAATCCCAAGGGTTCCCTCAGAACCAACCATCAATTTGGTCAAGTCATAGCCAGAGGAAGATTTCCGTGCTCGATTGGCGGTTTTGACAATCGATCCATCCGGCATAACAACGGTCAAATTGATCACGTTTTCCCGCATAGTGCCGTAGCGAACGGCATTCGTGCCCGATGCTCTTGTGGCGGCCATTCCTCCCAAAGAGGCATTGGCACCTGGATCAATAGGAAAGAACAATCCCGTGTCCCGAAGATATTCGTTCAACGCTTCACGCGTTACACCCGGCTGCACAACCGCATCCAGATCTTCGCTATTTACCGAGATAATCTGGTCCATCTGGGTCAAATCAACTGAAATTCCGCCAGCAGGTGCATTTACACCGCCTTCAAGCGATGTCCCTGTTCCAAATGGAATAATTGGAACACCATGTTCCGCACAAACCATCACAATATCACGAACTTCTTCCGTAGAACGGGCAAATACCACACCGTCAGGTAATTGCTTTGGAATATATGTCATGGTGTGAGAGTGCTGTTCGCGCAGAGCATGAGAATCTGCAAACTGCTCTCCAAAACGTTGTTTTAAAATGGATAGTGCCGTTTGAATGCCAGTTTCATTGCGTTCAAAGACTTCTAAATCCTTAAGTGCCATAGTGCTTACCAATATCTCTAAAATCTTCAAAAGGAACAAGCTGATTTGCCCCTGCACTATTCATGACATTATATGACAATGAAAGCACCCTTTTCGCGCAAATTTCCCAAGAAAAACAACCCAAATCGACCCAACGTCCAAGCCGAACCACGATCGCATTGACATTGGTGCCACACAGGAGGCATTTTATTGAAAATTGCGCGCATAACAGATTCGAATTTCCACCTTCCAACCCTTCACCAATGCAATCATGCTGAACAAAATATTCGAACTTCCAACCCAAATCCGTAATTGGATTGAACCCAATTTGCACATCTGTTTGTCGAGCAGACAACCCACCATCTGGTTAATTGCTCTAATTGTCGGTCTTGCAGTGTCGCTGGTTGCAATCATGTTTCGTGAAGGCATTGGCTACGTTCAATATTTATGGCTGCAGGATATCAGTGAAAACGTTGTAACCGCCGCCCAAAACAAACCCTGGTACGTGATTTTACTAGCCCCCACCATTGGCGGATTGGTTGTAGGCCAGTTTCTGGTCCGGCTATTACCCATGCGACGAACGGAAGCCGTTGCAGATGTGATTGAAGCGGGAGCACCAGGCGCGCGGAAAATGGATATACGCACTGCATTCCTTTCAGCCATAACCACCGTTATTTCGCTAGGCTCTGGCGCAAGTGCCGGACGTGAAGGGCCCATCGTGCATTTGGGCGCAGCGATTTCATCTTATGCCGCAGAAAAGCTCAAACTGGCAGATGGAAGCCGCACCACCTTGCTTGCCTGCGGTGTCGCAGCGGCAGTTTCGGCTTCATTCAATGCCCCTATTGCTGGCGTATTATTTGCTCATGAGGTAATTCTGGGCCATTACGCAAAACGCGCATTTGTGCCGATTGTAATCGCCTCGGTCGCGGGAACATTATTATCCCGCGCCTGGTTTGGCGATGTGGCGGCATTCATCATTCCTGAATATCAAATTACATCCCTGTGGGAATTTCCAGCTTTTGCATTATTGGGAGTAATCTGCGCAATCGTATCGATTGCCTTTCAGTTTTCGCTGATTGGTACCAATAACATTGCCCGCGCCATCAAAGTACCGCTTTGGTTCAAGCCTGTTCTCGGCGGGTTCATGGTCGGCGCAATTGCCATTGTTTTTCCTGAAGTTCTGGGTGTTGGTTATGAAGCGACAGATCAGGCATTACACAATCAATTGGCACTGTATTTGTTGCTTAGCCTGCTGGTGGCAAAAATCATTGCAACAGCAATCACCCTTGGGTTTGGATTTGGTGGTGGTGTATTTTCACCAGCACTCTATATCGGAGCTATGGTCGGCGGGGCATTTGGCTTGATTGCGGCCCAGTTTTTCCCGGATATGGCATCCAGTCAGGGCCTTTATTCAATCCTTGGAATGGGCGCCGTCGCGGCCGCCATCCTCGGAGCGCCTATATCAACAACCATCATTATTTTTGAACTCACCGGCGGCTATGCTTTGACCATTGCACTGCTACTAGTGGTTTCTGTATCCACCGGAATAAATCAGGCAATCCACGGACGTTCATATTTTCAGTGGCAATTGGAATTACGAGGGTTGTTCATTCAGCGTGGCCCCCATCGCCAACTCATGAATTCAATCAAGGTCATGGATTTCATGAAACCACTGGATACCCCTGGCTCCAAAGCAGCACACGAAGAATTAGCACCTCACGCATTGAAGTCATCCCACAATCTGGAACGCGCCCTACGTAATTTTGATATTAGCGGCCATCAAACTCTGCCCGTGATTGATGAAGCTGATCCTGATAAAATTATCGCATGGGCCAGCAGAGTAGATGCCCTTAGCCAATTCAACAACGCTCTGGTTGCGATCAGTGAAGAAGAGCATTAGGGCCCATTGGTTATGAACTGGCAGGACCGTGGTCATTCTCTTTTCGTCCGAAATAATCCCGCAACAGGCCAACGCGTTTGGGGCGAAAAGATTCGTCCAGAAATTCCAGCTTTTTAATTCGGTCCAGCCGGAAGGTTCTGAAATCATCGCGTAGACAACACCAAGCTACCAGCACCTGTACCGTATCGAGAAACACAATTGCCAACGGCCAGACCTTCCGCTCACTCGGTTTGCCCGCCAAGGTGACATAGTGAAAATGAAGCGCCTTTTCATTCCAGACTGAGTTTCGAATTTTCGATAAATCTAATCCCGAAACAAGTTTCTTCTGGAACGATCTGGTCGCTGCGGCCGGAAATCGCAACCGCGGTCGCATGGCTTCAGGCAGAATTGCCTCAAGTTTAGCCAGCGCATTTTCAGCTGCAAATCGCAAATCACTATCGCCAAGGTTCATAACTGAGATCAGACCAAGAGCCAGCGCATCCACCTCATCCCCGTCAAATTGCATGGGCGGAAGATGCGGATCCTCCCCGAAAGTATATCCATAGCCTGCTTCCCCGTCGATAATCGCACCCGAAGCCCGTAAAGATTGAATATCGCGGTAGATGCTTCGTTCAGAAATTTCCATTTCTACCGCAAGCCTGCTTGCGGTTACTGGAGATGGCAATCGACGCATTACCTGCATCAAACGAATTAGCCGGTCAGATCTGCTCATAACAAATTCCCTTTCATTCAAGAAACTTATCAAATTCATACTGACACTTTTTGTCAGCAACGATCAAGTAGACAAAGCAAACCGAAATTTGGAGAATTAAATATGTTATCCCTCATCAGCTACAATCCGGCTTTTGGCCAACCAAGCGGCAGCCCATTTTGCACCAAGGCCCTTTGTCTTTTGGAAATGTCCGGCGTAGATTGGAAAATTGATTTTGACAATGACCCACGCAAGACGCCCATGGGAAAATTGCCCGTGCTACGCGATGGTTCAAAAATTGTGCCGGACAGCGCCTATATCCAGAACCATCTGGAAGAAAATTACGGCGCAGATTTCGGCTCCTGGCTCTCAGACGAGCAACGCGCTACCGGACATGCTTTGGTGCGCATGGCAGAGGAACATCTCTATTTTCACATCGTCAATGACCGCTGGGGCCGCCCCGAAGTATGGAAGCTCACAAGGCCTGTTTATTTTTCTGGCTTGCCAATATTTCTGCGCAAAATCGTTCCTGCAAGCCTGCGCAAGCAAGCCATTACCGCATTAAGCTGGATGGGGATTGGCCGTTTTTCAGAAGAAATGCTTGAAGCTCGGGTAAAACAGGATTTAGCTGCAATCAGCATGGTACTGGGAGACAAGAAATATCTATTTGGTGATCGGGCTTGTTTTGCCGATATTGCCATTGTTCCGCAACTGGCAGCAATGGCAGCAGCACCTTGTAAAACAGCTGCAAGCAAGGCGGTTCAATCAAATAACAATCTGTCGCGATACATCGCCCGCTTTCAGGAAAACCATTATCCTAAAACTACTTAATCGAAATACGGTGGGATAAATCAATACCATTGGTGAGGGTCAGCTGAGAAAATCCAGCGACCTTCAAAAGGTCCAGAAAGTTCAAATTTTCCACCGACCCCGTTTGGGCAAAAAGCGGCGAAGTACGAGCCATGGAACTCATGGAAGCAAGCAGCGCCCGCAATTGATAAAGTGTCTGATAGCGATCCATTTCAACCGCCACAATGATCAGCTTTTCGCTATATTCACCCTTGCCATACATATGATAACCCGGCGCAAATGCGCGCCTATATTGCTTTTCATTGAGGCCGACCAACAGCCCTACCCGCGATAATTTCGTCACATCCTTCAATACCGGCAAGGGCGACACATATAGCTCATAGGTCTGTGGTTCAGGATAATAATATCCTGCATGGGTTTCCGATGCGTTTGAGGAACTAACGATTGCAAAAGCAACCAACCCTGCCATCAAAATCATCTGACAAGTATTAGAAAACGCACGCAACATATGGGAAATTCCTGCAAAATTTGACTGTTCCCGTACTTAACACGGAAAATGTCCCTGATCAAACGCCTCATCACGGTGTTTTTTGACCCAATTCTCACCATTTACGGTGGTTTTTCATCCTTTACCCTATGTTTTTGCGTGACGAATCGTTAATAAGAACAAATGAGCAACTCACCAGATGACATTCCTTTTTTCGATGCCGATAATCGATCTGAATCGCCAGCCCCGATAACGGGCAGCATTACCGAGCGCGCGCTTGCTGCCACCAGCAAAAATCGTGGGGTTGTCGACTATCTTGAGGGCTTAAATCCGGAACAAAAAGATGCGGTTACCTCCCTCGACGGCCCCCTATTGGTGTTGGCTGGCGCAGGCACAGGAAAGACGCGGGTTCTGACCACACGCATCGCCCATATTTTAAAGACCGGCAGAGCATGGCCAAGCCAGATATTGGCAGTGACTTTCACCAACAAAGCCTCAAAAGAAATGAAAATCCGTATCGCCAAATATTTGGGAGATACGGTTGAGGGAATGCCGTGGCTTGGCACTTTCCACTCAATCAGCGCCAAAATTCTTCGTCGCCACGCGGAACTAGTGGGGCTGAAATCAAATTTCACCATCCTTGATACAGATGACCAGATCAGGCTGTTGAAACAACTCATCCGCGCTGAGGGCATTGATGACAAACGCTGGCCTGCCCGCCAGCTTGCAGCCCATATTGATGGCTGGAAGAATAAAGGCCTCTCACCAGAACGCATTCCCGAGGGCGACGCGAGATCCTTTGCCAATGGCAAAGGTCGCGAACTTTATACACAATATCAGGAGCGTTTAAAAACGCTCAATGCCTGTGACTTCGGCGATCTTTTGACTGAATGCATTCGCTTGTTTCAGGAAAACCCGGATGTGCTGGCCGATTATCACTCCCGCTTCAAATTCATTCTGGTGGACGAGTATCAAGATACCAACGTCGCGCAATATTTGTGGTTACGATTGCTTGCTCAAAAATCCGGTGACCGCCAATATCAAAACGTGTGTTGCGTCGGCGATGATGATCAATCGATTTACGGTTGGCGCGGCGCAGAAGTGGAAAACATTCTGCGCTTTGAAAAAGACTTTGCCGGTGCCAAGGTTATCCGACTGGAACGAAACTACCGCTCCACAGCGCATATTTTGGGCGCAGCCTCCCACCTGATCACCCATAATGATGGCAGATTGGGAAAAACCCTGTTCACCGATATGGCAGATCCTGATGACGCCAAAGTCATGGTTTCAGCCGGCTGGGATTCAGAAGAAGAAGCCCGCTCCATTGGCGAGGAAATCGAGCAGCTTCAGCGCAAAGGCTGTGCGCTGAATGATATCGCTATTCTGGTACGCGCTTCCTTCCAGATGCGCGAGTTTGAAGATCGTTTTGTCACATTGGGCTTAAACTACCGGGTGATTGGCGGACCAAGATTTTATGAACGCATGGAAATTCGCGACGCCCTCGCCTATTTCCGCGTGGTTTGCCAACCTGCCGATGACCTGGCTTTTGAGCGCATCGTCAATACTCCAAAACGCGGAATTGGCGACGTGACCCTTCGCACCATTCGCGACAATGCCCGCCTTCGCCGCATTCCGCTTTTGCAATCCACGCGCGAGCTGACCGAAACAGAAGAATTAGGGCCAAGTATTCGAACCACCCTAAAAAGCGTTGTTGGTAATTTCACCCGCTGGACCAGCCTGCTCAAAACCATGCCTCATTCCGAATTAGCGGAAATGATACTGGATGAGTCCGGCTATACTGAATTCTGGCAGAACAATCGCAATGCCGATGCGCCCGGACGTTTGGAAAACCTAAAGGAACTCATTCGCTCTCTAGAAGAATTTGAAAGCCTGCACGGTTTTCTCGAACATATTTCACTGGTCATGGACACAGATAAAAACGAAAATCTGGACGCCGTATCCCTGATGACCTTACATTCAGCCAAGGGGCTGGAGTTTGAAAACGTATTCCTTCCCGGTTGGGAAGAAGGATTATTCCCCCACCAGCGTTCACTGGATGAAAGTGGAAAATCCGGTCTTGAGGAAGAGCGGCGTCTCGCCTATGTGGGCATCACCAGAGCCAAAACCCGGTGCTATATCTGGTTTGTTTCAAACCGCCGCATCCACGGCCTTTGGCAATCATCAATTCCTTCTCGTTTTATCGATGAGTTACCGCCAGAACACGTGGAAGTGGTTGAGGGAAATTCCGATTATGGTGGGTATGGAAACTCAGGCCACAGCCAGTTTGATACCTCCGACCCATTTGAGAATACCTATTCTACCCCCGGTTGGAATCGCGCCAAATCGCGCAGCAATGCTAACACCAAATCAAATTGGGGAACCCGCTCAGGCCCGCAAACCAGATCGCGCACCATAGAAGGCGAACTGGTCGCATCCTCAGTTCACAACCCCGCAAGCGTTTTTTCCTTGGGTGATCGGGTATTTCATATGAAATTCGGCAACGGAAACATCATATTGATCGACGGCAACAAGCTGACCATTGCCTTTGACAAAGCCGGTGAAAAGCGAGTGCTGGATTCATTCGTAGAGGCGGTTTAACAAGCGGGTCTATTTCACCCGCAGTTTTTGCCCAACTCTGACAGTATAAGGTTCACTTATTCCGTTAAGCGCTGCAATTTTTTCGGTTGAGAGCCCATGTGTCAGGCCAATGCGATAGAGAGTATCGCCTGGCTGCACAATAACTGTTGGCCCAGATGCAGGCTTGACCTTATTTTCCATTGAAGTGCCATAGGTGGCCATTTTGATCCGGTCCTGAATATCAAGCTGGTCTTTTTTGCTCAATTTGCTTTCTTCGAGCTGCACACGCTTGATGCTGGCCGTAATAATGCGATCAATTGCATTTTCATCAGGTACAGGATCTACTTTGTTTTGATTTCCACCGTCGAGTTTCAACGCTTTTAAAACGCCGGAAACATCAAAACCGTTTTTCATATCAGGCTGCTTAAACGCCACCTTACGGTTAGAAGAACCAACACCATAATTGGTGTTTTCGGTTAATTGGGCGCCATTATCGGTCAATATAGCCCCGATCAAAAACCCGGTTGCAGCAACTACCGTCAACGCGGACGAATATTTGGCAATGTTCAACATCACAAATCCCCTACTCAATACAATTTGATTGTCGGCAAACTCAGCCAAGTACAATCATGGGTGATAATGATGTAAACTAGTTCATTAGGGTTACTGCGGGGTTAACATTTCTCCTTTGGGGCGATTTCAAAGGCAACAATATCCCAAACAACGCCGCTTTCCTCATCCTTCACCACTTGGGCTTCCAGCTTGTGCCATCCCAGTTGGTCAATTTCTTTCCAAAGTCTGATTGAGGATGCTGTCCAGTTTGGTTTATCAGGGTGTGGCCCAACCACCGATACAAGCACTACACAGCCATGCTTTTGCCCTTCGGCAATGCGCTTCAACTGATCAACGGAGTCCGGTTCATAATATAAAACCTCATTCGCAACGATCACCAGTGGCGCGGCTTGCAGGTTTTCATCGAGAGAGTACTTAGCCAGACTCTCACATATTCGGGTCACCGGAATATTCGCTTCAACAATATTATTCAGCGCCACATCGGAAATATCGACCGCTACATACTGACGAACCCGCTTCCCATCGAGCCAGTTACAAAGGTGGCCCTCTCCGCTTCCCAAATCAACAACGCAACCGCCATCAGTTTCATTCAATTGGCGCTCAATCATTTGGGCAACCAACTGCAACCGCTTTTGCTCACTATTGCGGCGAAGGAAATCCCATTTTCCGGAACTAAATTCTTTATTCCATTTATCGCGTAATGTATTCAATGTAGAAGGCTTTCCAGGGTCAGTATCTATTAGTGAATCACCATTTAAAGCGGTTGCATTATAAACCATCAAGCCCTAAGCCCAGATTATACAACACGAAATGGAACTTAATGTCACAGATACGTTTGTTTTTCACCAAAGACGAGAAAACCGCCAAGATTATCGGGGATTTGCTATTTGCACATTTCGATGAGGGGGAGTTTCCTATCGCCCTTTTTGAAACCAATGAAGATAGCAACGTGTGGGCAATATCTCTCTATGTGGATGCAGATGCTGCCGATAAAGTTGAAGAAGAAGTCAAAGGATTTCTGGCTTCCCAGGAACATCCAGTACAATTTGAACGCGAAGTGATTGGAGATATTGATTGGGTCACGGAGACCTTGAAAGGGCTCACGCCCGTAAGGTCCGGACGCTTCATTATTCATGGCACCCATGATGCCGATATTCCAAGCCAGCACGAACATTCAATCATCATTGACGCAGGTCAGGCTTTCGGCACAGGTCACCACGGCACCACTGCCGGTTGCCTCGATATGCTGGGAGATTGCCTGAAACACACTCGCTATCACAACGCCCTTGACCTTGGCACTGGATCTGGCGTCTTGGCAATCGCTCTGGCAAAAGCATCGCCCATGAAAATCTTGGCTAGCGATATTGATCCCATAGCCACGGAAACCGCTCGTGAAAATACCCGGATCAATAGCGTTGCAGAACGCATAAATTGCATCACTGCGACCGGATTCAACCATCGCGCTTTCAGCGATGCTGCACCCTTCGATCTGGTCGTTGCAAATATTCTGGCTGGCCCTCTGCAGGGTCTGGCTCATCCAATGAAACGCTATCTGGCAAAAGGTGCCACAGTTATTCTATCCGGCCTTTTACCCCACCAAAAATCAAGAATATGCGCAACTTACCGCCTTCAAGGATTACGCTTGAAAAAGGCTCATTACAAAGATGGCTGGCTGATACTCGTATTGGAAAATTAGGCGACCCGGGAAGCAAGTTCTACATTTGCAGCGAAATGTTCCTGCAAAATTTCCCAGGTATCATCATAGCATTTGACTGGGAAAACCCGGTTTCCGCGTCCAGCATCAAGAATGGCTTTGGCTAGGGGAAAATCATTGCCGCCTTTTTTGATATTATCACCGAAGAAATAACATTCAGCCGCCCCGTGTTTTTCCTGCACATGGGCATGGACGCGAGATTTGTTCCACCCCTTCAGAGAGACATCCACGGAAATCTGGCCGCCCTGATTAGCCTCATATTCAGGAAACGCTTCGCGGATGCGCGCCATTATCACCCGGCGTTCGCCAGCTTCATGGTCAAATCTGTTATAGGCATTTCGCTGCTGTAAATTTGCATTTCGTCCCACAACAGAAACATTCAACATTCCCGGACGGGTCTCCACATGGCGGCCAGTTCGAATTGTGTAGTTGCTTTGGCGAAGTAATCTTTCGACAAATGCGATCATTTCAGCCGGGAACCGATGATCTTTCTTGAAAATTCGCTTGCCTGATTGCCATAATTCATTGCCGGAACAGGTAAAAACTCCGGCCACACGATTCAATATCTGCTCTGGCACTTGCTGCTGGAGTTTTTCCAGATTGCTACCAGTCACCAGGTAAACCGGGACCTGGCTAATCATGTTTTGAAAGAAGTCGGAAAAAATGTCGTGCATGGGCTGGCGAGAGCCAGTCAGCGTTCCATCGACATCAAAAATATATACCCGTTCCATTGGAGAAACATACCACTACATCATAATTAAACGATTAAACTTATGTTTCAAAAGTTTACAATTTGAGTAGAAATGGGAACATTATTGGAGCGTTTCCCGAGAAGGGGTAACCAGTTTTCGGATAAGAAGTGTGTAAAAACAAATCCTAGTGCTCAAAAGCAAAAAGGAGCAGAAAAGCCTGCTCCTTCGTATCATTCAAACTGGATAACAATCGCCGTTTTACAAATATGGAAAAGGCGTTGTTGCAGTTTTTGAAAGCTCTTTGCGAGAATAACCGGCTCTTGCCAGATCTTCATCGTTAAGAGTCAGCAAATTTGCGTGGATATGCCCGCGCACTCTGCCTTCGCGTGCTTCAATCATTTTATGAAGTCCATTGCGTGTAGCAACGCCAATATCACCAAATAAAGACATATCATTCTCCTTTTCAATCAGCTGCAAAGTTGTTTGCAACTCTTGAATAAAACATATGTTGCGGCGCACAATTATTCAAGTATCCGGCCCTTGTTAGATTAGCGTGGCAGCATTGTTGAAATTGCATGGTTAGATGAGCTAACAATGGTTCAATTGCATTTTTCGGGAAACCTTGACCATGTATCAATCCTTCACCCCACAATCAGACACAGGCGGCACACCCGAAAGGCTTGAAGCCCTGCGCACCCAAATGAGAAATGTGGGCGTAGATGTTTTTCTCGTCCCCCATTGCGATGAGTATCAAAACGAATATTTGCCGATTGGCGCGGAGCGCTTGGCCTGGATTACGGGTTTTACCGGTTCTGCGGGCTTTGCCATCATCACACTTGATGAGGCCATTTTATTTGTCGACGGCCGCTACACCTTGCAAGCACAGGAACAAACTAACCCTGATCTTTTCACCCGCATCGATTTAGTCACAACGCCACCCAAAGACTGGTTGAAAGACAACCTTACAAATGGCGAAACAATCGGGTTTGATCCATGGCTAACCACCCATGCAGCACAAAAGGCATTCAACACGGCAATCAAAAATACCCAATGCACATTGAAACCGGTTCATAATCTCATTGATGCAATTTGGCAGGATCAACCGGCGGAGCCTCTCGAACCGGTTTATATCCATGAGCTTGAGAATGCTGGCAAACTTGCCATGCATAAATTGCAGGATTTGCAAGAAACTCTGCGCGATAAGACCGCGGATCATTGCCTGATTAATGACCCCACTTCTATCTGCTGGCTGTTTAACATTCGCGGTGCCGATGTGGTTCACACCCCACTAACCCTCGCGCGCTGCATTCTACGCGCAGAAGGCCTGCCGCTGCTGTTCATCGACAAGCGAAAGCTTTCGCGCGAACTGGAAGCCTATCTGACACAACTTGCAGATCTCCACGCGCCAGCTACCCTCGATGAGGAACTGGCAAAACTGGCAAAAAACGCCAGCATTCAGATCGATACGTCCAGCGTGCCTGTATTCCTGAGCGAGATAATCGAAACAAATGGTGGCAAAATCATTAAGGCGCGGGACCCGGTCATCTTGCCACGCGCCACCAAGAATGAGACCGAAATTAAAGGCAGCCACAGCGCCCACCTTCGAGATGGCGTTGCCCTTTCGAAATTCCTCTATTGGCTCGATATGCAGCCACCCGGCTCCATCAGTGAGGTGGATGCAGCCACCCGCCTTGAAGAAATTCGCGCCGCCTATGCCCTTTCTGTGGGTTCTGAATTATTGGAAATTTCATTCGACACCATCTCTGCAGCTGGGGGAAATAGCGCCCTGCCCCATTACCGGGTTTCCAGTGAAAGCAACCAGATATTGAAGGATGGATCAATCTATCTGGTCGATTCGGGCGGGCAATATATTGATGGCACCACCGACATAACCAGAACCATCGCGATCGGCACCCCAAGCGAGAATATGGTTCGCGATAATACGCTTGTCCTGAAAGGCCATATCAATATCGCATTGGCACGCTTTCCCGCTGGCACCAGAGGACAGGATATAGACATTCTGGCCCGTAATGCCCTTTGGCAGGAAGGCAAGGATTTCGCCCACGGAACCGGCCATGGCGTAGGTTCTTATCTGTCAGTGCATGAAGGACCACAAAATATTTCAAAACGTGGATCGCAAGAATTATTACCCGGCATGATCGTCTCCAACGAGCCAGGTTATTACGTTGAAGGCGCTTACGGCATCCGCATTGAAAATCTGGTTCTGGTAAGAGAAGCCGAAGATATCGAGGGCGGCAATACACCCATGCTAGGGTTTGAAACCTTATCGCTTGCCCCGATTGATCTTCGCCTGATTGCCCCATCCATGATGGCCGACCGTGAGTTTCACTGGCTCAACGCCTATCACGGCTGGGTCAATCGCCAATTGGCAGAATTTAT
>JAESUH010000213.1 GCA_016763155.1 Rhizobiaceae bacterium
CGCTCACTGCCGCCGCGTGGGGTGTGAGGTAGGTATTTTCAAAATTCCATAATGGGCTGTTCTGTGGCAGGGGCTCGGACTCAAACACATCCAGAGAAGTGCCAATCAATGTCTTATCTTCAAGGCATGCGATGATATCTTTGTCGATCTGGCTGCCACCACGACCTGCGTTGATAAACACCGGGCCGCCAAGCGGATTATCCCGGTTCAGTTTTTCAAACAGGTTGCGATTATAGATGCCCTTGGTCTCGCTGGTCAGGGGCAACAAACCGACCAGAAAATCTGTACGAGCAAGGAACGCGTCCAACTCGTCACCACCAAAGCATTCAACACCTTCAATTGATTTTTTGGTCCGGCTCCAGCCAATTACGGTGAAGCCCAGAGCCGTCAATTTCCGTGCTGAGTCTTGACCAAGTTCGCCAAGCCCCATAATGCCTATGGTGATATCGCTGGTTAGGAAGCGGGTGAGTTCTTTCCAGATGCGCTGTTCCTGGAGCCGGTCATATTCGCGTTGACGACGCAAATGCATCAGGCATTGCAGACACACCCATTCACTCATTTGGTTGGTCAGTGAATGACCGACAAAGCGGACAATCGGCACATCGGGCACGCTGCCTGCTTCGAAGATATGATCAACGCCCGCCCCGGCAGAAAACACCACTTCGAGAGAAGGTAGCCGATCAAACAATTTGGTATCAGGTTTCCACACCAAGGCGTATTTAATGTCATCAAATTTGGCCGATGGGTCTTTGTTGAGGTCGATGACTGAACGCCCAAGGAGTGTTTCCAGACCGCCGGATTGCACCGATCCATCAAATTCAATGGCCGTTCCCAGTGGGGATTTGTTTGGAGACATTTTTATTCCTCGACAATGCCGCTGGCTGAAGTTTCCAGATCAAAGGCTGCTGCCATTAGAGCTTTTGTGTAATCGGTTTGGGGGGCGTCAAAAATCTGGTCTGCCGGCCCCTGTTCGACCACCTTACCCATTTGCATAACGATGACTTCATTCGCCAGAGCGCGCACAACTTTCAAATCATGACTGATAAACAGATAGGCAAGATTGTGGCGTTGTTGCAGATCGCGCAAGAGATCGACCACTTGTGCCTGAACGCTCATATCAAGAGCGGAGGTCGGTTCGTCGAGCATGATGAAACGGGGTTGCAAAACCAGCGCGCGGGCGATTGCCATACGTTGGCGTTGGCCGCCGGAAAACTCGTGCGGGTAGCGATGGCGTGTTCCAGCCTCAAGGCCGGTTTCAATCAGGGCGGCACAAACCCGGTCATCGCGTTCTCCAGCCGTTAAATCCGGCATGTGAATGCGCAGACCTTCAGCAACGATTTCCGCCACAGACATGCGTGGAGAAAGAGAACCATAGGGGTCTTGAAAGACCACCTGCATTCGATCGCGCAGGGGTTTCATTTGGTTGAAGGAAAAACCATCAATGTCCTTGCCCAGAAAAACGATGCGCCCTTTTGAAGAAATCAGTCGGGTAAGGGCCAGGCCAAGGGTTGTTTTTCCGGAACCAGATTCTCCAACCACTCCAAGGGTCTGCCCCTGACGCAGGGTGACATCAATGCCGTCTACTGCCTTCACATGGCCGACGGTCTTGCGCATAAAGCCGCGTATGATCGGGAACCAAACCCGGATGTCTTTGCCTTCCAATATAATTTCTGCAGTATCATCCGTGATGGGCGGCTCGCCGGACGGTTCTGATGAAATCAAATGTTTGGTATATTCGTGCTTCGGGTTTGAAAATACTTCGGCGGTTGGGCCCTGTTCAACGATCTTACCATTTTGCATGACGCAGGTGCGGTCTGAGATTTTTTGTACCACGCTCAAATCATGGGTGATGAAGAGCAAGGAAAGACCGGTTTCCTGCTGCAGTTTTCTCAAAAGTTCAAGGATTTGCGCCTGCACAGTTACATCAAGTGCGGTGGTTGGTTCATCTGCAATCAACAATTCCGGCTCATTTGCCAAGGCCATGGCAATCATCACGCGCTGTCGTTGGCCGCCGGATAATTGGTGAGGATAGGAGGAAAGACGTTCTTCCGGATCTCTGATACCAACCTGATTCAATAATTCCAGCACACGATTGCGGGCTGCCGTTTTGCTCATGCCTTTGTGCAAAGACAATACTTCGCCGATTTGTTGCTCAATGGTGTGCAGCGGGTTGAGTGAAGTCATCGGCTCCTGAAATATCATGGTGATATCGTTGCCGCGAACTTTTCGCAGATCAGCTTCGTCGGAATCGAGAAGGTCTTCGCCCTTGAAAAATATCTGGCCGCTGGGATGGCTGGCTGCGGGATACGGCAGAAGTTTCAAAATAGAAAGAGCGGAGACGGATTTTCCTGAACCGGATTCTCCTACCAGCGCAAGCGTTTCACCTTGGTTGATATGAAAGGATATCTTGTCCACGGCCAGATTTGTCTCATCGCCCTGGGTGAAGGCAATTGACAAATCTCGGATATCAAGAAGAGGTGTTTTATCGCTCATTAGCTAAACGTCTTGCGCGGATCAAACGCATCCCTTACGGCCTCGCCGATGAATATCAACAGGGAAAGCATGATGGAAATTACGAAGAAGGCAGAGAAACCCAACCATGGTGCCTGCAGATTTTTCTTGCCCTGTTGCAACATTTCTCCAAGGGATGCTGAACCCGGAGGAAGTCCGAAGCCCAGAAAATCCAGAGAGGTGAGGGTGGTGATTGAGCCGTTCAATATGAAGGGCAAAAAGGTCAGGGTCGCGACCATGGCATTGGGCAATAGATGACGGTAGATGATGGTCGCATTGCCCACACCAAGGGCGCGGGCAGCGTTGACATATTCAAAGTTTCGCGCGCGCAAAAACTCGGCGCGCACCACGCCAACAAAACTTACCCATGAAAATAGCAGCATGATGCCGAGCAAAATCCAGAAGCCCGGTGGCAAGACAGCGGCAATGATTAGCAAAAGATAGAGCACGGGAACTGAGGACCAAATTTCGATAAAGCGCTGGAAAATCAAATCTACCCAACCACCGAAATATCCCTGTATGGCACCTGAGGTTACGCCAACGACGGCAGAAGCTGCGGTCAGGATCAGACCGAAAAGTACGGAAATGCGAAAGCCGTAAATGGACCGCGCCAAGACATCTCTACCCTGATCATCGGTGCCAAGCCAGTTGCGATTGCCAATGGTGCAGGCGGGGTCTTCTACGCCTTCTTCATAATTGGCGCAAAGGGATTGTTTGTCATAGAGCCAGCTGGGTTTGGTGGGGGCTGGTTCTGGAATTTCATTATTGACGGTTCGATAGGAATAGCGGATTGGCGGCCATAATGCCCAACCGTGCTGGCTAAATGCTTCGTCAATTTCCGGTATCTTGTAGTCGGTCTGGGGTAGGAAACCATCCTCACCCAAAAACACTTCCTCAGGATAATCGAAAAGAACGGGTGCGTAAATTTCACCTTTGAAGGAGACAATGATTGGCCGATCATTGGCCAAAAATTCTGCAAATAATGTCAGGACAAAAAGGATCAAAAATATCCAGAGTGAGTAAAACCCACGCCGGTTTTTCTTGAAATTTGACCATCTGCGCTGATTAAGCGGTGAGAGAAATGGACGTTTTTCTGGGCGGCTATTTTGAGAGGTTGCAGTTTGCATTACACCTCCCTCGATTCAAAATCGATGCGCGGATCAATCAACGTATAGGTCAGATCGGAAATCAGAGTGACCACAAGGCCGAGCAGAGACATTATGAAAAGATTGCCAAATACGACGGGATAGTCTCGCCCGATAATGCTTTCAAAACCCAGCAGACCGAGACCATCGAGGGAGAATATTGTCTCGATCAATAATGAGCCGGTGAAGAATGAGGAAATGAACGCTGCCGGAAAACCTGCGATGATAATCAGCATGGCATTTCTGAACACGTGGCCGTAGAGGACCTGTCGTTCAGTAAGGCCTTTGGCGCGGGCAGTTTGAACATACTGTTTGCGGATTTCATCAAGGAATGAATTCTTGGTGAGCAATGTGGTGGTGGCGAAAGCTGACAGTGCCATGGCGATTAAAGGTAGGGCCAGGTGCCAGAAATAATCTCCGATTTTCCCCATGATTGAGAGTTCGTCAAAGTTTTCGGAAGTTAGTCCGCGCAAGGGGAAAAGATCGTAAAACGATCCGCCCGCGAACAGTACCACCAGCAAAATGGCAAACAGGAATCCTGGAATTGCATAAGCGATGATGATGACACCACTGGTCCAGATATCGAAACTGGAGCCATCGCTGACTGCTTTTTTGATGCCCAAAGGCACAGATATGGCGTAGGATATGAAGGTGATCCAAAGGCCAAGAGATACGGATACCGGTAATTTCTCGAGGATCAGATCGATGACTAAAACATCACGAAAATAGCTTTCACCAAAATCAAAGCGTACGAAATTCCACACCATGAGGGCAAAGCGCTCTAAAGGCGGCTTATCGAAGCCGAATTGTTTTTCGAGTTTTGCGATGAATTCAGGGTCTAGCCCCTGTGCGCCACGATATTTAGACGATCCTTCGCCGCCGCCATCAAGCCCCTGATCCAGTCCAAGACTATCGCCGCCGCCGGTAATTCGGTCTGTTGCCGATCCTGCCTGCCCGCTCAATTCGGCAAGTACGCGTTCAACGGGGCCGCCGGGGGCAAACTGAATCACCGCAAAAGATACGGCAAGAATCCCCAAAATCGTGGGGATCATCAACAATAAGCGTCGCAGGATATAGGCGCCCATATTTGGCAAATCTCTCCGCTGGTTCCGTGGGTATCAATCTGTCACGGATGGATTGAAGTGATTCGCTTACTCACTCCCTGAACCTCAGGATTAGCCCGAGCGATGTGGCAAATGCAAGCGCCCTTTAATTACATCTTCGTCACCAAAATGACGGACGAGCAATCATCAGCCATATGATTCCCATGACAGCGAAAAATGC
>JAESUH010000029.1 GCA_016763155.1 Rhizobiaceae bacterium
GTGTAGCGGTTGGGCCATCACCCTTGACTGCCAGAGAATAAAGCCCGTTTTGCGCATTCATTGCATCGGCAATTTTCGTGCTGCGCAGGCTAACGCCAATAATTCGCCAATCGCCACCATCTTTCGCCAGCGCATCATCGGTATAAACGGCCTGATGGGCACGATGAAATGCTCCTAACCCCAGATGAACGATGCCTGTTCCATGGGCTTGTAGATCGTAGCTCGGCAATTTTACGCCAGTGGCAATGTCATTGATAGAATTTAGCATTTAACCCTGTTCCTCCAGTCGGTCAGTGGCGGGAGGAGGTGTACGGCTAAGGCTCGCGATTTCTGTATAAAGTTCTGCCGACATTTCCATATCGATTGCCGCCAACGAAGGTTGGAGCTGGTCCAGGTTTCGTGAGCCAATGATTGGGCAGGTCACGGCTGGATTTTTGGCAGCCCACGCTACTGCGAGGCTTACAGGATGTACGCCCTTTTCCTTCGCCAATTGGCTGAATTTTCCTGCGGTATCAAAAACCCAGTCTTCACCATAGCGGCTGATATATTCCTGATTACTCATCAAACGGCCGCTATCAGGGCGGCTGTCGGGGCCATATTTGCCACTGAGCAAACCGCCGCCTACCGGACTGTAAGTCATCACACCCAGACCTTCGGAAATGGCGAGCGGAAATATTTCCGCTTCTGCCTGACGTTTGACCAGTGAATACATTGGCTGGACTACATCAAAACGCGGCCAGTTGTTTTTAGCTGAAATTCCAAGGCCCTTGGCAATTTGCCATGCTGCATAATTGCTTGCGCCCAGAAAATGCACCTTGCCATCGCTAACCAGTGTTTCCAGTGCGCGCAGGGTTTCTTCAAGCGGTGTGCCGATATCCCATCTGTGCATGAAAAGTATATCGAGATAATCTGTTTTCATGCGTTTCAGGCTTGCCTCAACCGCGCTGATAATATGGCGGCGATTGGCGCCTCCGGCATTTACATCCTTACCCATGGCTACGAAACATTTTGAAGTGACGATCAACTCGTCGCGCTCATGGGCAATCAAATCACCCAATATTTCTTCGGCCTTGCCACCGCTATAAGCGTCGGCACAATCAAAAAAGTTGATGCCCTTATCACGACAAGCCGCATACATTTTGGCAGATTCTGATGTATCTGCATCACCGCCGAAAGACATGGTGCCGTAGCACAATTGAGATACTTTAATGCCGGTGCGCCCGAGCCAATTATATTGCATGAGGTTTTCCTGATGTTGAAAAAACGAACCGCCTGACAAGTTTAAAACCTGTAGTATGGTAGAGGGCTTTTAAGCATTTTCCGATATCGGGTGCAAGTTGGTGAGAGGCGGATCAACAAAAATCAATGTCCTGATTTAGAAAAACCGGTTTTACTTTGAACGAAAAAATTGGTTCATTGTCGCTGGAGGAAATTTTCATGACAAAAATCAATATTCAATTCAGCCTGTTTTCGGCGTTTTATTCACCGCTCATTTCCATGATGTCTGGTGGATTTCTGAAAGAAGAAGGGCTGGAAGCAGATTGGTCTGTTTCGCCTCCGGGAGTATCAGCGATTGCTGCACTTGAAGATGGCTCTGCCCATGTGGTGCAATCAGCGCTAAGCCACGGATTTGGTGCATTGGCGCGGGGTGAGGAAAACAAAGCCCTACATTTTGCCCAGATTAACGAGATGGACGGGTTTTTTCTAACATCGCGTGAAAGCGATCCGGATTTTAGCTGGGATAAACTCGAAGGTGCCGATGTTGTGTGTTTTGGTGGGGGGCAACCTTTAGCGATGTTTAAATATGCCTGCTATAAAGCGGGTATTGGTTTTGATAAAATTAATGCGATCCACCCTGGAGGTGCAGCCGATATTGATAAGGCATTTCGCGATGGGCAGGGGCAATATGTGCAGCAGCAAGGTCCATTTCCTCACCAGTTAGAAGCCGATGGCATTGGTTATGTGGTGGCACAAGTGGGCAAACAGATTGGCCCTTGTGGGTTTTCCTCTCTGGCCGCGACGCGCGAATGGCTGAACAGTGAAATGGCGAAAGCTTTTATGCGAGCCTATAAAAAAACCCGAGTTTATATGAATGAAACTCCTGCGAAGGAGATCGCAAAAGCTGAAGCTTCATATTTTCCACAGATTGATGAGGCTGTGCTTGCAAACTGTATTTCGACCTATCAGCAACTTGGAAACTGGACCCCGCATGTGGAAATAACTCAGGCAGCATTTGAGGCGACCTTGGATATTTTTGAATATAATGGTATGCTAAAAGAGCGCTATGCTTACGATCAGATATGTACAGCCCCGCCATCGACTGATTAGGTTTTAATCTGGGCGGTAACGCTTTTGTGAGGTGGATTCTAGTTATTGAATTGGTAGCCTCTCCGGAAAATAACGACTCTACATATAGTTTGTGACCAAATGCACAGCTTTGACAGCGTGCAGGTTATAGATATAGATTAAAGAAAACTACGCAGGTGATTGAGAGAAAAACGATGAAACGCTATCTAGTGACTATCATAAGTTTGCTGATATTTACCTTTAATTATGCGACTGCACACTCTACTGCACGTCTTGCATTGGTTATTGGTAATGCTGCTTATGAACATGTGCCTGAACTTGCAAACCCCAGGAATGACGCCGAAGCAATGGCGGAGAAACTGACTTCTTTGGGATTTGAGGTTATTAAGGGGCTTGATCTTGATCTCAATGGTATGCGCAAAACGGTGCGCAATTTTGTCAACAAACTGGATGGCACGGATATAGCGTTGTTCTTTTATGCTGGTCACGGTTTGCAGGTGAATGGTCAAAATTACATGGCGCCGATTGATGCAACATTGGGCACTTATAACGATCTTGAATTTGAAGCCTTGCCGATCAACCTCGTCCTTTCTGCAATGGAACGAAACACCAAAACCAATCTGGTTTTTCTTGATGCATGTCGCAACAATCCGCTTGCCGTAAATTTGGCCCGCTCTATGGGAACACGTTCTGCGTCCGTTGGACGTGGTCTTGCTCCTGTTGGTTCTGGTGTAGGTACGCTGGTTTCATTTTCAACCGAGCCTGGCAATGTGGCTTTGGATGGTACTGGGAAAAACAGCCCTTATACGACAGCGTTGATCAAACATTTGGGTACGCCAGGTGAAGATATTGGTTTGAATATGAAAAGTGTGCGTCGCGATGTTTTGAAAGCGACTGACGGGAAACAGGTTCCGTGGGAGCATTCATCGCTGACTGGCGAAGTGGTGCTTCGCATTGATGATTCTGTGGCATCCACTCCTGATGTAGTAATAAATTCTGGTGTAAATGCCGGAACTCAGAAGACTTTCAGGAACTCCCAGCACAGGCAGACCGAGCTTGTGTTCTGGAATTCTGTGAAGGACAGTACTGAGCCGGAAGCAATTGAAATATATTTAAGACGTTATCCAAAAGGTGTTTTTTCTGGTCTTGCAGCCGTCAGGTTGAGTGCATTGAAACGGAGACAGGAAAATGGTGTTCAAGGTCGCCCGGTCGATAGCTCGACGGAGATTGCCTATTGGAAATCGATCGAAAGTGGCGGAAGTGCTGCGTTCTTTAAATCCTATATTGCAAAATATCCCAATGGTTTGTTTGTGGAAATTGCCAATTTGAAACTGGCTGCGATCGAGGAAAAATTTGCACAGAAAACCAAACGCGATATTGTACTGGATGGGAATCAATCGGCCAAAAATGGCACGGGTGATGGAAGCTTCAAAACAGCGTTGCTTACGCCACCTAATGCTCAGATAACCCAGGTGGCAGTTGATAAGCCGCTTGATCGCGATGGCATGAGGCAGTTGCAACGAGAATTGAATCGCCTTGGTTGTAGTGCTGGCTCGCCAGATGGTATCTGGGGTAAGGGAAGTCGTAGAGCGCTAACTAACTACCGCAAGCACAGCAAGGTAAAACTTGCTTCACTTGAACCAACCGACGGTTTGTTGAAAAGTCTCCGGAACGTCAACACGAAGATTTGTCCGACCGTCAGGAGAGAGCGTTCGGTTAAACGCAAAAAACCTGTTGCGAAGACCAGACGTGCATCCGTAAGCCGCAACACACAAAGGGTTCGCCGTGAAGAGCCAAGGCGTGTAATTCGTGAAGAACCAAGGCGTGTTCGTCGTGAGGTAGTGGTTGAAGAACGCCCTCGCCGCAGATTGTGCAATGGTTGTTTGAATGCCCTTGGCGCAATTGTTGGCGGAATTCTGCTGTCGCAGTAATCAATCAAAGTCCGGTTTTGAATTAAACCGGACTATCAGACTGCTATATCCATTGAGGATGCATGTCGGCCTGTGAACAGAGATTGTTTGCACGCTTCTGATGCCCTTTATTGACACATTAAAAGTAAATATTTTGATGGTTTGGTCATGTTTGTTGAAATGAAATAATTTCAATGGCGGGCGTTTGGAAATCTATCTATTGCCAGTTGTGCAACGTTGAAATAGTTGCTTTATAGATACGGTTCAGGCGAATTCAAAAAGGTGGCGGTGGTTGGTATTATGATACGCAAATTAGTGTTTGTAACGGGTCTTGTTTTATTTGCTCTTAGCGTCGGCACGGCGCATTCCGCAACACGGCTTGCATTGGTCATCGGCAATGCTGCCTATACAAATGTTCCAGAGCTTACAAATCCGAAAAATGATGCCGAGGCTATGTCTGACAAGCTTGCCTCACTGGGGTTTGAAGTTATCAAAGGCATAGATCTCGACCTGATTGGAATGCGTAAAACCGTCCGCAATTTTGTAAATAAACTGGATGGCGCGGAAATCGCACTGTTCTTTTATGCAGGCCACGGGCTGCAGGTGAACGGTCAAAATTACATGGCGCCGGTCGATGCGACTTTAAGCCATTATAATGATTTGGAGTTTGAAACGGTTCCAATCAACCTTGTGCTTTCTGCAATGGAGCGAAGCAGCAAAACCAATTTGGTGTTTCTGGACGCGTGTCGCAATAATCCACTTGCCGTAAATTTAGCCCGATCATTGGGTACGCGTTCTGCATCTGTTGGGCGTGGGCTTGCAAGCATCGGATCCGGGGTTGGTACTCTGGTTTCGTTTTCTACGGAACCTGGCAATGTGGCACTGGATGGGTCTGGTAAAAACAGCCCTTATACCGAGGCGTTGGTCAAATATTTGGGCACCCCTGGAGAAGATATTGCAACAACCATGAAAAGCGTGCGGCGCCAGGTCTTGAAAGCCACCGACGGAAAACAAGTGCCATGGGAGCACTCGTCTTTGACCGGCGAAGTGATATTGCGCACAGAGCCAACTGCCGGGGTAATATCAAAGGAAGAGTCTGGTGCGAATGTAGCATCAGGTTCAACCAATAGGGTGGATAGAGAAACAGAATTTATTTTCTGGAACTCTGTTAAGGACAGCAATCAACCCGCTGCATTTGAAGCTTATTTACGGCGCTATCCCAATGGTGTCTTTGCAGACCTTGCCTCGATCAATTTGAGCCTGGCAAAGCAACGGCTTGTAAATGGTAGGCAAGCAATAGTCACTGATAATTCCACCGAGATTGCCTATTGGAAATCTATTGAAAGCGGTGGCGGTGCGGTTTTCTTTAAATCCTATCTTGCGCGGTATCCTGATGGATTGTTCGTTGAGATTGCGAACTTGAAGCTGGCGGCCATTGATGAGAATTTCAAACAAAAACCTAATCGGGCTTTAGCGCTTGATGGAAATGGATCGACAAAAGTCGCGGTACTCACTCCCCCAACGGCACCTGTAAGTCCAGCTGCAATTAATGAACCGTTGGATCGGGCAGGTACGCGGCAGGTCCAA
This sequence comes from Rhizobiaceae bacterium, assembly GCA_016763155.1. Classification (GTDB taxonomy): domain Bacteria; phylum Pseudomonadota; class Alphaproteobacteria; order Rhizobiales; family Rhizobiaceae. The sequence continues at coordinate 5,805 of JAESUH010000029.1, forward strand.
GTAGAGTTGAACCGGTTGGGATGTAGCGCTGGCGCTCCTGACGGTTTGTGGGGCAAAGGAAGCCGCCGGGCGCTAACTAACTATCGCAAGCATTCGGGAGCAAACCTTTCCTCTCTGGAACCAACGAGCGAGTTGCTTGAGCGGCTTCAAAATACGACGGCTGCAGTTTGTCCTGTTGTGGTTCAAAATAAACGTGCAACGAAAAAAAGAACGATTGTTACTAAACGCAGTAGCTCCCGCCAGAAAAAACGAAAAACACAGCCTAAGCAGGTTGCAAAAAAACGTCCGCGTCGCAAGCTTACTGCGACAGACCGTTTGGACTTGGGTGATCCTCGAGATCCTTAATAGGCCCTGTCTCTAAACCTCACAGGTATTTTCATTTAGAACATTGTGCATCGGAGCGGTTTGAGAACTATTCCGATGCGGAGTCTTGTGAAAGTAATAATCATCAGAAAATACGAAGATAATTATCGGAAAAATCTATACTTATATCTGGATGGATTTCACCATGATTTAAACGCTAAATCTGATTATTTAAGTCATGTTTTTGCGCCAGGGTGTAGACCTCAAAAGGCTTGTCAGGGGTAATTATTTGTAGTTTACTTGCTTCAGGGAGATGGTTTCTTGACGCGAGTCGAAGCAAAAAAAAACGGAATCAGCGCAGAGGATCGCTTGCGTGCGGACCTCTATGGCATGTTGTTTCGTGCGCTTTTTACGCGCCCCGATCAATCACAACTTGACTATCTATCAAGGCTTTCAGGCGATGAAAGCGACATGGGACGTGCATTTAATGCGCTAGCCAAAGTAGCCGCTGCAATGGGCAGCGATGCGGCTGGCGAAGAGTATGACGGGCTGTTCATCGGTATGGGGCGAGGTGAGCTTTTGCCCTATGGTTCGTATTATCTAACCGGATTTCTGAATGAAAAGCCCCTTGCCAAGCTGCGAAATTCTATGCGCGAACTTGGGATTGAGCGCAAGGCCGAGGTTAAGGAACCTGAAGATCATATCGGATCTTTGATGGAGATGATGTTCGGTTTGATCGTTGGGAATTACGGCGAGCCTGTTTCAATTGAGGTTCAGCGAGAGTTTTTTCTCACCCATATTGAACCCTGGGCGACGCATTTTTTCAAGGATTTGGAAGCTGCCGAATTGAGTAAGCTTTATCAACCGATCGGTGCAATTGGGCGGGCATTTATGGAGATTGAAAATCAAGCATTCTCTATGGAGTGAGGATGTTTTTAACAGGCGCCTAAAATTGCGCCTGTACTAAAGAAAAATCAGATTTGGTTTCAACCCAAATTCGATTTTAAAATTGGGAAGAAGGAGGGTCACATGAGTAAGAGTGAAGACAGCAAATCTGTTGAGGCACGCCGCGGTTTTCTAAAGCTGGCAGGGGCTGGCACCATTCTTGGTGGAGCTGCAATTGCCGTTGGTGGAAACGCTCAGGCGGAAGAAGCGCCAGATACAAAGACCAGCGGGTACCGCGAGACGGCGCACGTGAAGAAATATTACGAGCTAAACAGGTTTTAAAAATTTACTTGCGGCACACTGTGCCGCTGGTGTTAAGGCTTCGTTTCCGGTTCTGTATGTTTGTAAATGCCGGGTAAAAATAGGATGCGCAACGTTAATCAACGGGCGCAAAATGGGAGAACTAGCATGCTACGGAAGAAGGTAGGTGGGGTTGCGAGAGGCCCCCGTCTGTCATCAACCATTTCAGCAAGTGCGGGTACTACCGTTAACCGACGCGACTTTTTACGGCGTTCAGGTTTAACGATTGGTGGTCTTGCAGTCGCAGGTGCGTTGACAGCGAATTCAGCAACGAAGGCGTCGGCTCAAACCGGTGCTAAAAAGGTAGAGGTGATTAAGTCCGTCTGTACCCATTGTTCAGTTGGTTGTACGGTTTTGGCCGAAGTTATAGATGGTATCTGGATTGGTCAGGAACCTGCATTTGATTCACCGTTTAACCTCGGTGCTCATTGTGCAAAAGGTGCAGCTGTTCGCGAACATGCGCACGGCGAACGCCGGTTGAAATACCCAATGAAGCTTTCGGGTGGAAAATGGGTTCGTCTTTCATGGGATGACGCGATTGACGAAATCGGCGACGCCATGTTGAAGATCAGAGAAGAGTTTGGTCCCGATTCCGTTTATTGGCTCGGTTCTGCCAAGCACAATAATGAACAGGCATACCTGTTCCGCAAATTTGCTGCCTATTGGGGCACAAACAATGTGGATCATCAGGCGCGTATCTGTCACTCCACAACGGTTGCCGGTGTTGCTAACACCTGGGGCTATGGGGCGATGACAAACTCCTATAATGATATTCACAATTCCAGGGTGATCTTTCTGATCGGGAGTAATCCTGCTGAAGCGCATCCGGTTTCTTTGCTTCATATTCTGAAAGCCAAGGAAGTGAATAATGCGCCGCTGATTGTTTGTGATCCGCGTTTCACGCGCACCGCAGCTCATGCAGATGAATATGTGCGGATGCGGCCTGGTACTGATGTTGCCCTGATTTGGGGTATCCTCTATCATATTTTCAAAAATGGATGGGAAGACAAAGCGTTCATTCGCCAGCGCGTCTGGGGTATGGATCAAATCAGGACCGAAGTTGATAAGTGGGATCCAAAAGAAGTTGAGCATGTCACTGGCGTGCCGGGGTCTCAGTTGAAACGGGTTGCCCGCATGATGGCGCAAAACCGTCCGGGTACGGTGATTTGGTGCATGGGTGGAACCCAGCATACCAATGGTAATAACAACACCCGCGCCTATTGCATTTTGCAGTTGGCACTTGGGAATATGGGTAAAGCCGGTGGCGGAACCAATATCTTCCGTGGCCACGATAATGTGCAGGGTGCAACCGATTTTGGTGTGCTTTCTCATACTTTGCCGGGCTATTACGGTTTGAAAGCCGGTTCATGGGCTCACTGGGCTCGTGTATGGGAAACCGATATCGATTATTTGAAGGGTCGTTTTGCCAAGGTAAAAGGCGCTGATGGTAAAGAGAAAAATCTGATGAATGTTACCGGAATTCCGGTATCTCGCTGGATTGACGGTGTGCTTGAAGATGTCGACAAAATGGACAATCCTGCGAAGGTTCGCGGCATGGTCTTTTGGGGTCATGCACCGAATTCGCAGACCCGTGGCGTGGAAATGAAAAAGGCTATGGAGATGCTCGACCTGATGGTCGTGATTGATCCATATCCAACCGTTGCAGCGGTGATGTCTGATCGTAAAGACGGCATTTATCTGCTGCCGGCCTGTACTCAGTTTGAGACATACGGCTCGGTTACCGCTTCAAACCGATCACTGCAGTGGCGTGATAAAGTGGTTGATCCACTGTTTGAATCGCTGCCTGATCACACCATCATGTACAAGTTTGCTGTCAAGTTTGGTTTTGCTGACGAGTATTTCAAAAATATCAAAATCGTTGATGGCGAGCCTTTGATCGAAGACATTACCCGCGAATTTAACCGGGGCATGTGGACGATTGGTTATACCGGTCAGTCGCCTGAGCGCATTCGGGCTCATATGGATAATCAGCATACGTTCGATAAGACAACGTTGCAGGCGATTGGTGGTCCGGTTGATGGCGAATATTATGGTCTGCCTTGGCCATCTTGGGGAACTCCCGAGATGAAACATCCAGGCACGCCAATTCTCTATGATCCGTCCAAATCGGTTGCTGAAGGTGGTTTGACATTCCGTGCGCGCTTTGGCGTTGAGCGGGATGGCGACAATCTTCTGGCTGAAGGTTCGTGGTCTAGGGATTCGGAAATCGAAGACGGTTATCCTGAATTCACCATGGCGATGCTTACCAAGCTTGGCTGGGATGGCGATCTGACATCGGATGAAAAATCCGTTATCGATAAGATTGCTGGCGAGAAAACCAACTGGAAAACTGATCTTTCAGGCGGTATTCAACGCGTCGCGATCAAGCATGGTTGTGCACCATTCGGCAATGCGAAAGCACGTGCCGTGGTGTGGACCTTCCCTGATCCGGTGCCGCTCCATCGCGAGCCGCTCTATACGCCGCGTCGTGATCTGCTGGATAAATATGCAACTTACGAAGACAAGAAATTCTATCGTCTTCCAACTGCTTATGCATCCATTCAGAAAAATGACTTTTCGAAAGAGTATCCGACCATTCTCACATCCGGCCGTCTGGTTGAATATGAGGGCGGGGGTGAAGAGTCACGTTCCAACCCATGGTTGGCTGAACTTCAGCAGGATATGTTCGTCGAAATCCATCCAGCTGATGCCAATGATAAGGGCATTCGGGATGGCGAGCAGGTCTGGGTTCATTCTCCGGAAGGCTCCAAGGTCAAGGTTATGGCGATGACAACCTTTAGGGTGGGCAGGGGCGTTGCGTTCATGCCGTTCCATTTTGGTGGTCATTTCCAAGGCAAGGATTTGAGGGATAAATATCCAAAAGGGGCTGATCCATACGTGTTGGGTGAAGCATCCAATACGGCTATGACCTACGGGTATGACTCGGTCACCCAGATGCAAGAAACCAAAGCGACGCTCTGTCGTATCGAACGGGCATAGGAGATTTATTATGGCTAGAATGAAATTCCTTTGTGATGCAGAACGTTGCATTGAATGTAATGCTTGCGTAACCGCTTGTAAGAACGAGCACGAGGTGCCCTGGGGTATAAATCGTCGCCGTGTTGTTACCATCAATGATGGTAAGCCCGGTGAACGGTCTATCTCGGTTGCCTGTATGCATTGTTCTGATGCGCCTTGCCGGGCAGTTTGCCCGGTGGATTGCTTCTATGACACAGAAGAAGGGGTGGTTCTCCATTCCAAAGATTTGTGCATTGGTTGTGGTTATTGTTTTTATGCGTGCCCGTTTGGCGCGCCGCAATTTCCACAGGCCAGCAATTTCGGATCTCGTGGCAAAATGGATAAATGTACTTTCTGTGCCGGTGGCCCGGAAGAGGACAATTCAAATGCCGAGTTCATGAAATATGGCCGCAATCGTCTTGCAGAAGGCAAACTGCCGCTCTGCGCAGAAATGTGTTCCACCAAAGCCCTGCTTGCAGGCGATGGTAATGTGGTTTCTGCCATTTATCGTGAGCGTGTCGTATCTCGCGGCTTCGGCGCTGGCGCTTGGGGCTGGGGTACTGCTTACGGCAATAAAGTTGGCGGTTGAATAAACCCACAGGGTCATCAAAGTGACGCTGAGAAAACATGACAAGGCGACCGCGGATAAGCCGGTCGCCTTGTGTGCTTTAAGATCAATCATTCTCAAAAGGTACGTGCTGTGAAACGGCTAAACCGGAGTGGGCAGATGAACCAGAAAGAACCAGAGCAATTGCAAACGGAAATGGCAAAGAGTTTGAGAAAAGCAGTTCCATTGTTTCTTATGGCGATAATGGTGTTGGCATTCCTGTCGTTTCAGCCGGTCGCTTCATTTGCGCAAGTGAGTGGTGCAGATAAGCCAATTGCCGGGACAACGCCGGGCGGCACGGACAATGCAGCAAATTCCAGTGCGGAAATGTGGCGTAAGATACGAAGAGGTGTGCAGGCAACAACAACAGGCCAAAACAAGATGAGTGGCCAACTTATGCAGAGCGAGGGAAATGATTGGCGGCTGACCAGAACCGGGCCGATGCTGATGTATTCTTCCTGGGCAATATTGGGAATAATAATGTTGCTGTGCCTGTTCTTTGCTCTGCGCGGACGCATCAGAGTTGAGGGTGGTTTAGCTGGAAAAACCATCAAGCGTTTTTCAACAATTGAGCGCTTGGCCCATTGGCTACTTGCCTCCAGTTTTATTTGCCTTGCGCTAACTGGCCTCAATTTGATGTTCGGTAGAACGGTGTTAATGCCGCTACTGGGTAAGGATGCTTTTTCGAGCATCACCATTGCCGGGAAATTCATTCACAATTATGTGGCCTTTGCCTTCATTGCAGCCTTGGTGATGATATTGATCCTGTGGTTCGTGCACAATATTCCAAACCGGCATGATGTGATGTGGTTCTTGAAAGGCGGCGGCATTTTTGGCTCTGGTCATCCTGCTGCACGCAAATTCAATGCCGGGCAAAAAGTTCTGTTCTGGATTATCATTTTGTGTGGTGCATCCATTTCTCTATCCGGTTGGGCCTTGATGAACCCGTTCACCCTTTCTATGTTTGGGGGTACTTTTGAACTGGTGAACCAGATATTTGGAACGACCTACCAGGCAGATTTATCTCTGATCCAGGAACAGCAATACCAATCGATATGGCATGCATTGATGGCTATATTTTTGATTGTGGTTGTAATTGCTCACATTTATATCGGTACGCTCGGCATGGAAGGCGCCATTAGCGCGATGACCAGCGGTGATGTTGATATTAAATGGGCGCGTGAACATCATTCATTGTGGGTGGAAGAGGTGGAAGCCAGCGAAAACACAACAGGAAAAAAGGGCGATGGTGAAGCTCTACAACCGGCGGAATAGTTGGTTGTTGAGCTAGTATCTGAACAGGCGCTGATTTGACTGGCACAGAAATGGCCGGAGGGAAAATAATGAAATCTGTATTATCTGGAATAGGTTTGATGATTGTGATTAGCGTCATTGCCTGGGGAGTGATCGGCACGCAGATCGAGGGAACGGGTGAAGCCAACACCTCCAATAATGGTACCGTCAGGCTGGACAATTAAAATTTGCACCACTGTCTCAAAGTTATACATTAGATCCATGACACAGGTTGAAACCCAAAGATTGGAGCTATCACAATGAATGAAGAATTTAACATGTCCATGCGCAAGTTTCTGAAACAGGTTGGCGTCACTTCCCAACAAGAGATCGAACGTGTTGTTCGTGAAATGAACGGCGACGGCAAGGGCAAGCTGGCGGTAAAAATGGTGCTAACTGCTGAAGGAACTGACCTAAATCATGTGGTCGAAGGTGAAATCGATCTTTAGAAAATGAAAGAACCGGCTCCAACATTCCCGCCCTTACTTACCGGACACAAGATAAATAACGGCAAGAGCCCTTCAATGTGGGCGAAGGCGCAATTGAACAAGGGAAAGTTGGGTGCTGGAGATTTTGTATGGGCAGAGGGTGCAAACTATCTGCGTTTTGCGCTTGTCCTGGAACCGGAAGTCTCGCGGCAACGCTGTAGCGAAATTCTGTATTTGGGCATGGTTGCTTTTGGCGATGCTGCAGGCGCATTGATCCCGCCGGAGATATCGATAAATTACCAATGGCCCTCGATAATTTTGATGAATAATGCTGAGATTGGCTATGCTGAACTGGCATTGTCGCAGGATGATACCAACGGAATTCCCAATTGGCTTGTCTTGTCTTTGGAGGTGCATATTCGTCCGGACGAGCTGGAACAAAACCCCGGGTTGAACGTCAATATCACCAGCATGTGGGAAGAGGGATGTGGTGGATTAACGTCTGAGAGATTGTTGGAATCCACTGCGCGCAATTTGGTTAATTGGTTTCATACGTGGTCCGAAGAGGGCTTTAAATCTGTCCATGATCAATGGTCCGCACGGCAATATGATAAGCTTCCACTGACCTTTGCACTTTCCGGCGAAGCGGAAGAAATGGGAAAGTTTCTCGGCATGGATGAAACCTGCAATGCGCTGATCAGGGATGCTTCAGGGACCTCTGAAATTGCAACGCTTGATGCATTAAAAACCTTGCGCAATCTTCGCAACCGACGCTCATGAAGTTTTTGAAAACCATTCGTATAGATCCCTCTGATGCACATGTGTTTGAGTGTGCGGCTGAATCGGGCGAATGGGCGATTGCCGGAGGTTTTGGTTTTTCTGGGATGAATGAGGAAGATCTTTCGGGGAAAACCAGACAGGCTTTTAGTAATGGGTTTCTGTCTTTGATATCCTTTGGGCATTCGACATTTTGTGTGGTGGCAAATATTGATGACGCAAAAATTGAAATATTGACCGATAAATTAGCTCAACATTTTGTTGATCAATACGGTGCGCCGACATTGGATGAAGCAAGAATTGCGGCGCGGGAGGAAATATCCTTTATTGTTGAAATGTGTGATGAAATCCCGATCAATTCGGTATTCACACTACTGCGGTTCTTCGATGATGATGGGGAAATCCGGGAGGAGTTTCGAATTGTGGATGCGCCGGGAGAAAAGTTACATACCAGAGTTTGGGATATCACAGAGGGCTGAATGATGGAATTTTGGAAATCTGCTGGAATGCATCTGGTGGAGCGGGATCAAAATGGTTGGCTCAAAGTAACGCCGGATTATTTGCGCGCCTATTTCACTCGGCCGGAAATACACCCGGTGGAAGAATCTTGCAAAGCTGAGCATGCTTTATTTGAAAAGATCATGGCTGATCCTTTTGCCGATATTAGCCCGGAAGAACTTGCAGCAATTGCTGATAAAGATGCGGCAGATAATTATGGAGTTATTCTGAGGTTTCGTGATCACCTCAAACAAAATGGCACGCTTGAAGCCGCGTATATGGCACTGTTTTCTGGCGAGCAGATTTCTATTCCACCCATGTTTATTGATCAGATGGTCCATCTGATCTTACGCAATATTTTGGAAGGGGAAGAGGATGCAATACAATTGCGTGCGGCGGAACTGTTTTTCCGTGAACAGGCGGTAACAACTGGCGATGATCAGTTGATGCTGGCTGATCAGGAAATCGTTGAGATGCGCTCCGAAACTGGCGGCTTTGGCGGGCTTGGTCAGTTAATTGCGGAAGCTGGAACGCCAATGCGTGATGTGACGCTGGACGTTCTGACGGAGGACAATAAATCCTTATATTGGGAGCGTTCGGATCAGTTTGATACAGCGATTGATTTTCGTTTTACCCAGGCTGCACCCGATGCGCTGGGGCGGGTAATTGAAAAATGGATTGCACATTTTTTAGGTATTGAAACCAGAATTACTGCCATGCAGTCAATTAGTGATGAGCGCTGGTCCTGGCATATTGGCTGCGATATGAGTTCCAACAAGATACTGAATGCGCTCTATAATGGAGAAGAGGTTGAGGAGAGAGAGCTATATAAAATTTTGGCGCTCTACCGATTGGAATTTCTCAACCCAACAGATGCAGTCGCCTCGGTGCGTGGGAAACCAGTATATCTGGGCGTGGCTATGAATGATGACAAAAAACTGATATTTAAACCGCAGAACCTGCTTACCAATTTGCCTATAAACCGGGATTGAAGGGAACTTTAAAATGACAGTTGCAGATAGATCTCAAAGTTTTTTTGATGGGTTTGTGGCAAGAATACTGGCCATGATTTTGGCAGTTCTAATTGGCCTGTTTCTCGTTACTAATTGGTCAGACGATTTCATAAACCTGTTTTCGGGGAATTCATCTGCGCCTACGGCTTCCGCAGATCAGCCAGCCAAGGAATTGAATCCGAGCCTGATGGCATGTCTTGAAAGACGTGTCGGAGATGTGGAGCAAATGAAAGCCGATGGCTTTTTGTCAGATGCTAAATATAGAGCGTTCAGAGCACGCGCGGAAGATTTATGCCGGGTACAGAACCCCGGCTGATCTCTAGTTAATTGATAATGAAATCATCCGGTGAGAGGCCCTTTTTTTCGGCTTCCAGATAGTCCTCGGTTGTTCGCACCCTTGGGCGGGGACCGCCAGAGAACGGATCATTGGTGCTGTTGGCCTGAAATTCCACACGACAGTGCTCGCACATTTCTATGATTTTTGAGCGTTCTTCATCGGCAAACATTACATGTTTATTTGCCAACTGATCTTTGATGCGTTCAATGGTGGATTTGGTGGCAAAGGGCGTACCGCAGGAAATGCAATCAAAGGGTTCTTCTTCGTGCAAGGTGATTGGTTGTAGGGCCGAGTTATTTAGGTTCAATCTTGGTTCAAGGCTGAGCGCATTTTCCGGGCAGGCGTTGACGCAAATTCCACATTGCACACAGGCACTCTCGACAAATCGTAATTTAGGCTCGCCCGGTGTGTCTGTTATTGCAGAGGTTGGACAGGCTGAGGCGCAGGACATGCAAAGGGTGCAGTTCTCGGTCTGGATATCGACGCGGCCATAGGGCGCGGCATTTGATAGGATGATCATTTCCGGCGCGTTAGGAGATTGTTCTAACAATTTCGAAAAAGTGATGCGTGCGATATCGCGTTTTGATCCAAAGGCAGAAAAACTGCTCGGGTCAATTTTATCACGTGGCTGGAGGCTCCAGATTTGGCTCTCCACAATATCTGGATCGGCCTCGGATATTATTTGGGTTCTTGCTTCTTCACCAAAACCAAATCCTGACATGATCTCACTGGTTAGCAAGCATTGGCTTTCCAGAGCTGTCAGCTCATCCGATTTTTTTGGATCGGTCAAGAATATGATTTGTTCTGCACCGCTTGCCATCATTGCTGTCATTTCCACATGGGAAATGGTGGTTGGCGCATGCATGGGAAATGGTATCAAATTTGCCGGAAGGCCTCGACCAAAGCGAGCCATTGCTGCAATCAAATCACCGCCAAACCCTTCTTCGTGAATGAACAAGACTGGTCTTGCGCCACCCGCCTCAAGGTATCTGGACAGCAATATCTGCGCCTTTGCAATTATATCGGAACTGGCGGGATAGGAATAAGAAATCGAGCCTGTTGGGCAGACTGAATAACACGAGCCGCAACCACCGCATATGGCGTTATCAATGGCTATGATATCGCCAGCATCGCTTATAGCGCCGGCAGGGCAGGCATCCAGGCAGTTGGAGCAACCGGATTGATGTGAGCGCGAATGGGCGCAGGTTTCGGCGTTGTAATCTACGTAAATTGGTTTTTCAAACTCGCCGACCATATCTGACAATTGAATGGTGGTGCGTAGCAATTTTGCCGGGTCGCCGGGATCAACGCACTCATAACCGTCGCGATGTAGGGGGATGGCAAAAAGTGGTGCGTTGCCGGAGAGATCGAATATGAGTGAGCAGTTTGAACTGGCACCGTTGCGGGCCATCACGAAATTCAAACCATCACGGGAGGAAGGCATTAGCGGCGCATAATTATCCACGGTTACCGTGAAATTGCCAAAGGTGCCTTCAGCTTTAACGATGTCCCCGCGATAGATCGGGATATCTGAAATTTGGGGCAGAATGATATTGTCGTCATCACAAAGCAGCAGGGTGACGGAAAGCTTTTCTGACAATATTTTAGCCAGGTCATATGCTTGTTGGCCTGAGCCATAGACCAGACACATGCCATCTGAATGGATGCTTTTCAGGCGGGCAGGTTGACTTTCAAATGCAGCAGCTTCGAGCAGGCCTGCGATTTTTGCGCTGGCATTTTTGGCTTCATTGGACCACCCGGCATTCTCGCGGATATTGACGAATGAAACGTGTTCTGACTTTCCGTGCTCCTCCGCCACTTCCTGAAATAGGGCCGCTTCCTGAGTGCAGGCGACAAGAACCTGCTTTCCACCCGCGATGGCTGCTTCGAAAGCTGCGAGTTGTGAGCGGCATAACTGAGTGTGAATGGGGCCAATGTCACTTCCCAGAGCTTTGGCAAGCTTATCATCATCAAGCGGCATGGAATTTTCGCAATTACAGATTAGACAGGTCTGTTCGTCAATCTTCATTTCTTTTTCCCTTGGCGCCAAAGCTCAAAGACATTGTTTGAGGTTGGTTCTATAGCGCAGTTTTAAGGTTCCATTTTGTCTCATCAGGCCATTCACTTTATCTTACTAAAAAAAACCTTGGAATCCGAGGGTAATTGCCGCATTATTTTGAATAATTCAAAACTGGTGGAGGCTGGTTTAAGGAGGATGTCTTGAATACTGTAGAGAGTTGGGAAGTTTCAATTCCGTTGGGGATCATCGTTGAAAAACGAAAATCGACCCATATCTGGGCTGACTGGAATTGGACACCAGTTGGCGTGATTGTGAAAGCCGATCCGCATGCTGATTGGGAAGAGTTGAGGCGAGACGATAATCACATTTGTTATTTGGCTGCCACCTTGTTTTTGGAACTCCATCGCAAGGATACAGAAGCGTTACAGATCAATTTAATGCTGCCAGAACCAGAACTTTATGTAGTCCTGCAGGAGAATGAAGACCACAAATCAAAGTATCCGTTCGTGCCCCATGTGGTGACCGCATCATCCTATCAAATGCAGGATTATATGGAGGCGGGTGATGATATTGTTGAAAAAGTTGCTATGCCAGAGGCCGTGGCGGCACTCATTCAGGCCTTTGTGGAGGAGCATCATGTGGATGAGAAATTCATAAAAAGGCGGCGGGACAAGCTTGATCTGGAAGAGCAGAAATTTGGTAA
>JAESUH010000214.1 GCA_016763155.1 Rhizobiaceae bacterium
AATGCTGGAAAGCCATCGAAAGTGGCATTTACGGCTATCATGCGTAAACTCATTCTATTAGCAAACATACTGATAAAGCAGGATCGGATGTGGGTTAAATTAGCCCTTGATTAAGACGGATACTATTCACGGTGACCAAATCTTGCAACAACGAGAAAGGATCAAACAGAACACAATCAACGAACGGCGCTTGCAATACCGCAAACACGCCGCTTAATATAAACAAACAGATGAGCCAAAACCTCGCTTAATCTAAGCTGCAATCTGTCCATAAATGTATGATGACTGAATAGCAATGGCCTACCCCACAATGCAGGGTAGGCTGATTTTTAGTTGTCGGAGAATTTATTTCTTCCAACCCTTAATCATAATCAACTCATTGAGTTGTTCATCGGTCAATGGCTTGGACAGGTACTTGAATTTCACAGCTTGTTCCATTAAATCACCAACTCCCAGCATAACATCGGGGTTAATGTAATCCAGAGTATCAAATTCATCGCGTACCATTCTGGCTGTATCAATATCGATCTTAGCTAGGACAGAATACGCCTCTAGCGCCTCGTCACTGGAATAGGCCCATTTTATAGTCTCACGATATGCTTCCAGAAATTTCTCTATCAATTCAGGTTTGTTCTCCAGAGCGTCCAAATTTGTGACCATCAGACGAACGGTGTGACCTTTGACACTTGGAAGGTCGCGGGTAATTGCAATCTTGCGAACTTCGCCAGACTGAATCTGCTTCAGCACAAAAGGAGGAGCAGACCAACCCACATCAACCTGACCTGACATAACCGAAGTAAGTGTCGAAGACGGGCCGCCCGTGGCAATAAGTTTAGCCTTAACACCCATGAGTTCGACGAATCCCAGAGCGAAACTATGGGTAGAAGAGCCGTTTCTTGAATAGGCTAACGTTTCACCGTTCAAGTCAGACATTTTATGAATTTTGCTATCGGAACGAACATAATAGAAAGCATCATCGCCATTGGCTACTGACCCGATAATCCGGATCGGCGCACCTTTGGAATAGGCACCCATGGCACCTTGCGTTCCGACGGCAATCCCGATATCTGCACTTCCAGAAATCACAATTTGCTGGGTTTCTCCACCACCTTGGGTGTAGAGAATATCTAATTCCAGCCCGTGTTTTTTGTAAATTCCCTTATCAAGCCCAAGCTGCGGCAGCGAAGAATCCCATTTTCCACCTTGTCCGATGGCTACCGTTACTTTCTTCAGGTCTTCAGCAGCAAACGCTGTAGATGCAACCCAAAGCATCGCCATTGCGGCTAGCCCTCGCGTCAAAATATGTTTCATAATATCCTCCTTGTTGGTTGGGTGTTTAATGATTTTGAATTGGTAGTGAAAAGCCAAATAGTTCCTATTGGGTTTCCTCGACAATCAACTTGCCAAACAGCCAGTTTACGAAAATTGCAAACGCAAAAATGATGAGCACAATCCCGTACATGGATGGCATGTTAAACTGCTGATAATATCTGGTGACCATGAAGCCCAAGCCACTCTGGGCGAATTTGGTTTCTGCCAACAATACCCCGATTGTCGACACGCCGAACGCTAGCCTTAGCCCATTAACAACGGGATCACGCATGGCCGGAATGTATATTTTCGTCGCTTGTTGCCATGCTGTTGCACGAAAGCTGCGTCCTACCCGCACGTAGACCGGGTTTATGTGGCGCATGCCAGATGCCACAGATAATACGATGGGGAAGAAGGACGATATGGTACCCATGGCTATTTTTGAACCTTCGCCAATACCGAACCACATGATCAATAAAGGGAAGAATATGATCTTGGGAGTTGGGGCCAAGTAATGTAGCAAAGGCTCGAAAATTTTGGCGAAGAATGGGCGGCTTCCTAAAATGATCCCGACAGTTATGCCGGTTGCGGCCCCAAGGATCACCGACAAAGTAATTTCACCAAGGGTTACTCCAGCTTGCCGGAAAAACGTAGGGTCGGCCAACACCTCCCAAATACCGTATAAAATGGCAGAAATAGTTGGAACAACATCCTTGTACAATAGGCCTGAACGGGCAATTCCCTCCCATAGGGCCAATACCACCGTAATTGATACAATACGAACAATCAGCTTGGCCGAGACTCCAGTCTTGTTTGCTTTGAGCTCGTTGGTATTTGCTATGTTAGCCATTTTTCCAGCCTTTCCAAAAATGCAAAGAACAGGATGCTGACACCCACAACGAAACACATCGCTGCATAGGTTGCCGGCAGATCATAGCGTTCAGCCAATTCTCCAACGATATTACCGAGCCCGCCCAAGTCGATCAGATATTCGACAGCAACGACTGTGATCATTGCGTAAATCAGGCCCAAGCGAAGTCCCAGAAATATTGCAGGCAAGGCCGCGGGTAGAGTGATGAGTTTAAATTGTTGATACGCACTCAAATTGAAACTTCTACCGACGTCTTTCAAAACCTGCCGGACATTTGTGATTCCCTCAACCGTCTTAATGACAACGGGAGAAAATCCGGTGAGAAATGCAATGACAATAATTGTCATTGGGCTTCGCCCAAAAACAACCAAGAAAAGCGGGTACAGCAATACGATGGGGGCCGCAGCCAAAGCTGAAACCCAGTCACCCCACGCTTGCCAAAGTACCTTTTTTTGGGCAAGCAATATACCAAAAGGTATGGCAATGAAGATCAATCCCAGGCTCGCCCCAAGCACTTCCATAAAGGTTACAGCGGTGTAGGATAGAATAGATTCTTCAACGATAATTCGATGGAATGCAAAAAATATTTTTGACGGGCGTGACAGAACATATTCGTTTAGCCATTTTAATTCGATTGCAATTTCGATTATTGCAAAAAACAAAAAGGTAACACCCAATTGCAATGGGATTACCCATTTTTCTTTTTGGAATATAGCGCTCTTTGCAGTCATGTTGTAGCTCTTGCGCTATCTGCTGCGGCCATACCTTTACTGGCCTCTTCACGCAAATCATCCCAAATCATTGCCACGTAACGACCAAATTCTTCGCTGCTGACGATCTCGGAAGTACGCGGGCGCGGCAGATCGATATCAATGATCCGCTTAAGTCTTCCGGGCCTATAGCTCATCACAACAATTCGATCTGATAACTGTATGGCTTCGGTGATATTATGGGTGATCAAAAGTATGGTCTGTTTTAATTCCTGCTGCATCTGAATCACCTTGTCGCCGAGCAATAGTCGAGTTTGCTCGTCTAGTGCTGCGAAAGGCTCATCCATCAAAAGAAGCTTGGGCTCGGACGCCAAACCACGTGCGATTGCCACACGCTGACGCATCCCGCCAGACAATTGGGATGGCGTGTGATTTTCAAAGCCCTCAAGCCCAACCATTT
The DNA here is from genome assembly GCA_016763155.1 of Rhizobiaceae bacterium. Lineage (GTDB taxonomy): Bacteria > Pseudomonadota > Alphaproteobacteria > Rhizobiales > Rhizobiaceae. Next base: position 3,353 of record JAESUH010000214.1, read on the forward strand.
GAATAAACCGGCGCGCGTGCTCTTCACGTTCCGCTTTAGGAACTCCATTTATTTCCAACGGGAATGCCACATTGTTGACGACGTTACGCCATGGAAAAATAGACTCCTCCTGAAACACCATCGAGATCGACGGATGAGGACCATTTACAGGCATGCCCGAAACGGAAATTTTACCAGAGCTGGGTGGCGTCAATCCGCCAATCAAATTGAATAGAGTTGATTTCCCACAACCAGATGGCCCGATAACAGACACCACTTCCTGCGGATTGACCGAAAAAGACATACCATCAACTGCGATCAAAGATCCCGAATTGGTTTGATACACTTTTGAAATTTTATCGACAACTAAAACTGGTTGCTCCGAAGAAGCCCCGCCGACACTGACGGCAGGTTTTTTATTCACTTTCAATACAATCTCCCACACCCATGAAGGGCATCACTCCGCTCCAAAAACCCGAACAAATTCATAACAATTGAATTGACATGTCAACCCAACACGGGCCATCATCCAATTGTTCTGCCTAGCAATTTGCAGTTGTGTCCATCCCATTTTGGGGAGCGGCAATCTCTAACAAAACCGATGATGCAAATATGCCTAACAATTGTCCAATACATAAACTGTATGGCAGCTAGAGTGTTTTAGTAGTGGTTGTTTTCGATACTTTCTGTATTGTTAGAATCCATGGCTATCTGATATCATATTGAAACTGTTTAGGTTTTTTGGAGGTGTAGCCATTAATAACCGTCAACTTCGTTATTTCGTCAAGGTCGTGGAAATTGGCACCCTTACAGGTGCAGCAGAACAATTGCATGTGGCGCAACCTGCACTTGGTTTACAGATTCGTAATCTTGAAGAAGGGCTTGGAGTGCCGCTTCTCGAGCGACATTCACGTGGTGTAACAGCAACACAGGCTGGACAACTTCTTTACAGACGGGCCGTAACCATCCTTCAGGCACTGGAAAATGCCCGCCAGGAAATTACAGATTTTGCAAGCGATGAACGCAAAACAGTTCGTTTTGGAATTACACCAAGTGTAATGGCGCTGCTTAGCCCTGATATCCTGATTGATGCTCGAAAGACCATGCCGAATATCTATCTGAGTCTGATGGAAGAATTAAGTTATATTCTTGTATCTAGCCTTGAAGAAGGCGAATTAGACGCAGCCTTTGCCTATAAAAAAGTAAACCAGCCGGGGCTTTCCGTACACGCACTTTTGGAGGAAGACCTACTCGCGGTTTCATCCCCTGAAGTAGAAGAAACCAACGAGCCAATTACATTCTATGAACTATCACAACGTGATTTGGTTTTGGCTGGTGAACGCGACATTGTGCGGCAGTCGATTGACAGTACAGCGGAGCGCCTCAATATGCCCGTGAATATTGTTTACGAAACACAATCTGTTCTTGCCACCAAAAACCTGGTTAAAAAAGGCATCGCCAGTGCCGTACTTCCTTTTGGAACAATCGCAAAAGATATTAAGGAAGGCACGTTATGTGGGCGATTAATTATCGAGCCTAACGTTCCCCGAACTCTGTACTTTCTTGAAAGAGAACGCTCCACATCATTTGAATATGAAACAGACTTCCATAAATTTAGCGGAAATATCCTGAGGCAATTGAAGAA
>JAESUH010000030.1 GCA_016763155.1 Rhizobiaceae bacterium
ATTTCGAGAATCAAGCCCGTTCGATCAAGAACCTTGCAATTCCATGCTTCTTCAAGACTTTGCTGTTGAACCGGGGTGATTGCGTGGTCAATTATCGCCAGTCCAATTTCCTGATCTTCGATCAGTTTGCCCAGTTCTTCCACCTTCCCCTTACCAAACAAGGTTGAGGGTCGAATGGTGCGAACTGGAACATTGCTGGCTTCGATAATATTCAGGCCAATTGCTTTGGCAAGACCTATGGCCTCCTGCAATCTGGCTTCGGGTGTGCGTAAATTAGGTGTTGTGCCAACAGCAGCGAGTGAGCGCTGCACATGCGCCGGAAAATTCGGCACGAACACAGCTGCTCGTTCAGGCCTTTCAGCCTCTTCTGCTGTCCATTGAAACTTTGCCGAACTCGGTTTGGGCGATTTACTCAAACTACGCTACACAAATCTAATCATCACCCTGCGCATCATTCTTATCATCCGAGCTTTCACTGGACATCAACACAGGCGTTGAGGGCATGATGGTTGAGATCGCATGTTTATACACGAGCTGGCCGATGCCATCGCGTTTTAACAAGAGGCAGAAATTATCAAACCAGCTCACAATGCCGTTCAGTTTCACGCCATTAACAAGAAAAATGGTAAGAGGAATTTTTTGTTTGCGCACCTGATTCAGGAATGCATCCTGCAGGTTTTGAGATTTTTCAGCCATGAATCGGTTGCTCCGATAATTTTATTATAGTTTCCGCTCGCGAAAACGGACAATGAGTCGCGTCTGCACTGATAGTTTATAGGGCCAGCAGACGAACAGGATCAAGAAAAACTTATTGATATTGGATGAAATTCCGAAATTCTGCATTAGCATTGTAAATCAACGATTAATCCAGAACGACAAATTGAACGCCACCACCAGTAAAATCACCTCAAGACGGCCTAGTAACATCAAAGCAGAAATGATAATTTTTTGGGGGGTAATCATTTCCGGATAACTCGGCCACCCCTGCTCGCTTTGAGGTGCCCACTCCGGGCCATAAGCAGGCCCTGCATTGACAAATGAAGCAATGCTGGCCGTAAATCCTGCCTGAAAATTCATACCATAATAGGTCAGCATAATTGCACCGATTACAACGACAATGACCGCCGCCATAAACATGCCCCAGATCGATTTCATCAACTGGTTGTTATAAGCCACACTGCCAAAACGCACTGGGCGAATTCCATGTGGATAAATAAGCACATTCAGCTCATGCACGGCCTGAGAAACCATTCCCCCAAGCCTGAAGAATTTTAATCCGCTGGATGTGGAAAAACACCCCGCGCCCAAAAACAACAAAGCGAGGATCAAGGTCGGTGGAAGAAGTGCATAAATTCCCGGTCGCGATTGAAGCCCTGATGTGGAAATTGTTGAAGCAGAATTATACAAGCCCTCAACCAACGCGGTCATGGTGGGCAATCTGGAAGCGCCACCAGCTGCCTGAAAAATCACTACGGAAAACACCAGACCGACAACTAGCCAAACCAGCAAAACAAAATAACTCTCACGGTGAATTTTCAATTCTGCAAGCTGCAACCGCATAGCCATTTGGTGCCAAAAGACGCTGGTTGCAGCAATTAGCAAGAACAACGTCATCACCAGCATACCGCCCAAACTGAGGCTATCATGCAAGCTTTTATCTCCGGGGAGGAACCCGCCAGACGATATGGCCGTCATGGATAATACCAAAGCATCAAAGGGCTGACTGCCGTTAATCAGCAACAAGACAAAGCAGAAAATGGTCAGTGCCAGATAAATCTGGGCCAATCCCCTACAATACCTTCCAAGGGTAGACGGGTTATCCATTACCGCTGATCCAACGGTTGTGCCATCCGTATGGGGTATGCCGCCAATGGATGATGGCGATAGGATGAGTATGAAGGTCAGCAAAGTGGCCAGGCCGCCAATCCATTGAAGCTCTGCCCGTGCAACAACCATCGCTCGCGGAATATTATCAATTGAAGGCAAGATTGAAGCGCCGGTTGTCGTGAAACCGGATATGGTTTCAAACAATGCATCCAGATAACTAAGCTGCAAAATATCGCTAAATGGTATTGCCAGCAACATGGGTAAGCCCAGCCACGCCGCCACACACAGATATATGCTTGCAATGCGCCCTAATGATCCAACGAAGCCACGAATGGAAAGCAATGTGGCTACTGAAAGGAAAGCACCGAGGGCTGCATAAATTATCAGCCGTACGCCAACCTCATGCTCGCCAAAACCAAACGCCACCAGCACCGGCAACAATAGAGAAAGCGACAGGATAGCAACGAGAGCAGCAGAATAAAAAACAAATGCAATCATGGAATTTCAAGACATTCCCTAGAAAAATTCGAGCGATACCCGGAACATCTGCTCCACTTGCGGCACATCCGCGTTGAGAGCAAGAATAACGATTTTGTCTTTCGGCTTAATGATGCTTTCGCCGGTGGGCATGTGAATTTCACCCTCGCTGAAAATCGCACCAATGCGAACGCCCTCTGGCAGATCAAGTTCTTTTAACGGAGTGCCCACGAGTGGAGAAGTTTCCAAAGCTTCGGCTTCAATAATTTCAGCTGAGCCATTCTGGATGGAATATACACCACGAATTCGTCCGCGTCGCACATGCTGCAATACGCGTGAAATCGTTACAGATCGTGGATTGATATAGTCATCAATGCCCAGCGATTTGGTAAAGCCGTGATAACCAGCATTGTTCAACAGCGCCAAATTACTTTTACAGCCCATTTTTTTGGCCAAGACGCAGGATAGAATATTAGCCTGATCATCATTGGTGATTGCCACCATTAAATCAGCCTTATCAGCACCTGCTTCCTGCAATATTTGCTCATCAAGCGCGTTGCCGTGCAATACAACGGTTCGGTCCAATTGATCGGCAAGCTTTATCGCTACATCACGTGAGTTTTCGATCACCCTCACCCGCGCATTTGGTAACCGTTCTTCAATGCGGTGGGCCAAATATCCGCCGATATTCCCCCCGCCAGCAATCACAATCCGGCTGGCTTCGGGGCGTTCCTTGCCGAAAATTCCCAAGGTGCGCCGTATCTGGCTTCGTTCAACGATGACATAGGCCAGATCCCCTTCCAATATCTGGTCAAATGACCTGGCAACCATCATCTTGCCATCGCGCCAAATGCCGGCAACAACGGCATTGAGATCTGGAAATAATTCACTCAACTGGGATAGCGGCGTATCCAGCAACGGGCTTTCCTCGTCACATTCAATCGCCAGCATTGCCACTTTATCGTCCACGAACAAAACAATGTCTTTGGCTCCAGGCAGCGCCACCCGGCGCAACACCATTTCGGCCACCTCAATTTCAGGTGAAATAATCACATCAATCGGCATGTGGTCGCGAGAAAACAGGTTTTGCCAATGAGGTTGGCGATAGCTTTGCGCACGAATACGGGCAATTTTTGTGGGAACATTAAACAACGAGTGAGCAACCTGACAGGCAACCATGTTCACTTCATCATAAAGCGTCACAGCGATAATCATATCCGCCTGTTCTGCTCCTGCGCGAACCAATACGTCAGGGTGAGATGCGTACCCCACATAGCCGCGCACATCCAAACGATCTTGAATGATCTGGATCAGCTCGGTCGAATTGTCGATAACAGAGACATCATTGTTTTCGGAAGAAAGCCGTTCAGCAATTCCGTAACCAACCTGCCCTGCGCCGCATATCAATATTCTCATGTTTTGCTTTCAAACAGGCCCAGTGTTTTGATTTTCCGATGTAAGGCCGATCGTTCCATACCAATGAATTCTGCTGTGCGCGAGATATTTCCGCCAAATCGACCAACTTGTGCAGCCAAATAATCCTTTTCAAAGGCTTCACGCGCTTCTTTTAGCGGCATGGCCATCAAATGTTCACCACTATCGCCGCCTGCCTGCGGCAACATTTCGCCAATTTCACTGGGAAGCATATCGGCTGAAATAACGCCATCTTCATCGCGTGACAGGATCATTAGTCGCTCAATATTGTTGCGTAACTGGCGAATATTGCCCGGCCAGTTATGAGCTTGAATAACTGCCATGGCATCATCGCCTATCTCACAAGTAGCAATGCCGGATTGACGTGCAATCTGCTCCATAAAGGCTGCAACCAATTCGGGAATATCATCGCGCCGCTCGGCAAGGGTTGGAACGCGAATTGGCACCACTGCCAGCCGGTGAAACAAATCTTCGCGAAACAGGCCCTCATTGATTAGTTTTTCAAGATCCTGCGCGGTTGATGATAATACGCGAACATCCACCTTGACCTTGGTATTACCTCCAACGCGTTCAAATTTTTGTTCAACCAATACCCGCAAAATCTTGTTTTGAGTGTCACGGGGCATATCGGCAACTTCGTCGATATAAAGAGTGCCGCCATGGGCTTCTTCCAGCGCGCCAACTTTTCTGGCGCTGTCCTGGCCATCACTGGTCTCGCTCTCAGTACCAAATAGCTCGATTTCCATTCGTTCCGGGGTAATGTTGGCTGCATTCAGCGCAACAAAAGGGCCGCTAGCACGAGATGAATGGGAGTGGATATTTCGTGCGACAAGCTCTTTGCCAGAGCCCGATGCGCCAGTAATCAAAACCCGCGCATTAGTAGGCGCTACCCGTTCAATGGTCTGGCGAAGAGCATTGATTGCAACAGAACTGCCCAGAATATCCGGCATATCAGCGCTTTTATCTTGTAGTTCTTTCACCTGTTTTTTCAGGTTAAAATTCTCAAGTGCCCGCTCAGCAATCAAAACCAGCCGATCCACCTTGAAGGGCTTTTCAATATAGTCAAAAGCGCCTCTGCGGATGGCTGAAACTGCCGTTTCAATATTGCCATGGCCAGATATCATGACGATGGGGATTTCCGGATGGACAGACTTGATTTCATCTAGCAATTCCAGACCATCGAGCGTTGATCCCTGAATCCAGATATCGAGGAAAATCAACGTAGGGCGCCGCTCCCTGATTGCGGCAAGAGCGCCATCGCTGTCTTTGGCGGTACGGGTGCTATGCCCTTCATCCTCAAGAATGCCTGCTACAAGCTCTCGAATGTCCGTTTCATCATCAACAATCAAAATATCTGAAGCCATTTGCTAACTACGCTCTCACACTCATGTCAGTTTCATTGTTCTTGTTTTTATCTTCTGCACTATCCGGCGGTGTTGTCTCATCTGGTGAATCCGTTGAAGCCAAACGTATTGACAGCCGCATCAGCGCGCCACGGGCACCTTCGACCCCATTTGTGACATCAGGAGCATCCATCAGCTCGATATTGCCCCCATGGTCTTCCATAACCTTGCGTACAATCGCCAGCCCCAGTCCCGTGCCTTTTTCCCTTGTTGTCATATAAGGTTCAAGCAGGCGCTGACGGTTTTCCTTTGGCAGGCCTTTGCCATTATCAATGATATCGATCATTGCTCTGTTATCATCTTTGTGTACCCGCACTGTGATTTTTCCAGCGTCCATTTCATCAGCCGGTACGGCCTCAATGGCTTCGGCTGCATTTTTCAAAACGTTTATCAGCGCCTGAGATAATAACCGGGCGTCATATTCGCAATAGATGGGATTTTTTTCATATTCAGTTGTGAATTCGATATCCGGAAAACCTACTTTCTGCAGGAATACGGTTTCTCGAACAACATTTTGTAAATCGCCATTTGTAAATTCCGGCGCTGGCATTCGGGCAAAAGAGGAAAACTCATCCACCATGCGGCCAATATGACTGACCTGGCGTACAATGGTATCTGTGCATTGATCAAAAATCTCCCGGTCATTGATAATCTGCTTGCCAAAACGCCGTCTAATGCGTTCTGCCGAGAGCTGAATTGGTGTTAGAGGATTTTTGATTTCATGGGCAATTCTTTGCGCAACATCGGCCCAGGCATTGTTACGTTGAGCGACCACCAAATTAGTAATATCATCGATGGTAACCACATAGGAGTGATCCTCGGTCTCTTTACCTTCGAGAGTTACCGTCATGTTCAAAGTGCGCTCTCGGCCGCTACGCAACAAAGTGATCTGCTCATGATATTCAGTCTTTCCCGAAACCACAGCATTTTGGAAAGCGGCATCCAGCTCCGAGGAGAAATTTGCAAGTAATTGTGGGTTTTGAAAATCAATTGCTTCGTCACTGAGAAGTTCCAATGCAATACGATTTGCCAGAGTTACCCTGCCCTCAATATCAATCCCGATGACGGCAGCGCTCACGCCAGAAAGCACAGCTTCCGTGAATAGCGCTCTTTGGTTCATTTCATCATGGGCTGAAATCAGCAAAGTTCGCTGATACTTCAAGTCAGCAATCATGACATTGAATTTTTCACTCAGGAACATCAAGTCGCCCTCTGAGTGCGAGGTATTTACGGAAACATCCAGATTGCCAGAACTGACCTCACTTGCCGCAAATATCAGCCTTCGGATTGGAGACACAATTCGGTCAGCCACACTTATACCCATCCAAATAGCAGCCAGCAATACGATCAGACAAAGGCCGATATAAAGAATGGCGTAGGCAAATTGCACGGGCAGCCGCGTGTTTTCCAATTGGCCGTATTCTTTAACATTATCCTCTGTTTCCTGAAGTGCATTAATTACGGCATCAGGAAGTGCCACCACCGTATAAAGATAGGCGTTTGAAATGTTTTTAAGTTTTAATACAGCACCTACAAAATTACCCTTTCCTCTGGGTATGTTTACAGGATCACCCGAACTCGCAGCTTCCAGCGCGTCCTTATGGACCGGGGGTGCGGAACGTTCTGTTTTTAGTTCCGCTCTTACAATCGCAACCCCATTATTGCGTACCAATTCGGCGGTAACAAAGCCCCTTGCGCGGGCATGCAAAGTAACCAGGTCATTAAATGCTTTGCGATCAAGAGCAAATAATCTGCGGTTTCTGTCCAGATCAGACGCCATATTGATGGTATTTCCCATCAGGCTTCTTGTGCTTTCATTCATGTAAGCGACAGCAACACTAACCGAAGAATTGATGATATTTTTAGTACGAATTTCAAACCATCGATCCAGACCGATATCCAGCGTAACACCAGCAACAATGGCAACAATGATAGCGGGAATTGCAGCAACAAGACTAAATAGCGTGATCAGGCGAACATGTAATCTAGAAGCCGCCCTGCCCTTTTTTCTGGAACTTAATATCTTTGCAATTTCGCGGCTAATCAAAATCAGCAAAATTGCAGATAATCCACCATTTACAATTACCGCTGTGAAGGCCGTTGTTTCATTTGTTGGGTCGAATGAAGTTAACCCAATCAGGATAAAAAACGTGATCGTGCCACTAATGAGCAAAGCCAGAACCACAAATAATCCAAATATTCTAGTAGTGGATTGCCCCTCAAAAAAATTGCTTCCGGAGGGTTTTGGTGAGTTTTCATCCTGATCGTCATCCCGGCCAACGCGCCGGTCGTCATTTTCAAACCGATCACTGGCAGGTGTGTCTAAATCTTCACTGCTAATATTTGACACTTACCAGTACCCCAGAGTTCTCTGAAATTGAATCAGTTGCATTTTTGCAACTCAAATGTGGCAAAAATGAAACATGTCGTCAATGTTGGATCGCAAAATCCAACTGACCATTCTGACTTATCGCAGGGTCCGCTGTACCTTGATGTTCAGCTCTTTCATTTTTTTGCGCAAAGTATTCCTGTTGAGGCCCAACAATTCAGCCGCTTTGATCTGATTGCCACTGGTGGCCGCTAATGTTGTTACAATCAAAGGATATTCGATCTCGCGGAGTAATTGCTGATAAAGCCCGGTGGGGGTCTCGCCATTTACGGGTTCGTTGTCACGTTCGATGCCATTTTTGGCAAAATAATCAATCACATATTGTTCGGTCGTCTCAGAAAGAGTTTTTTGAGAACTGTGATCAAGTGCAGCCATGCCAATTTGACCAAATGGGCTTTGGTCACTTGCCAATTCATGTTCAATCACTTGCTTTGTGATGGTTTCCTGAGGATAGAGTGCGAGCAAACGGCGAACCAGATTTTCCAATTCCCGCACATTTCCCGGCCAAAGATGATTATTGAGTACACCGAGTGCGTCATTATCGATTGAATTCACGCTCAAGCCATCAGACTCTGCCTTTTGCATAAAATGACGAACGAGATCGGGTATATCGCCAGCGCGTTCGCGCAAGGGTGGAATTCGCAATGGCACAACATTCAGCCGGTAATAGAGATCTTCGCGAAACAGCCCTTTTTTAATCAGATCATTCAGGTTTTTATTGGTTGCAGCAATGATGCGAACGTCCGAGCGAATAGGAATGCGCCCGCCTACCCTTGTATATTCACCTTGTTGCAATACGCGCAAAAGCCGGGTTTGGGCTTCCATCGGCATATCGCCAATTTCATCAAGAAATAAAGTGCCGCCTTCGGCTTGTTCGAAATTTCCCGAGGTCCGGGAATGGGCGCCGGTAAAAGCTCCCTTTTCATGGCCAAATAGTTCTGACTCGATCAAATCCTTTGGAATTGCTGCCATATTAATCGCAACAAAAGGCGCATGCCGCCGTTTGCCATAATCATGTAATGCGCGCGCAACCAACTCTTTTCCGGTACCAGATTCGCCGGTAACAAGCAGGGTCAAATCCGTTTGCATCAGACGCGCCAATACCCGGTAAACCTCCTGCATAGCACTGGAGCGGCCAACCAGAGGCATGCTCTCACCATCATCAACAACATCCGGGCTGTCAGTGTTACGCTGTTGGGATAAGGCACGTTTTATTGTGGAAATCAGTTCATTCAGATCAAAGGGCTTGGGCAAATAATCATAGGCACCCAGTTCTGATGCTTTAATTGCCGTCATGAATGTGTTTTGAGCACTCATAACAATCATCGGCAAATCTGGCCTGTGGCGGGTAATGCGGGGCATTAAATCAAAAACATTGCCATCAGGCATGATCACATCGGTGACCACGAGATCACCCTCGCCGCGTGAAACCCAACGCCATAGAGTAGCGATGTTAGAGGTGGTTCGCACTTCGTATCCAGCGCGGGTAATGGCTTGATTCAACACCGTGCGAATAGCGGCATCATCATCAGCAAGCAGAATAGTTTTGTTTTCCATGCCTATACCCCAGTTTTCTCATCAATTTCTGGAATATCTTGATAGGCAGGCAGCAATATTCGAAAGAGTGTCTCGCCAGGCTTTGAATTGCATTCAACCACGCCACCATGATCACCGACAATTTTTGCAACCAATGCCAATCCCAAACCAGTACCGTTGGTTTTTGAAGTTACGAATGGGTCGAATATATGCGCCAGCAATTCATCAGGAACACCTGAACCATTATCCGACACACAAAATTCAAGCGGCAACGAGACGCGTTGATTGGAACCTGGCGCAATCAGCCTGATGCCTGGCTTATAGGCGGTGGAGAAAGTTATTACGCCTTCGGCCCCGTTCATAATCGCTTCGGATGCATTCTTTGCCAAATTTAGAAACACCTGCACGAGTTGATCCCGATTGCCATATACGGGTGGCAAAGAGGGATCATAACGCTCATTAATTCGAATGTTTGAAGCAAACCCATTCTCGGAAATCCGCTTCACATGTTCCAGCACTGAGTGGATATTGACCGGCGCACGTTCAATCGGGCGCTCATCTGAAAACACTTCCATCCGGTCAACAATTTTTACAATACGGTCGGTTTCATCGGTGATAAGTCTGGTTAAAACCCGGTCTTCTTCGCTGGAAGAACTTTCCAGCAATTGGGCTGCTCCGCGTATTCCAGATAGAGGGTTTTTGATTTCATGGGCAAGCATTGCTGCAAGGCCGGTAACCGTTCTAGCAGCCCCTCTGTGGGTGAGCTGGCGATCCATTTTTTCCGCTAAATTGCCCGGCTGAAACATCAACACCACCGCACCGGCAGTATCCAAAGCCGGAGAAGCGGAAATATCGACGGATTTCCCCTGCCCAATGCGCGGCGAAGAAATATCCACTTTATATTCATTGACCAGCGACCCGATGGAACGCACCTGATTCACCAGCGCAAATACCGGACTGCCGAAGGGCAATAGATCAGTCAGCTTTTGGCGGGAAAGCACGCTCGCAGAAGCTTTAAAAAATGCTTCGGCCGCCGAATTTGCAAAGATAATTCCACCATCTTCACCCACCATCAAAACCGGATGGGCGAGACTATCGAGCACAATAGAGGAAACATCATTTCCGGTGGTGTTTCCAGCAATCTTTGAAGGAGGCATCTCGACAGGTTTAGCCATCATGCGGCTATTGGTTTGTTGGCATTTTGCTCAGCGAGATCGCATATCTCGCCCAGAAGTTTTAGGACGTCTGCGGGTTCTTCTGATCTCAGAATTTGTTGACGAAGTGCAGAGAATTCCGGGCCAGAGGCAAATTTATCCAGATACCAGCCAAGATGTTTTCTGGCTTGTCGCACCCCAAGAAATTTGCCGTATAATTGGCAAATGGCATCATAATGCTCGGCAATGATTGTTCGCAGTGTCAAATCAGTTCCAGCGAATGGCGTTTCATTCCCGGCAATTTGCCCAGGTAACCACGGCGCGCCATAGCTCGCCCTGCCCACCATGACAGCATCAGCGCCTGAAGCTTCAATTGCACGACCAGCACTATCAATGCTGGTGATATCTCCATTAACGACCACTGGCACAGAAACCGCTTCGCTAACCTGCCTGATCGCATCCCAATCGGCATTTCCCTTGTAGAATTGACAACGGGTACGCCCGTGCACGGTAATCATCTGCACGCCCGCGTCCTCAGCCCTTTTGGCAAGTTCTGCAGCGTTGATGGTTCCCTGATCCCAACCAAGGCGCATTTTTAAAGTCACAGGCACACTGACATTTACCACAACCGCATCAATCAATTTCAGGGCGTGATCAAGGTCACGCATCAGCGCTGAACCGGAATAACCAGTGGTGACCTTTCTGGCCGGGCACCCCATATTAATATCGATGATATCGGCACCTCCGGCTTCAACCATTTTGGCGGCATGTCCCATCCAGTGAGCCTCGCGGCCAATCAATTGCACCATATGAACCGGCAAATTGCCCGATTGTGCCTTAAGGTGCATTTCGGCTTCACCCTCAACAAAGGCCTCGCTTGCGACCATTTCAGACACCACCATGCCCGCGCCAAACTTCCACGCAAGTTCGCGGAACGGTAAGTCGCTCACACCTGACATTGGAGCCAGTAATGCGCGATTGCGCAATTTTACATTGCCAATGGAGAAGGGTTGATCTAATTGCATCAGACTGGTTAACTTTCGAAACTGCCTAAAATTTAGGCAATAGTAGAATTGCCTGTTTTTAGACAATGCCTGATCAAACCACAAGGGCAATTTGGGGATCTGTATTTTGACCATTAACGGGGTTGTTATTGTAGCGGCGGGGCGTGGTCAGCGTATGGGGGCCAGTATTGCCGGGCCAAAACAATATTACCAATTGGCAGCAAAATCTGTTCTGCAACTCTGCATTGAAAAGTTTTGTTCCCATGAGGGTATCAGTTGGATTCAAGTGGTCATCCACCAAGATGATGCAGAGTTATACGCTCAATCCACCCCGCCCCACGAAAAGCTGTTACCCCCTGTTACCGGTGGAGAGACGCGGCAGATTAGTTGCCAGCTCGGGCTTGCAGCGCTTAGTGAACACGGCATTGATAAAATCCTGATACATGACGCAGCCAGACCCTTTGTATCGCAGGCAACCATCTCAAAAGTGCTTGAAAGCATTGCACCTCGCCAATGTGCCCTACCCGGCCATGCCATTTCAGAGACAATCAAACGGGTTGATGGATCAGGCCATGTGCTTGAAACGGTTCCACGCGATAATTTATTCGCCGCCCAAACGCCGCAAGGGTTTATATTTACAGATATTCTTGCAGCTCATAACAAAGCAAAAAGTGAAAATCTCGATCATTTCACCGATGATGCAGCGGTTGCAGAATGGGCTGGTATGCAGGTTGAAATTGTTGAAGTGAGCAGCGACAATATGAAAATCACCACGGGTCACGATATGGAAATTGCGGAGAGAAGAATGCAGGCAAATACCCTCCCCGATGTTCGAACCGGTAGCGGCTATGATATTCATACATTGGGGCCTGGCAGCTTTGTCACCCTGTGCGGTCTCGAGATTAATCATGACATGGGATTACAGGGCCATTCAGACGCCGATGTGGGGCTTCATGCGCTGACGGATGCGCTACTTGGCACAATTGGCGATGGCGACATCGGCTCGCACTTTCCACCTTCTGATCCAAAATGGAAAGGTGCAGCGTCATTCCAGTTTTTGCAACATGCAGTAAAACTGGTGAGAGCTGCTGGCGGCACGATCACGCATCTGGATGTGACATTAATTTGTGAAACGCCCAAGATTGGCCCGCACCGTGAAGCCATGCGGGAGTTCGTCGCCAAGACCTGTGATATTGAATTGAAACGGGTATCGGTCAAAGCCACCACCAATGAAAAAATCGGAGCGGTGGGCCGACAGGAAGGCATCGCCGCACTGGCCAATGCAACAGTCGTATTTCCATCTATCAACGGAGCATAATCATGCATATTGATCCTGAATTGCCAGTTATGGCTGAAATGGTGCTGGACCGCTTCCGCGCCGAAAAAGGAAAAATCACCACGGCTGAATCCTGCACTGGTGGGTTAATCATGGCGCTTTTGACTTCCGTTGCGGGATCATCAGACGTGGTAGAGCGTGGCTTCATCACCTATTCCAACGAAGCAAAGCATGATTTAATCGGAGTCTCTCAGGAAACCCTTGATAATGAGGGCGCGGTCTCGATTGAAACAGCTGTACAAATGGCACAGGGCGCGCTGGAACACTCAAACGCCACCGCCAGTGTTGCTGTAACCGGCATTGCCGGCCCCGGCGGCGGAACGGACGAAAAACCCGTTGGCCTCGTATTCATAGCCATTGCAAGCACGTTGGAAGAAGGCGCATTTGCTGAAGAGTTTCATTTTGGCGATCTGAGCAGAGACGAAATTCGCAATAAAACCGTCAAAATGGCATTTGAAATGCTGCTTTCATACGGGCTTGCCGCCGAAGAACAATAATCAGGCCGAATAAATTTTATCGGCGCGTTCCTCGAAGGCAGCAGTGAAGCGGGAAAATGCGATTTCAAACATCGTTCCCATCACTATGCCAAGCATTTTGCTTTTGAATTCGTAATCGATTTCAAAGCTCACTTCGCATTTTCCATCTTCGAGATCAGTAAACCGCCATCGATTATCCAGATAGCGGAACGGCCCATCCAGATATTTCACATCGATTTGCAAATCTTCGCTGTTCAAAATCACCTGACTGGTGAAGGTCTCGCGCAACATTTTGTAAGAGACCGACATATCAGCGATCAAAACTGTTTTGCCCTGTTTTTCCCGTGTGGAGCGAATTTTCAATCCGCTGCACAGGGGCAGAAATTCAGGGTATTTTTCCACGTCAGCCACCAGATCAAACATCTTGGCGGCGCTGTGGTTTACAATGTGCTTTTTATCGAATTTAGGCAAAAGGCTTACCGATTGTTGCGAGCAGCTTGCAGCAGGGCAAAGTCTTCGCCCGCATGGTGTGATGAACGCGTTAGCGGTGAAGATGATACCAGCAAAAAGCCCTTTGTTTTGGCAATGGTTGCATAGGCATCAAACTCTTCAGGCGTTACAAAACGCACGATTTTGTGGTGCTTGCTGGTTGGCTGCAAATATTGACCAATGGTCATGAAATCTACATCAGCCGAGCGCAAATCATCCATCAATTGCAGCACTTCATTTCGCTCTTCACCAAAGCCAACCATGATGCCAGATTTGGTGAACATATTGGGATCCAGTTCTTTCACCTTCTGCAACAAACGGATCGAATGGAAATAGCGGCCACCGGGGCGAACTGACAAATATTTGGATGGTACAGTTTCCATATTATGGTTGAACACATCAGGTCTGGCCGCCACCACTTTTTCCAATGCGCCTTCTTTGCGCTGGAAATCAGGGGTCAGAATTTCGATTGTCGTGCTGGGTGATCTGGCGCGGATCGCTTCAATAGTGCGAACAAAATGCTCAGCACCACCGTCCGCAAGATCATCACGATCCACAGAGGTAATCACCACATGTTTCAGCCCAAGTTTTTGAACTGCAATGGCAACGTTTTCAGGTTCGGCCACATCCAGCGGATTGGGTTTTCCGGTGCGCACATTACAAAAGGCGCAGGCCCTTGTGCAGGTGTCGCCCATGATCATCATGGTCGCATGTTTCTTAGACCAGCATTCACCAATGTTGGGGCATCCGGCCTCTTCGCATACGGTAACTAGGCCGTTTTCTTTGACGATTTTGCGGGTTTCGTCATAGACCTTCGAACCGCCAGCTTTCACTCGAATCCATGATGGTTTGCGCTGGATCGCATTATCAGGATTATTGGCTTTTTCCGGGTGGCGAAGTTTTGCGCCCGCTGCTTTGACGTCTATTGTATCGAGTACCGTTACCATTAGTCAGTTCTCTCTTCATTTGCCTTGTTTGTACCTGCTGTAAAAATCCAGGCAATACAAGCGGCCAATAGGCCAAACACCAGTCCAAGCACGCCACTGGATAAAACCGATGCAATCAGTCCATCCAGCCCTTCAGCACTCTCCCCATTTGGCCCAAAGGGAATGTGCACTGCCTGTGGGTTCCAAAGGTTCAATAAGCCCACTAACACGCCAAATGAAAGGATGGCAAAGAATATCCATAAAAAGGCGTTTAGTGGCCTAGGCATTATTGCTCAATTCTATGCGCACAATTTGTCCAAAACCTGAGTTTCGTTTCTAAAATCGCACTGTTTTAGAAGTTTATCACCCTTCCATAGGCATCCAGCACGCTTTCATGCATCATTTCAGAGAGCGTTGGATGAGGGAAGACCGTATGCATCAAATCTTCTTCGGTGGTCTCCAGGTTCATTGCAATAACAAACCCTTGGATGAGTTCCGTTACTTCTGCTCCCACCATATGGGCCCCCAGAAGCTGGCCGGTTTTCTCGTCAAATATGGTTTTCACCAAACCATCAGGTTCGCCCAGCGCAATCGCCTTACCATTGCCGATGAATGGGAAACGACCCACTTTAATTTTATAACCGGCTTCCTTGGCTTTCGCTTCGGTGAGGCCAACTGAAGCCACTTGCGGGTGGCAATAAGTGCACCCAGGAATTTGGTTCTTATCCATTGGATGAGGTGACAAACCTGCAATTTTCTCAACGCAGATTACACCCTCATGCTCGGCCTTATGGGCAAGCATTGGTGGGCCAGCCACATCGCCAATTGCCAAAATTCCGGGGATATTCGTATTGCCGTAGGAATCGATAACCACACAGCCACGTTCAGTTTTGACACCAAGTTTCTCAAGTCCAAGATTTTCGATATTACCCTGTACTCCAACCGCAGAAATCAGTTTTTCAGCGCTGAGTTTTTCAACCTTGCCGTCTTTGGTTTCCACATGGGCAACAACGCCTGTTGCAGTTTTTTCCACCTTGGCAACTTTGGCTTCGGTGATGATTTTCATGCCGCGTTTTTCAAGTTGCTTTCTGGCAATCTTGGAGATTTCTTCGTCCTCAACCGGCATAATGTTAGGCATCAATTCGATGACGGTAACATCAGCACCAAGCGCATGATAGAAGCTCGCAAATTCGATACCGATGGCACCAGAGCCCATTACCAGCAGAGATTTTGGCATGTCTTTGGGAACAAGAGCCTCAAAATAGGTCCAGATTTTATCCCCGTCAGGTTCAATACCCGGGAGAGTGCGTGGACGTGCACCAGTGGCAATAATGATATTCTTAGCCTGATAAGTGCCCTCACCCAGCGTGCCGCGTGGCGGTCTGGCCTGAGGTTCCATCGGCTTCTTTTTCATAGCTGAAACTTTGACTTCACCCGGTTTGGTGATTTCAGCTTCGCCCCAAATGACAGTGATTTTGTTCTTCTTCATCAAGCCGCCAACGCCCATGGTCAACTGGGTAGAAACACCGCGCGAACGTTTAACAACGGCTGCAATATCAACGCCAATTTTATCAGCAGTAAGGCCGTAATCCTTGGCGCGTTCCATCTGGTGATAGATTTCAGCCGAGCGCAACAAAGCTTTTGTGGGAATACAACCCCAATTGAGGCAGATGCCGCCCATATGTTCGCGTTCGACCACGGCTGTTTTCAGCCCAAGCTGCGCTGCACGAATAGCTGCCACATAGCCACCAGGACCACCGCCAATGATAAGTACGTCAAAAATATCTGCCATGTCGGCCTCGTTTTTTGTTTGTATTTTAAACCAGCATTGAAAGTGGTTTTTCGATAAAGCCCTTAAAGCTCGCCGCTAATTGCGCGCCCAGTGCGCCATCAATCACCCTATGGTCAAAGGCAAATGTCACCGCCATCATTATGCCGATGGCAAGCGCGCCATCGCGCACCACTGGTTGTGGCTTGCCTGCACCCACTGAAAGGATGGAAGCATGAGGCGGGTTGATGATGGAGGTGAATTCTTTCACCCCGAACATGCCCAGATTAGAAACCGCAGTTGTGCCGCCCTGATATTCAGCCGGTGCCAGTTTTTTGTTCTTTGCCCGACCAGCCATGTCTTTAACTTCAGCGGATATTTGCGTCAGGCTTTTCAGTTCAGCTTTGCGAACAATCGGCGTGAACAACCCATCAGGCACAGCAACCGCCACGCCCACATCTGAATGCTTGTGCAATATGCGGTCCGTGCTGGTCCATGAAGCATTGGCCATTGGCACTTTTTGCAGAGCCATCGCCATAGCTTTGACGATGAAATCATTGACCGAAACTTTATATGTTGGCTTGTCATCGACGATTGGCGCAGCAGCATTAATTTCCGCGCGCAGTTTCATCAGCGCGTCCAGCTCACAATCCATGGTAATCAAATAAGATGGAATGGTCTGCGTGCTCTCGGTCAACCGTTCGGCAATCACTCTACGCATGCCGTCATGCGGGAACTTCTCGTAATCAGCTTCGTCATACAACGCCAGAACTTGTGCGTCGGACATGCCGGTTGCCATAGCAGTCGTGCCACCACTTGTTTTGGCAGCAGCAATTGGTGCTTCAGCGCCATTTGAAGCAGTACCTGCTGCAAGAGCTTCTTCAACATCACGTTTATGAATGCGCCCGTGTGGGCCTGTGCCAGTGATCGAAGAAAGTGCGACACCTTCTTGAGCAGCAATGCGCCGTGCCAATGGGGAAGCAAACAGGCGTTCGCCTGATTGTGCAGGTGTTAAAGCAGCTGCAACCGGCGCCGCTGTCGGCTCTGTTGTTTTTTCGGGCTCTGGTGCTGTATCTACCACAGGTGCCGCAGCGGCCGCTGGAGCAGAACTAACTGACGCATCAATATCCGAAGCGCTCTCGCCCTCTTCCAGAAGTACAGCAATGATGGAATTAACCTTCACCCCTTCAGTGCCTTCTGCGACCAGAATTTTACCCACAACACCTTCATCAATGGATTCTACTTCCATGGTGGCTTTGTCAGTTTCGATCTCGCAAATCACATCGCCTGCGGAAACGCTATCGCCCTCTTTGACATGCCATTTTGCAAGATTGCCCTCCTCCATGGTTGGTGAAAGTGCGGGCATGGTTATGTTGATCGGCATTTAATCAGCCTCCATTTGTTTCGCTGAATATTCCGTTATTGATCAGAATATTCGTCGTAATTTGTATTTTTCCATCGTCAGCTGGCACCCGTTCTGCAAGGTGGGTGAAGCGTTTTATTTCTTCCACCACTTTGAGAACGGCCTCTTCACCGCTCAGCTTACGGTTGACTAATGTTTCCAGAGCTTCCTGGGAAATTTCCAGGACAACGCCGCGTCCATCGACCATAACCGATCTGTTAAATTTGCTATATCGAACGGATTTAATATCAAGACGCTGCATCACCTTAACTCCGGTAGCAAACCGCCTTCACGGCATCGATGACTTCTTCCACATTCGGCAAAGCAAGCTTTTCAAGATTAGCCGCATAAGGCATTGGAACATCTTTACCGGTAATGGTGTGCACTGGCGCATCAAGATAATCAAAAGCCAGCCGCATCACGGTGTTGGAGATAAAATCACCAACGGATGATTGCGGGTAGCCTTCTTCGACGGTTACCAGTCTGCCGGTTTTCTTCACAGACGTAATAATCGCGTCGATATCCATCGGTCTGATTGTGCGCACATCAATAATTTCGCAATCAATGCCTTGCTCAGCCAAAGCCTCAGCCGCTTCAATTGCGTAAGTCATGCCGATTGAGAAGGATACAATGGTTGCATCCTTACCAGAGCGGTGAATGCGCGCTATGCCGATTGGGATGGTATGATCTTCCAGATCAGGCACATCAAAGCTTTGACCATAGAGCATTTCATTTTCCAGAAAGATGATCGGATTTGGATCGCGAATGGCTGATTTAAGAAGGCCCTTAGCGTCAGATGCATTATATGGCATTACCACTTTCAAGCCCGGAACATGGCTGTACCATGCAGCAAAACACTGAGAATGCTGCGCACCCACACGAGCTGCCGCCCCATTTGCCCCGCGAAACACAATTGGCGCGCCCATTTGTCCACCGGACATATAGAGCGTTTTTGCAGCAGAGTTGATGAGGTGATCAATTGCCTGCATGGCAAAGTTGAAAGTCATGAATTCAACGATAGGCTTGAGGCCGGTCATTGCAGCACCAACACCAATACCGGCAAATCCATGCTCGGTAATAGGTGTATCAATCACCCGGCGTGCACCAAATTCCTGCAACATGCCCTGAGTGATTTTATATGCGCCCTGATATTCAGCGACTTCTTCACCCATGATGAAGACATTATCATCCGCACGCATTTCTTCAGCCATTGCATCGCGCAAGGCTTCACGCACGGTTGTTTCGATCATCGCAGTGCCTTCCGGAATATCCGGATCAGATACAATCACGGCTTCAGGTGCACTGGTTGTTTCAGTAACAATCTCTGCAACAGGTGCTTCACTTGAAGGAGCCGGCGCAGGTGCCGCTGGTGTAGTCCCGATATCATCGACGGTTTCACCTTCTTCCAGCAATACAGCGATCACGGTATTTACCTTGACCCCCTCCATGCCTTCCGCAATGAGAATTTTGCCGATGACGCCTTCGTCTACGGCTTCCACTTCCATGGTGGCTTTGTCGGTTTCGATTTCGCAAATCACATCACCGGAAGTAACGCTGTCGCCTTCTTTCACAATCCACTTTGCAAGGTTGCCCTCTTCCATGGTTGGGGAAAGCGCTGGCATGAGTATTTCAATTGGCATGTCGTTAATCCCCCCTAGGCGTCCAACAGAATATCGGTATAAAGCTCACTTGCATCTGGCACTGGACCAGCTTGAGCATATTCAGCAGCATTGCCGATAATTGTACGAATTTTCTTATCCATTGCTTTCAACTCATCTTCACTTGCTAGTTTTTCAGCAATGATGCGCTGCTTTACCTGTTCAATTGGATCCTGTTCGGCTCGCATTTTCTGAACTTCGTCTTTGGAACGGTATTTTGCTGGATCTGACATGGAATGTCCGCGGTAGCGGTAAGTTTCCATTTCGAGAATATAAGGACCATTGCCTGCGCGGCACCATTTAACAGCCTGATCGCCTGCAGCTTTCACCGCACGCACATCCATGCCATCTACCTTAATGCCCGGAATGGCAAAAGATGCGCCACGTTGGGAAAAGTCTGTGAAGGCAGAAGCTCTGGCAACTGCGGTTCCCATGGCGTAACGGTTATTTTCAATAATATAGATTACCGGCAATTTCCAAAGCTTGGCCATATTGAAACATTCATAGACTTGCCCCTGATTAGAAGCACCATCGCCGAAATAAGTCAGGCTGACGCGGTCGTTATCGCGATAATTATTGGCAAATGCCAGTCCGGTTCCAAGCGAGGCCTGTCCCCCAACAATGCCGTGACCACCAAAGAAGTTCTTTTCCTTGGAAAACATGTGCATGGAGCCGCCCTTACCGTGGGAATATCCATTGCTGCGTCCGGTAAGTTCGGCCATTACGCCGCCCGGTTCCATGCCGCAAGCAAGCATATGGCCATGATCGCGATATCCGGTGATGACCTGATCGCCCTCGCCGATTGACATTTGCATGCCAGTAACGACCGCTTCCTGACCGATATAGAGATGGCAAAAGCCACCAATAAAGCCCATGCCATAAAGCTGGCCGGCTTTTTCTTCAAAGCGACGGATAAGAAGCATATCGCAATATGCTTTTAATTCTTCCTCTTTGGATAGCTTTGAAGGTTTTGGCGTTTTTTGTGCCGCCCGTGTTTTTGAAGACACTTGTTTTGGCCGTGCTGCCATTTGATCTCTCTCCCTGATCCCGTTTTCCAGATGATAATGGATAGGCTAGTGAATGCAATACACGCATTTGCACAGCAACCCTGCGAAAACGCGCTTAAGCGTTAGTTTTTGTTAGAAATTAACGTAAATCAAGTTTATTTCACTCGATTGCGGTGGAAATAGTTGAGCAGGTCAACAGATTTCACGTCATTTTTGCTGGCGATAGATGATAATTTCTGAATCATTAGTCAGATTCAAATGGTATCGCGCCTGTTCATCGAGCATGTCTCGTTCGAGTGTTCCAATTCGCATCAGCGACACCCGGGCAACGAGAATTTCGCGCTGTTCCTTCGCGCGAGCCAGTTCCTTTTTCAGGTCCAGAGCCTTCTGGTCTAATTCAACCTTGGCCTGAAGGCTGAATCGCCCCTGATTGGAATGATAAATAAAATAGGAAGTGAGCGCGATACAGATTGCCGGAATAACCAGCAACCCCAATGAGGAGTTTCGCTTTTGGCGTGTTGACACGGTTGGGACCCTTACTAAATACACATAGTCCAAAATATATTTAACGCAATGTGACCTGAACCGCTTAATGTTTGGTTTAAATTGAAAATTTTTTTGCAACCCAGCGACAGTCGGTCACCCTGCAGCTCAGTTAGATATCAGGTCAGGCCTTAATATAATTCGACGTCCAAAACTCCCGGAATAGCTTTTACTGCACTGGCGACACGGCTCGATAACTGGTATTTTTCCCTGAGCTGAACCTCGACTTCGCGTTCCCCATTTTCCTGAATTACCACGAACGAGACTCTGCCATCCCCGCGCGGTTTGATTAGAGATACCAAATTATCAAAGGGTTGCTGGTCACGCAGGAATATCCGCAAGTTCCGTTTTTCCTTGTTCGCAGCCTTTTCGAGGGATTCAACGCTTTGTATGCGAACGCTAACGCCCTCCGGACGAATATCGGCACCTGCCAGGAATATGATTGAGTTCCCGGGTTCCAGCAGATCAGAAAACCGGTCGAGTGCTTCTTCAAACACCACGGCTTCATATTGGCCGGAAGGGTCAGAAATCATAAATATGCCCATGCGCTTACCGGTCCGGGTTTTGCGTAATTGCTTTGCGGTGATTGTACCGGCAAGGCGCCCGGCAGCAGCACCATTGCGCACGGAAAGTTCAAAATCGGCATAGAGCTGAACGCGCATACGTTCCAGGATATCTTTGTATTCATCCAAAGGATGAGCACTGAGATAATACCCGATAGAAGCAAACTCTCTTTGTAGTTTTTCTGTTAAATTCCATACCTCTACAAGAGGAAGTTCAACCTTTTCTTCAACTCCCATTGCAGTACCGAACATATCGTTTTGCCCGACTTCGCGTTCCATAGAGATGCGGGAGGTATGGCCAATGAGGCGCTCCAAACCAGAAAGCAATTGCTCGCGAGGAAACCCAAAACAATCAAGCGCGCCGGCACATATCAGGTTTTCAAGCGTTCTCTTATTGGCAGACTTGATATCAATTCGGCTGAAAAATTCTGTGATGTTGCGATACGGACCATTTTCTTTTCGGTCGCGAACAATTTGTTCAACCGCCCCCTCGCCTACACCTTTAATGGCTGCCAGCGCGTAATATATTTTCCCATCTTTAACAGAAAAACCGACCTCTGAAGTTTGAACAGAAGGTGGCACCACTTCAATTTTCAGGCTTGCCGCTTCCTGATGGAAAATATTGAGCTTATCCGTATTGCCCATATCCAATTGCATGGAGGCAGCCAAAAACTCTACCGGATGCCATGCTTTGAGATAGGCCGTTTGATAGGATATGAGTGCGTAAGCCGCCGCATGGGCCTTGTTAAAACCGTAGCCGGCAAACTTTGCCAGCACATCAAAAATCGTGTTGGCATGGGCTTTCTGCAACCCGCCTTCAACAGCACCATCCACAAACCGGATGCGCTGGGCATCCATTTCCTCTTTAATTTTCTTGCCCATGGCCTTACGCAGAAAATCCGCTTCGCCGAGGGAATAGCCAGCAAGGGTACGCGCAATCTGCAAAACCTGTTCCTGATAAATGATTACCCCATAGGTTTCTTTCAGGATGGATTCGATCTTATCGTGGTAATAATCAGGCGCTTCTTCGCCATGTTTACGCGCATTATAGGTGGGGATATTATCCATTGGACCCGGCCGATATAGCGCCACAAGGGCAATAATATCTTCAAACCTATCCGGCTTCATGCCAAGCAGCGCCTTGCGCATGCCCTGACTCTCAAGCTGAAAAACGCCAACCGTATCGCCTCTGGTGAGCATATCGTATGTTTTTTTATCGTCAATTTCGAGAGCTGACAGATCGATCTCAACTCCCTTTTGCCTGATAAATGCAAGAGCCTTATCCAAAACCGTCAGAGTTTTAAGCCCGAGAAAATCGAATTTCACCAGACCCGCAGGTTCAACCCATTTCATATTATATTGGGTAACCGGCATATCAGACCTTGGATCACGGTAAAGCGGCACAAGTTCGTCCAGCTTTCTGTCACCAATCACGATACCCGCCGCATGGGTGGATGCATGGCGGTAAAGGCCTTCAAGCTTCAGGGAAATATCGAATAACTCACTGACAATTTCTTCTTCCTGCCTTGCTTCCTCAAGCTTGGGCTCTTCTTCAATGGCCTGCTTCAGCGTAACCGGATTAGCAGGGTTGGCAGGCACCAGCTTACAAATGCGGTCCACTTGGCCATATGGCATCTGCAATACGCGCCCAACATCCCGCAACACTGCCCTTGCCTGTAGCGAACCAAATGTAATGATCTGGGCTACCTGATCGCGGCCATATTTATCCTGCACATAGTGGATTACTTCCTCACGCCGCTCCTGACAAAAATCGATATCGAAATCGGGCATGGAAAGGCGTTCAGGATTAAGAAATCGCTCAAACAGCAGCGTGAACCGCATGGGATCTATATCCGTGATCTTCAACGACCAGGCGACCAGTGAACCAGCACCGGACCCACGCCCCGGCCCTACTGGAATATCGCGAGATTTTGCCCAGTTGATAAAATCTGCAACGATCAGAAAATACCCCGGAAAACCCATTTGTTCGATAATGCCAAGTTCAAACTCTAGCCGTTTATCATAGTCTTCGCGGCCAAACCCTTTGGCAATGCCAGGGTTTATCAATCTATCGTTTAACCCGCTAAGGGCCATGGATTTGAGGGCTTCAATTTCCTGCTTTTTCGCTTTTTCAGGGTCTTCAGTGTTACCGGCAAAGCTTGGCAGAATGGGAGAATGGGTTTTTTCCCGGTAGATACAGCGTTTGGCAATTTCAATTGTATTTTCAAGTGCTTCCGGCAGGTCGGAAAACAGCTCCGCCATTTCTGCCTGAGACTTAAAATAATGCTCGTCTGTATATCGTTTGCGATCTTCCATTGCGATGACGGCGCCATCGGCAATACAGATCAACGCGTCATGGGCCGCAAAATCATCGCGCGTCGGAAATAATGGCTGATTTGTTGCAACGATAGGAATATCCATTGTGTAGGCCAAATTGAGTAGGCCTTCTTCGATGGTGCGGTCTTTTTCACCGTGGCGTTGCAATTCCACATATAGGCGATCACCGAAGATGGATTTGAGCCTACCTAGACAGTTAGTGGCATCCTCTAAATGATTATCCTTCAAGGACCTGTTGATCGGCCCGTCATTCCCAGCGCTCAGACAAATCAGTCCAGAATTTTTATCCACCAAATCCTGATAGGTGATGTGGGGAAGATCGCCTGCATCACTGGTTAAATGAGCCTTGCTGACGATATGGGCCAGATTGCGGAAGCCCACTTGATTCATCGCAAGAAATACAAGACTTGGATATTCTGTCACAAACTCATTGTGGCGTGAACTTTTGGCTTCGCTGCCAGAAGTGTCACCATTGTTTGGGTCAACGTTTACAAAGGCCTCAATAGCCATTTTACAGCCCATGATCGGCTGCAATCCTTTGGCAGAAGCTTTTTCCGAAAATTCCAGCGCACCAAACAAATTGTTACGATCGGTTACCGCAAGTGCCGGCTGATTATCAGCAATGGCAAGATCAATAAGTTTGGCCATTGGTAAAGCACTTTCCAGCAGCGAAAACGCTGACTGAACGTGCAGATGGATAAATTGCAATGAAGTGTCGGAATTTGGAGTGTCAGAATTGGAGGCACCAGAATATGATGATCCACCGCCAGGCGCTTTGTTGCCAGCCAATTCCCGCTTGAGTTTTTCCGTAAAATTATTGTTGGACAAAGCAATCTCTCCTGATTCCCTATTTTTCTGGGATCAGAAGGAGTGTCATGCTTTATGGATACAATTTCAAGAAAATAGCCGCAGCCATCCCCCAATCTTGAATATTAAGCACAGATCAAAATATCAATTAGGTGATCGTGTGCAATCCGATGGTTTGCAAAATTTCTGCCCACATAAACAGAGTAGTCAAAAATAACCCAATTGTTCCCAGTGATGCGATGTCTCTAAAAGATATGAACATTGTCGTACTCCCTAGCAGCATGTTTTTGCTATATTCACGATATGTTCTTTATATGTTCATGTTTGTTCTAATATGTCAACAAACCCCAGACAATTTTCTTAAATTGCCAGTTTATTTGGTAATATCTATGATTTTGCCAGCCTCGATGGTGATACAGCGATCCATCTGAGCAGCAAGCGCATGATTATGCGTGGCAATTAACGCCGCTAAGCCCGTGTTTCTAACAAGACTTTCCAATGTGGCGAATACGTGATGTGCTGTATCCGGGTCCAGATTACCGGTCGGTTCATCAGCCAAAAGGAGATCCGGCGAATTGGATACGGCCCTCGCAATGGCAACGCGCTGTTGCTCTCCGCCAGATAGTTCTGACGGTCTATGGTCTGCCCTATCCCCGATCTTCATATAGTCCAGCAACTCATGGGCTCTCTTTTTCGCCTTGGCGCGGTCCAACCCGTTTATCATTTGCGGTATCATCAAGTTTTCCTCGGCGGAAAACTCAGGAAGCAAATGATGGAACTGGTAGACAAAACCGATAGTGCCGCGGCGCATTTTTGTGCGCTCGTCATCGTTTAAGGATTTCGTGGCTTTGCCGCCGATGAAAATCTCGCCATCATCCGGGCGCTCAAGTAAACCTGCCGAATGCAGCAATGTTGATTTACCTGCGCCTGAAGGCGCAATCATTGCTACCATCTCGCCCGGCATGATTTGCAAATCAGCACCATTAAGAATGTGCAAAGCCTGTGGCCCCTCGCCATAGGTTCTCACCACGTTCTGCATGATTAGTGTGGGTTGGTTCTTATTCATATCGAAGCGCTTCAACCGGTTCCAGCTTTGCTGCGCGCCATGCAGGAAAGAGCGTGGCAATCAGCGATAATATCAATGCCATTGAGACGATAGTTATCGTTTCTGAGACATCCATCTCTGCTGGCAATTGGCTTAGGAAATAGAGTTCGGGATTAAAGATGGTTGTGCCTGAAAGCCAGGAGAAAAATTGTCGGATACGCTCAACATTTTCGCATACAACCACCCCGAGCAAAAAGCCTGCCAGCGTGCCGAAGATGCCAATGGCAGCGCCCGTCATGAAGAATATCCGCATCACAGAACCGCTCGTTGCCCCCATTGTGCGCAAGATGGCGATATCCTTGCCCTTGTCTTTTACCAACATGGTAAGCCCCGAGATAATGTTCAGGGCGGCGACCAGCACAATCAAAGTAAGGATGAAGAACATGACGTTGCGTTCCACCTCCAATGCCTGAAAGAACGTGGAATTTCGCTGTTTCCAGTCGACCAGAAACACCTGTCGTCGCGTTGCTGCCTCAATCGGTTTACGCAATTCACCAATTTTATCGGGCTTATCGACATAAATCTCAATCACGCTCACATGGTTTTCAGAATTGAAATAGAGCTGAGCTTCGCCCAACGGCATAAAAATGAATGAAGAATCATATTCCGACATGCCAATTTCGAATATGGCCGTGATTGGATAAGCCTTTACCCTGGGCGTCGTACCAAAAGGCGTAACATCGCCTTCCGGTGCAATCAGCGTAATTTTATCATTGAGCAGTAATCCAAGTTTATTGGCAAGGCGAATGCCTACAGCCACGCCTTCGCCGCTGTCAAACCCGTCCAGAGATCCGCTTTTGATATTATCGGAGATAGATTTTATCTTGCGTAAATCAGCCTCTGAAACGCCTCGTACTAACGCGCCACTACCGCCGATTCCACTGGAAACCAAGGCCTGTCCCTCAATCAGAGAGACTGAATAACGCACACCTTCAATATTGTTGATGCGGTCTGAAATCGCCTTGTAGTCAACCAAATCACCATCAATTGGTTGCACAATCATATGGCCGTTAATCCCCAGAATCCGATCCAGCAATTCTGCACGAAACCCATTCATTACCGCCATAACAATGATCAGGGTTGCAACCCCAAGCATGATGCCGATGAAAGAGAAGCCAGCAATGATCGAAATAAACGTCTCCTTACGTCGAGCGCGCAAATAGCGCCCGGCGATCATCCGCTCAAATGCGGAAAAAGGTGTGGTCGAGTCAGTGGCCGTGGCAGAAACTGGAATGGATGTATTAGGCATTCGCAACCTTACCGAAACGTTCCAAAGCACTATCAATTGAAATGGTTTCGCGCTCGTCTGTGGCACGAATTTTCACTTCAACTTCCCCATTGGCAATGCTGCGCGGGCCGATAATGATTTGGACTGGCAGACCGATCAAATCCATCGTGGCAAATTTCGCCCCTGCTCTGCTGTCCGTGTCGTCATAGAGCACATCTTGACCAGCAGATTCGAGAGCCGCATATAATTTCTCAGATGCTTCATCGCAGGCGCTATCGCCGGGTTTCATATTGATCAGACCAACATCGAAGGGTGCAATGCTTGCTGGCCACTGAATGCCGCGATCATCGTGGAATGCTTCCACGATCGCTGCCACAAGCCTGCTTGGGCCAATACCGTATGAACCCATATGCACAGGATGTTCCTTGCCATCAGGCCCCATGACTTTGGCCTTCATGCTTTCAGAATATTTAGTGCCGAAATAGAAGATATGACCAACTTCAATGCCGCGAGCCGTGACTTTGTTTTCATCAGGCATATCGGACCAGATGGTTTCATCATGCTTCTCATCGGTGCCGGAATATGGAGTGGTCCATTTATCAACGATTGATGCAATTGCATCGCCATCACTGAAATCAGTATCATTGCCCGGCACTTCCATATCCAGGAAGGTCTTGTCACAGAAGATTTCGCTCTCGCCCGTTTCGGCAAGCAGGATGAACTCGTGGCTCATATCGCCCCCGATAGGCCCAGTATCAGCACGGGTTGGAATAACCTTAATGCCAAGGCGTTCAAAGGTTCGAAGATAGGCAACAAACATCCGGTTATATGCGGCACGCGCACCTGCCTCATCCAGATCAAAGGAATAAGCATCTTTCATCAGGAACTCACGCGAACGCATAACGCCAAAGCGAGGGCGCACTTCGTCGCGGAATTTCCACTGAATATGATAGAGGTTGAGCGGCAGGCTCTTATAAGAGCGCACATAGGAACGGAAAATCTCAGTCACCATTTCCTCATTGGTCGGGCCAAACAGCATATCACGGTCATGGCGATCTTTAATGCGCAGCATTTCCTTGCCATAATCGTCATAACGACCACTTTCGCGCCAAAGATCAGCCGATTGAATGGTCGGCATGAGTATTTCAACAGCCCCTGCTCGGTTTTGTTCTTCACGCACAATATCGGAAATTTTATTCAATACTTTGAGGCCCAAAGGCAGCCATGAATAAATTCCGGAAGACTGCTGGCGAATCATCCCCGCACGCAGCATCAGTCGGTGAGAAACAATCTCTGCTTCCTTTGGAGTTTCTTTAAGAATTGGCAGGAAATAATTGGATAAACGCATTAATATCAGCCGAAAATAGTTTGTGAATCAGTTTGAGTATTACTCACTCGTATAAAGCCCTATTTTGAAGATCATACAAGTGCGCTCTCTTGCGTTGCATATGTGGCGAAAATACAGAATTAGAAATTATTTTACCCGCTATTTTAATCATACGGCAAAATTCCGGTAAATTTAACATGACAGCCCCGCATCTATGTGCTTTATTTTGCGCAATTATAGAAATGGGGCTTACCCGTCATTGGTGCTGTCTATTCTTGGGAGGATGTGATCCAGGCGCGTTTAATCCGCAGCCGGCGTTTATTTAAATGTTTCACTTTGTGTGGATCAAGACATGCAAACTCATAGCAAGGCTCCGGCCTTGCTTTTTTGTTGGCTAATCAACAATTACCATGATTTCAATGACTTATTGCAAATGCTCGGGAAACAGGCTTGGTATATTGTCGAGTGAAAAGCCAAAATAATTGGTAATGAGCCAATAAAGTCCATAAAATGCCAATGATAAAAGCGTGGTAATTATCAACTTCCGGCCAAATCTTGGATTGACCGGCGCGCCCGGTTCTGTTCCCGGAGTGATATCATTTGCTTCAGCTTGCGAGAGATTGCCATGAGGTAAAACCAGAAACAGCGTCATCCACCAGATGATAAAATAAACCGCGAAAGCTGTAAGAAATTCCATAGGTTTAGACCTGTTCTAATTCAACCAAAGTGCCGCAAAAGTCTTTGGGATGTAAAAATAGCACCGGCTTGTTGTGGGCACCGTTTTTTGGTTCACCATTTCCAAGTACCCGGGCACCTTTAGCAATCATTTGATCGCGGGCTACCAAAATATCATCTACTTCATAGCAAATATGATGAACGCCGCCAGAAGGGTTGCGTTCAATAAAGGCAGAAATCGGCGAATCTTCGCCCAAGGCTTCCAATAATTCAATCTTTGTATTGGGTAATTCGACAAAAACAACGGTCACGCCGTGTTCAGGCAGCGCCAAGGGTTCTGTAATGTTAGCTCCCAGCACATTGGCATAGATTTCAATTCCCGCTTTTAAATTAGGGACCGCAATTGCCACATGGTTCAGTCTGCCAATCACGTCTATTCCTTTACTTTGGCTACAAAGACGGTTGTTACCGGTCTTTTACCCCAATTATCACGCGCTGTCGCGCGAATTGCCCGGCGCACCGCCTCGCGCACCATTTCTTCGTTTTTCCGCTTGGCTGGCGGAATGCTTTTTATGGTGCCAATTGCAGTCTCATAAAGCACATTTTCAAAATCATCGCCGCTAGCAGTTTGATCTGGCAGGCCCTGAAGCGAAACATCGATATCGTCAGCAAGGTGCCCTTTCCTGTCCAGCACAATTGAAACTGCAACGTGGCCAGCAAAACTCAATCGCCGCCGCTCAACCACCCCAATCGCACCTTCTTCATCAATGACGTAGCCATCCATGAAAATACGCCCGAAAGGAACGTTATCAATAATTTCAGGGTTTCCCGGAGCAAGACGCACCATGTCGCCATTGCGGGTAGGCACCACTGAAGGAATGCCGTGTTCACCACCCAGCTTCGCTTGCGCCATCAAATGCGCAGCCTCGCCATGAACCGGGATCAGTATTTCCGGACGGGTCCAGTCATACATTTTTTTGAGTTCAATACGCCGTGGGTGACCAGATACATGCACCAATGTGTCGTCATCTGTTATGATATCGATGCCCATTTCGATCAGACGGTTTTGAATCTCGATGATGGGTTTTTCATTGCCTGGAATAGTACGTGAGGAAAACACCACACGGTCGCCAGCTGCAAGATGAACATTTCGGGGTTCCTCGCGAGAGATTTTGGCGAGTGCAGCACGGCTTTCTCCCTGGGACCCTGTCAGAATAATGACAATCTCGCGCCGGTCAGTTGATGCAAATTCATCTTCCTCGATGAAATCCGGCATATCATCGAAATATCCAAGATCAGTAGCAACATCGACCACCCGGCGAATGGAGCTACCCATCAACATACA
Organism: Rhizobiaceae bacterium; assembly: GCA_016763155.1. Lineage (GTDB taxonomy): Bacteria > Pseudomonadota > Alphaproteobacteria > Rhizobiales > Rhizobiaceae. The sequence continues at coordinate 30,217 of JAESUH010000030.1, forward strand.
TTTACGCCCTGCTTTGGCCGCAGCGCGTGCGATCGATCGGATACGTCCCACATTGGATGAAAAAGTGGTTATGGCCACACGTCCAGGAGATTGCTTGATCAGTTCTGCCAGACTTTCAGATACCGAAGCTTCCGTCGGCGAGGATCCTTCGCGCATGGCATTGGTAGAATCGCACATTAGCGCCAAGACACCCTCATCGCCTAAACGGGTAAATGCCTTTTCATCCGTTGGCGCACCAAGGGATGGCTCCGCATCAATCTTCCAGTCTCCAGTATGGATGATACAACCAAGCGGCGTCTTGATGGCAAGCGATACGGGCTCAGGGATCGAGTGGGTAACCCAGACAGGTTCAATTTCAAACGGACCAACAGTAAATGCTTGTCCGGCTGAGTAATGGTTTATGGGCAGCTTTGGCGCTTCTTTTTCGTAAACGGCCTTTGCTTCCAGCATTCCTGAAGTAAACGGGGTGCAATAGATCGGCTTTCCCAATAATGGCCATAGGGCCAATATGGCACCGTAATGATCCTCGTGAGCATGGGTGATGATGATTGCTTTCAGCCTATCGCCCAATTCAATGGCGAAGCGGATATCTGGCAATACCAAATTCACGCCCGGCAGATCGGGGCCGGGAAAAGTAACTCCCAAATCCACCATGATCCAATCACGGTCGTGCTTTGGACCATAGCCGTATAAGGCTAGATTCATGCCAATCTCGCCAACCCCACCAAGGGGTACAAATACCAGTTCTGCCTGTTTCATAATTTTTGATTTGCAGCCGTTAAATAAAGATATCCGCCATGGATATCTGCTTTTTAATGCCGTTTTCCTGTTTTAGAATCAACATTCCATTTTCGTTGATTGTTTCAAATATTCCGGAGGTCTCTGTTTGACCCGGTATTTTCACCGTAATTTGTTTGCCTAATCCAATTGCATTTTTCAGCCATTCATCACGAATGTCGTCAAACCTGCGTCCCTCATCCCACTTATTTAGCAATTCGTCCATTTGTTGGGCGAGATGCAAGAATAACTGGTTGGCTGAAATATGAATTCCTTCGTGATGAAGATCGCCAGCGGGAGTAACGGTATTTGATGGATGGGAGTTGCAATTGACGCCGATACCAATAATTACCGCCGTTTTACCATCAATAGTATGATTTTCAAGCAGTATGCCTGCACATTTCTTTTTGTTGACCAACACATCATTTGGCCATTTCAGCCGCAACTCACCTTGATGCGGAACCATATTTATAGCTTTTAACAAAGCAAGAGATACAACAAAGGTTAAACTGCTAAGCGTTACAGGGTCGGCATCTTTAGCCGGATTGACGAGCAAGAGTGAGGCAAAGAGGTTTCCCTCTTCCGATTGCCAGTCCCGCCCCCTGCTGCCGCGCGCAGCGGTTTGTACCTTTGAAGTGATCCATAACTTTCCCACATCCCCCGCCTCAGCAAGTTCGAGGCATTCAGTATTGGTAGAGGGAGTGGTGGCCAGTTCTATGTGGCGGTAGTTTTTAGGTAGTTTGATATCCGCCAGTGACACCTAGAAGAACGAGGCCGCAGCAACAGAAGTTGCCTCGGATAATGGTCCTGCGATGAAGATATACAGCACTGTGAAGAGACCACTTGCAGCCACAACCAGTTTCAACTCGCCGGCCATTGGCACAAAGCTTTCTTCAGATTCGTCAAACCAGATGATTTTGATAACGCGAAGATAATAAAAAGCACCAACCACACTGGCCAACACGCCCAATACAGCAAGGGCAATCAAATCGGCTTCAATTGCAGCGACAAATACGAAATATTTGCCGAAGAACCCGGCCATGGGCGGTATCCCTGCGAGCGAGAACATTAATATGGTCAAGACGGTCGCCAATGCCGGATTGCTGGAACCAAGCCCCGCCAGATCGGAAATCTCCTCGGTTATCCCATCGCGCCTGCGCATAGCCATAATGCAGGCAAAAGTACCAAGGGTCATGGCGAGATATATGAGCATATAGATGATAACGCCATTCACTCCGGCTTCTGTTCCGGCAGCTAATCCCACCAACGCAAACCCCATATGACCGATGGAGGAATACGCCATCAATCGTTTGATATTGGTCTGGCCGATAGCAGCAAATGCCCCCAATGCCATGGATGCAATCGAGATGAATACGATGATTTGCTGCCAGTCTTGGGTGATCGGTTCAAAGGCACCGATTACCACCCGCACCAACAATGCCATTGCAGCAATTTTTGGCGCACCAGCAAAGAGTGCGGTGATGGGTGTAGGAGAACCTTCGTAAACATCAGGTGTCCACATGTGAAACGGTACAGCAGAGATTTTGAAAGCAAGTCCAGCCAGCAAGAAGACCAAGCCGAAGATCAGCCCGACGGAACGACCAGAGCCTGCCAGTGCCTGCGCGATGCCAGCAAAATCTGTGTGGCCGGTGAAACCATAAATCAGTGAAGCGCCATAGAGCAGCATTCCTGAGGATAAGGCACCGAGCACGAAATATTTCAATCCAGCTTCGGATGAACGCACGGAATCTCGATTGATCGAGGCCAGCACATAAAGTGCAAGAGATTGCATTTCCAGACCAAGATAAAGGGTAATCAAATCGTTGGCCGAGACCATCAACATCATGCCGACGGTAGAAAGTAAGACCAAAATTGGATACTCAAACCGCTCAAAACCTGAAATGCGGGCAAAGGTCACAGATACGGCAATAGCCACACCAGACCCAATCAACACAAGGGTCTTCATGAAGACTGCGAAAGGATCGAGAATGAATGCCCCGTGCATGGCTTCGCCGGTTCCTGTCATCCAGATCAACACAACCCCAGCAACGACCACAAGTGCAATGCTCAAGCCGGTAATCAGTGAGGTTGCCCCCTTGCCTGCATAGGCACCAACCATCAACAGGACCATTGCTCCGATCACCAGGATCAGTTCCGGCCCCAAAAGCATCAGGTTTGGCGTATCAAACAGTGTTGTAATAGCGTTCATGCTTCAATTCGCTTCTTTATTTATCATTTAACGGCCGCAATGGCCGATTGATAATTGTTCACCAGTGCTTCCACAGAGGCATTGGTCACATCAAATACCGGCATTGGATAAACGCCGTAGAATATGATCAAGACGATCAGTGGGTAGAGGATGACTTTTTCCCGGGTCGAAAGATCCAGAATGGATTTCAGGCTTTCTTTCTCAAGTGCACCAAAGACCACCCGACGATAAAGCCACAATGCATAGCCTGCAGAAAGGATAACGCCGGTGGTTGCAAATAGTGCCACCCAGCTATTGGCCTGGAATGCGCCCAGCAATGTCAGGAATTCGCCGACAAAACCAGCTGTACCCGGCAAGCCCACATTGGCCATGGTGAGTATCAAAAACACCACTGCAAATTTAGGCATTCGGTTCACCAGCCCACCATAGGCCGAAATTTCTCGAGTATGCATCCGGTCATAGATAACGCCAACACAAAGGAAGAGCGCTCCGGAAACCAGCCCGTGAGCCAACATCTGATAGATCGAACCCTGAATACCATTCACGTTAAGCGCAAAAATACCCATGGTCACGTAGCCCATATGGGCCACTGAAGAATAGGCAATCAGCTTTTTGATATCTTCCTGCATCAGCGCCACCAGTGAGGTGTAGATGATAGCAATCACGGAAATGATAAATACGAAATTCTGGAAGTCCATGCTGGCCAATGGGAACATCGGAATTGAGAACCGAAGGAACCCGTAACCACCCATTTTAAGCAGCACACCAGCCAAAATAACAGAACCAGCTGTTGGTGCTTCCACGTGCGCATCTGGCAACCAAGTATGTACTGGCCACATTGGCATTTTGACCGCAAAGGAGGCAAAGAAAGCTAGCCATAACCAGGTTTGCATTTCCGCTGGAAAATCGAATACCAGCAATTCAGGAATGGACGTTGTACCCGCCTGCCAATACATCGCCATCATGGCAAGCAGCATCAGCACTGAGCCAATCAAAGTGTATAGGAAGAATTTAAAGCTCGCATAAACCCGGCGTTTACCGCCCCAAATTCCGATGATCAGGAACATTGGGATCAGGCCCGCTTCGAAGAAGATATAAAAGACCATCATATCCAGCGCGCAGAAGACGCCAATCATGAAGGTTTCCAATATCAGGAATGCGATCATATATTCTTTGACGCGCGTGTTGATGCTTTTCCAACTGGCCAAAATACACAGAGGCATAAGGAAGGTGGTCAGGATCACAAACAGCATGGAAATACCGTCCACACCCATATGATATTCCATAAAGCCCGGAATCCAGCCAACCCGCTCGACGAATTGGAAGTCGGAACTGGAGTTATCGAATTTCAACCAGATATAGAGTGAAAGCAAAAACGTGAAGCTTGTGACAAACAGGGTCACATTGCGCACATTACGTTTTGCAGTTTCGCTATCCACCGGAATTAAGATCAGGAACATTGCGCCGATAAGAGGGGCAAAGGTGATCGTGGTGAGAATTGGCCAGTCGCTGGTCATCAGTGTGCTCCCCCGAACATGGTCCAGGTGATAAGGGCTGCAACCCCGATCAGCATTGCGAACGCATAGTGATAAACATAACCGGATTGTAATTTGACCACACGATTGGTGATATCAAGCACACGTGCTGATATCCCATCGGGACCAAACCCATCAATTAACCAGCCATCGCCTTTTTTCCAAAGGAACCTGCCCAGCCATTTTAGAGGGTTTACGATGAGGAAATCATAGATCTCATCAAAATACCATTTATTGAGCAGGAACTGATAAAGCGCCGAATGCTGACGGGCCAGTTCCTTGGGAATGGATGGGTTTTTGATATACATCCAATAGGCCGTAAGGAAGCCAGTCACCATCATAACGAAGGGAGAAAGTTTCACCCATAAAGGCACATGATGGAATTCGGCCAGAATATGATTGTCAGGACCGGCAACCAATGCCTCACGCCAGAACCCATTGTACCAAGACTCATGATGTCCGCCAACTTCGTGACCGGTGAATGCTCCCATGAACAACACTCCAGCCAACAGCGCACCTGCAGCAAGAATGTATAGAGGGATCAACATCACATTAGGTGATTCATGAATATGGTTCATCACATCGGCAGAAGCGCGAGGCTTGCCGTGGAAGGTCATGAAGATTAGACGCCAAGAATAAAAACTTGTGAAGAGTGCTGCAATTACCAGCATGGCAAAGCCATATCCAGACATGGCATTTTGGGCCACATAAACACTTTCAATGATCGCATCTTTGGAGAAGAAACCAGCTGTACCGATAATCGTACCCGGAATACCAAGGCCCGTAAGAGCCACCGTACCGATGATCATCATCCAGTAGGTCTTTGGAATGTGTTTTCTCAAACCACCCATTTTGCGCATGTCTTGTTCATCAGATACCGCATGAATGACTGAACCTGCACCAAGGAACAACAGCGCTTTAAAGAAGGCGTGTGTGAAGAGGTGGAATATGGCAGCGCCATAGGCACCCACACCCAAGGCAACAAACATATAGCCCAGTTGAGAACAGGTAGAATAAGCGATCACTCGCTTAATATCATTTTGCACCAGACCCACGGTGGCTGCAAAGAATGCAGTGGTTGCACCGATGAAGGTAACGAAGGTAAGGGCAGTTTGTGAATGTTCAAACAGCGGTGACATACGAGCCACAAGGAATACACCAGCCGTCACCATAGTTGCAGCGTGAATGAGCGCAGAAACAGGCGTTGGTCCTTCCATCGCATCCGGCAACCAGGTGTGTAATAGGAACTGCGCCGATTTACCCATGGCACCCATAAAGAGAAGCAAGCAAAGGGCGGTAAGTGCACCACCTGAATCCAGCTCATAACCAAACAGGCTCATGATTGGTTCGCCATTGCCCTCGGCAACAGAAGATACATTGGCAAATATCGTGGAGAATTCGACGGAGTCGAATAATACATAGATGCCGAAAATACCCAGCGCGAAACCGAAATCCCCTACCCGGTTGACGATAAATGCTTTCATTGCTGCAGCGTTGGCCGATGGTTTTTTGTACCAGAAGCCAATCAGCAGATAAGAAGCAAGGCCCACGCCTTCCCAGCCAAAGAACATTTGCAGAAGGTTATCGGAAGTTACCAACATCAACATCGCGAAGGTAAAGAGCGACAGATAGGCAAAGAAGCGTGAACGATGGGGATCGTGATGCATATAGCCGATGGAATAAACGTGAACCAACGAAGACACCGTGTTGACCACCACCAGCATGACCACTGTCAGCGTATCAATGCGGAACGCCCAGTTTACGTCTAGATTACCAGAGCTAAACCAGTGCATCACCTGAATGGTGAATGGTTCAGCATCGCTAAATGCGTGGGTTGCAAACGCTACCCAAGACAATATCGCCGCGATGATTAGAAATCCGGTGGTGATATATTCGGCGCCCTTGGCCCCAAGGGAACGACCGAACAACCCGGCCGTTAAGAAGCCTATCAGCGGCAGAAAGACAATTGCGTGATACATTTATTTACCGTTAGCCCTTCATCACATTCACATCTTCAACCGCGATGGAACCACGGTTTCTGAAGAATACCACCAAAATGGCAAGACCAATGGAAGCCTCTGCGGCCGCCACAGTTAAAACCAACAATGCAAAAATCTGTCCAACCAGATCTCCTAGATGGTTTGAAAATGCCACGAAATTTATATTTACAGCCAACAGGATCAATTCGATCGACATCAAAATGATGATGACGTTTTTACGGTTGAGAAATATCCCCAACATCCCGATGGTAAACAGGACGGCGCCTAATGACAGATAATGAGTAAGTCCAATTTCCATAGTTTTACAGCCCCTCGCCGGACTTCACCTTTCTCATTTCAACAGCACTTTCACGGCTGCGCGCAACCTGTGTGCCGATATCCTGACGTTTCACATTTTCCCTGTGATGCAAGGTCAAAACAATTGCCCCGATCATTGCCACCAGCAAAATCAATCCGGCCAGCTGGAAGAAGAAAATGTAACGCGTGTAAAGCAAATTACCCAAAGCTTCGATGTTCGAAATCTGGTTTAAATCCGGTATCGGTTGAACCGCTTCGCCAACCGCACCAGGCGCAAATGTCCAGGCACCAAGAACCATCAGCAGTTCGGCCAGAACAATCAGGCCGACCAACCCGCCCATAGGCAGATATTGCAGAAATCCTTCGCGCAGCTCAGCAAAATCCACATCCAACATCATCACAACGAAGAGGAACAGAACCGCCACAGCGCCCACATAAACCACAATCAGGAGCAGCGCCAAAAACTCAGCGCCGTTCAGCATGAATATGCCCGCAGCATTAACGAATGCCAGTATGAGGAACATCACCGCATGCACGGGATTGCGCGTAACAATCACCATGAATGCTGATGCAACCGTACCCATTGCAAACACATAGAAAAATATCGCCGTGAGACCCATTATGGTCCTCTCAATTCATTTAGTTTAGCGCCCGAATTGGGTGCTGATTAGCCTTACCGATAGGGCGCGTCTGCCAAAAGGTTGCGTGCAATTTCACGCTCCCATCTGTCGCCGTTTTCGAGAAGTCTTTCCTTGTCGTAATAGAGTTCTTCACGGGTTTCCGTGGCAAACTCAAAATTTGGTCCTTCGACAATTGCATCCACCGGACAAGCTTCCTGACAGAAGCCGCAATAGATGCATTTCACCATGTCGATGTCGTAGCGCGTGGTGCGTCTTGTGCCATCATTGCCGCGTGGTTCTGCTTCAATGGTGATGGCCTGAGCTGGACAAATTGCTTCACACAATTTGCACGCAATGCACCGCTCTTCGCCATTTGGATAGCGTCGTAGCGCGTGTTCGCCACGAAAGCGTACAGATACCGGCCCCTTTTCAAAGGGATAGTTGATCGTGGCCTTCTTGGCAAAGAAGTAACGCATGGTCAAAAATGTTGCGGTTACGAACTCTTTGAGAAGAAGTGATTTTGCTGCTTGTGCGATACCCATGATTTTCTCCTATGGCGCCCATCCGGTGATTTGCAACACCAAAGCCGTTGCAAAAACCATAAACAGGGAAATCGGCAAAAACACTTTCCAACCCAGACGCATCAGCTGATCGTAGCGATAGCGTGGTACAAATGCTTTTACCAGTGAGAACATAAAGAACACCATGCAGGTCTTCAAAACGAACCAGAAAATGCCTGGTATCCAATTTAAGATCGCATGATCATACGGTGGCAACCAGCCCCCAAGGAACAGGATGGTGGTCATTGCGCACATCAATACGATGGATACGTATTCGCCCAACATATAAAGCATATACGGGCTTGAACCATATTCTACCATGAAGCCAGCGACCAATTCGGATTCAGCTTCAGGCAAATCAAATGGTGGGCGATTGGTTTCAGCCAGTGCCGAGATAAAGAAGATGATGAACATCGGGAACAGTGCCAACCAATGCCAATCAAGGAATGAAGGCGCCAGACCAAGCATGGTGCCAATGCCGTCTTGCTGGCTCATCACAACGTCAGTCAAATTCAATGAGCCAACACAAAGCAGCACAGTGATGATGACGAAGCCCATGGAAACTTCATAAGAGACCATTTGTGCTGCTGAGCGAAGTGCGCCCAAAAATGCATATTTGGAGTTGGAAGCCCAACCACCCATGATCACGCCGTAAACTTCCAGCGAAGAAACCGCGAAAATAAACAACACGCCAATATTGATATTGGCAACCACCCAGTTATCTGCAACCGGCACAACGGCCCATGCTGCAAGTCCAAGCGTTACCGAAACAAGTGGTGCCAGAAGGAACACAACTTTCGAGGAAACGGCTGGAATAACCGGCTCTTTGAAAATGAACTTCAGCATATCCGCAAAAGACTGGAGTAAACCCCACGGGCCCACCACGTTTGGTCCGCGCCGCATTTGTACGGCTGCCCAGATTTTACGATCAGCGTAAATGATATAGGCAACGAAAATAAGCAATGCCACCAACAAAAGCAGGCTTTGCCCGACCATGATGAGGCCCGGGATGACATATGTATCAATGAAGAAATGCATGGTCATCGTATTACTCCGCCGCCTGCGCCAGATTGCCTGCTTGCACAGAAGAACACTCGGCCATCACTTTGGAGGCGCGAGCAATTGGGTTTGTCATATAGAAATCACTGACCGGGCTAACAAAGGCGCCCTTCAGGGTTTTCCCGGTTTTCACTGCACCCATTGCTTTTGCAAATGCATTAACGTCGAGAGGTGCAGCTTCTGTAATCTCGTCAAGCTGTGCAAAATGCGGATATTCCGCATAAAGCTGGCTGCGAAGTTCTGAAAGAGAATTGAATGGCAATGTTGCACCCAATACAGCCGATAAGGCCCGAATGATTGCCCAGTCTTCCTTGGCATCCCCCGGCGCAAATGCTGCACGGTTGCCCATCTGAACCCGACCTTCCAAATTGACATAAGTGCCGGATTTTTCAGTATAGGTTGACGCTGGCAAAATAACATCGGCGCGGTGCGCTCCAGCATCCCCATGGGTTCCGATATAAACAACAAAGCCCTTGGCGCTAGCAACATCAACTTCATCTGCACCAAGTATGAAGGTCAGTTCAGATGATTTAAGAATTTCCGCAGTTGCTTTGCCACCACTACCAGGCACAAAGCCCAAATCCAGACCACCCACACGGCTCGCTGCCGTATGCAGGATGGAAAATCCATTCCAGTCAGAGGTAACCGCTTTAACATCAACAGCCAATTGAGAAGCCAGTCCGAGGACCACTTTGCTATCGCTGCGATTGAGTGCGCCCTGACCGATAATGATCAGAGGTTTCTTCGCCCGTTTCAATTTCGCAGCAAATTTGTTCTTGCCAGATACAAGGTCTTTCAAAGCATCAGGGTCAGCGCCTAAATATTCATAGTCGTATCGAATGTCAGCATTTTCACCGATGAGGGCGACAGGGTAGTTGCCCTCTTTCACCCGTTTCAAAATCCGGCTGTTTAGGACAGCAGCTTCAAGACGGGGATTTGCGCCAATGATCAACAAGGCATCGCTATCTTCAATGCCATCAATTGTTGAATTGAAGAGATAGCTTTCCCGACCTTTAGAAGGATTAAGAACGCTGCCTGCCTCACGACAATCAATATTGGTAGAACCCAGAGCACCCATCAGACCTTTAAGAGCAAACATATCTTCAACGGATGCCAGATCACCGGCAATGGCGCTGATATTGTTTGGCTTGACAGCCTTCACCTGCTTGGCGATGGCCTTAAAAGCTTCATCCCAACTGGCCTGAACCAGTTTCTTACCCTTGCGAACATAAGGCCGATCCAAACGCTGGGTACGCAACCCATCCCAGATGAAACGGGTTTTATCGGAAATCCATTCCTCATTCACCAATTCGTTCAGCCGAGGCATGA
>JAESUH010000215.1 GCA_016763155.1 Rhizobiaceae bacterium
AATTTTGAAGTCAAGTCAGGTATATTTGGTGATATAGAGGTTCTTGCAATCAATTGATGGCTCCCCAGCTTAATGGGCGTGAAGTCGGAAATTCTCTAACGCAAGGATATCTATCTTGAACAGACGCAATTTTTTGAAAAACGGCACTGGTCTATTCGCAACAACGGTTCTCAGTGGCGGTGTATCGGCACTGGCACTTGATGCGCGTGCCAGTGGCAGTTTTGAATTCACCAAGACTGAGGCCGAGTGGCGGGAAATCCTTTCGCCTGCGAGCTATCTTGTATTGCGGGAAGAAGATACGGAGCGGCCATATACCAGCGCCCATTTGAAAGAAGAGCGCCAGGGAAACTTTGGTTGTGCCGGTTGCGACTTGCCGCTTTATGCATCAAACACCAAATTTGACAGTGGAACAGGTTGGCCAAGTTTTTGGGATGCATTGCCTGATGCGGTTGAAAGCAGAACCGACCGGTCGCTGCTATTCCTCACCCGGATAGAATTGCATTGCCGCCGCTGTGGTGGTCATCTGGGCCATCTGTTTGATGACGGCCCAGCACCTACCGGCAAGCGCCATTGCATTAACGGGCTATCGCTGAATTTTGCAGCCAACGACGCGTAGAACTGACCTAGGCCAATTCTACTTACTCAGCAGCATCTTCTGCCGCCAGCCGTTTCAAATCTGGCGGTACAGCTTCTTCCGCCAGTGCAGTAATTGCCTCGTCTAGTTCGTAGGATTTTTGATCCCGCGACCCAAGACGGCGCATATTGACTGTGTCTTCTTCAGCCTCGCGCATACCACAAACCAAAATTACCGGAACTTTGGCCAGTGAATGCTCGCGCACCTTATAATTGATCTTCTCATTGCGCGTATCGGCGACGACCGACAGACCAGCCTTCTTCAACTTGGCAACCACTTTTTCGGTGTATTCATTGGCGTCGGTGGTGATGCTTGCCACTACCACCTGAACAGGGGCCAGCCAGAGCGGAAAATGACCTGCGTAGTTTTCCATCAAAATACCGATGAAACGCTCCATAGAGCCACAAATTGCCCGGTGAACCATAACCGGTTGCTTTTTCTCGCTGTCCTTGTCGATATAAAATGCGCCAAAACGTTCGGGCAGGTTGAAATCGACCTGTGTGGTGCCGCATTGCCATGTGCGACCGATGGCATCTTTCAGGATATATTCAAATTTAGGGCCGTAAAACGCCCCCTCACCCGGATTAATGCCGGTCGTAATTGTGCCATCAGATTGTTCATCGATGGTTTTTGGCACATCCATCATCACATTTTCAGCCATATCCCAGCTTTCGTCATCCCCAACCCGCTTTTCGGGGCGGGTGGAAAGCAGCACTGTGATCTCCTCAAAACCGAAATCGGCATAAGTGGTCAGGATCAAATCATTGATGCGCAGGCATTCTGCGGCCAATTGTTCCTCGGTGCAAAATACGTGTGCATCATCCTGAGTGAAGCCACGCACCCGCATCAAACCATGCAAAGCGCCTGATGGCTCATAGCGATGGACTGTACCAAATTCAGCCAATCTTACCGGTAGATCACGATAGCTCTTCAAGCCGTGCTTAAAAATTGCCACGTGGCCGGGGCAGTTCATGGGTTTGATTGCAAAGACACGATCATCTTCCGTTTGGGTGACAAACATATTTTCCTTGTACCAACCCCAGTGACCGGAAGTTTCCCACATGGCCTTATCAAGGATCATTGGCGCGTTGACTTCTTCATAGCCATGGCTTTCGACGCGGCGGCGCATATAGCTGATAAGGTTTTGGAATATTTTCCAGCCCTTGGCATGCCAAAATACAACGCCGGGGCCTTCTTCCTGAAAATGGAACAAATCCATTTCCCGGCCCAGTTTGCGGTGATCGCGCTTGGCGGCTTCTTCGAGCATGAAGAGATATTGCTTAAGCTGTTTTTCATCAGCCCAGGCAGTGCCGTAAATGCGAGTCAACATAGCGTTATCGCTATCACCACGCCAATAGGCGCCGGCAATGCTCATCAATTTGAAGGCTTTGCCTGTGTCACCAGTTGTGCGCATGTGGGGACCACGGCACATATCAAGCCATTTTCCCTGCTTATAGATGTTGATATTCTCACCATCGGGAATGGCATCAACCAGCTCAATTTTATAGTCTTCGCCCTTATCGGCAAAGAATTTCTTGGTTTCCTCGCGTGACCAAACTTCCTTGGAGAAAGGGTCGTTGCGCTGAATGATGTGCTGCATCTTCTTTTCAATTTTTGGCAAATCTTCCGGCGTAAAAGGCTCGTCGCGGGCAAAATCGTAGTAGAAACCGTTTTCGATCACCGGACCGATGGTAACCTGAGTACCAGGCCATAGCTCTTGAACCGCCTCAGCCATAATGTGGGCGCAGTCATGGCGGATCAGCTCAAGCGCGCGCTCATCGGTGCGGGCAATGAATTCAATTGCCCCATCTGCGCCAAGCGGCTCGGCAAAATCGCGCAATTCGCCGTCATAGGCGTAAGCGACTGTTCTTTTGGCAAGGGATTTGGAAATGCCTTCAGCGATATCGCGGCCAGAAGTGGCGGCGGGATATTCGCGGACATTGCCATCGGGGAAAGTTACAGAAATCTGGTCAGACATATTAGTCTCCTATCCAGTCCCGCATACGAACGCGGGTGGTTGAGTGGAGAGCCGAAGGCTCATGATGCACAAGGCTCGAAAGCCCCTAGGCGCAATGGTCGTTAAACCTAGGGCTGTTTAGGTGATTTGTGAGAATGGGGCAAGAAAATTATAGGGCCAGCGAACGCAAAATATCTTCAGTTTCATTGGCGGTTCGAATGTCTCCAACCTCAATACCGTTCCAGTTCTTCAAAACTGGATTTGCAACCCGTTCGATCAATTCGCGTTCACCGTCATCCAAGGCAAGAATTGACGCGATCACCTGAGCGACCAAAACCTCGGCCGCACGTCTTGCGCCATCATTGACTTTGATTGCAACCCCAATTGAAAGTTCGGGGATGATTGCCAGATAGACGCCCTCGGCACCTGTTTTTACAAAACATTTTCGACCCAGTGCCTGCATGATCTTTGTGCAAACGCTATCTGTACCAGCGACCATCATGGGATGATCACAGCAGGCATGAATGATTTTTTGGGCAGCTTTTTGGCGTGAATTTTCCATGCCTTCACCACTGCCAAACCGGGCAGCAGCGCCTGCAATATTTACCAATGGCACCGCATAAGCTGGCAAGGAACATCCATCAATACCGCAGACTGCATCGGAATGAGGAACACCCATTAAATCGGATAGCGCCGCGGCAACTGCTTTTTGCACCGGGTGATTTTTGCTCACATAATTTTTGGTATCGAAATTCTGCCACTTGGCAAAAGCCAACATGCCGCTGTGTTTGCCTGAGCAATTATTATGAATTGCGGATGGTCTTTTGCCGGCAAGGTGCAGTCGTGCTTTATCAATTTCATGCTCAGGATAATGGGCGCCACATTCCAGATCAGAAACGTCCAATCCGGCTTTGGTCAATATGGCATTGGCCCCATCCACGTGCATGATTTCACCATAGTGAGAACTACAGCAAAGCGCCAATTGGCCTCCCTCGATTCCATAGGCAATATCCGTCCCTGCCTCGACCATTGGCAAGGCCTGAAATGACTTGATTGCAGAGCGGGGAAAGACCACCTGATCCACATCACCGAAAGCGGCAATGAGTTCTCCTCTACCATCGCAAATTGCCATATCGGCTGTGTGGAAACTTTCAACAATTCCGCCGCGCGATACTTCGATAATAGCTTTTTGAAAATGCTTCATTTTTTATCCTTGGGAACAGGGTCATATCCTGAAGTGCCAAACGGGTTGCACTTTGCAACTCTCTTAATGGTCAACCAGCTGCCACGCAACAATCCATGGCGTGCAACGGCTTCATATCCATATTCAGAACAGGTGGGTTGGTGGCGGCAAGCATTACCAATAAAACTTGAAAAAGTGAGTTGATAAAATCTAATCAAGCCTGTACCAAGCAGCCTTCCAGGCGTCTTTCGCCAAGGTCCCTGCCAGTTGCGAGTGGTCAGGCTTGCCCGTTTAGGTGAATCTTTTGAATCACTTGCTGGATGTTCTTCATGATGGGATTCACCTGGTTCATGCATTGATTCATGGACTTTATGTTTTGATTCA
>JAESUH010000216.1 GCA_016763155.1 Rhizobiaceae bacterium
GGTGATTTTTTCGAGATACAGGAAGAGTACGCCAAGAATATCGTAACCGGCTTTATTCGCATCGAAGGTTCAACTGTTGGCGTGGTGGCGAACCAGCCATTGGTGCTGGCCGGAGTGCTCGATATTAATTCTTCGCGCAAGGCGGCTCGCTTTGTACGGTTTTGCGATTGCTTCAATATTCCAATTTTGACATTGGTTGATGTGCCCGGATTCTTGCCCGGCACTTCGCAGGAATATGGTGGCGTGATTAAACACGGTGCGAAATTATTGTTTGCCTATGGCGAAGCGACGGTTCCCAAAGTAACGCTGATCACTCGCAAAGCCTATGGCGGCGCTTACGATGTGATGGCATCAAAACATTTGCGCGGAGATGTTAATTACGCATGGCCGACCGCTGAAATTGCGGTGATGGGCGCCAAGGGTGCGACCGAAATTATCTATCGCTCGGAACTGGGTGATAAGGAAAAAATTGCCAAACGCACCAAGGATTATGAAGACCGGTTTGCCAACCCGTTTGTGGCTGCTGAAATGGGCTTTATTGATGATGTGATCATTCCCCACAATACACGGATGCGTCTGGCAAGAGCGTTTGCAAGCCTGCGCAATAAGGATTTGCAAAACCCGTGGAAGAAACACGATAATATTCCTCTATAGGGGCTGAGGTGACGATGCCATTTTGGGCAACAACTGTTGAGGTATTGAAAGAGCACATTGTAGTGTTTTCGGCACTTGGGAGCGTTGCCAGTGTTGTTGCTGCGACTGCCGCCTGGCTTGCTGCTCGTTCCTCCGCACGGTCGGTTCTTCAATCCAGAATGCAGATGGAAGAAGATGCAATAGCAAGAAAAATTGATCGGACCTTTGCCCATAGTCCATATAGAACCACTCGGTTTCACGTTGCCAGAATGAGATTGCAGAAGGTGTACCCTCAGTTGAAAATCGGTGCAGAGATTTTTGACAAAGTTGTACTGGAACAATCCAGTGATGCGAATTACCGGGTCAATGATCCGATAAAAGAAGAATATGTAGATGATCTGGTTATGGTTGCAAATATGTGGGGGCAGATGGCCTCAGAACACAAACTTGGTCTGCTGGATGAAATGGTTGCCCGCGAAGTTTTAAGATTTAATTTTATGAAATTTTGTCATGTGTTCGATAATTGGCTACGTCGTGGTGGTCGTGATCGCATCTACAATGACTCTCTAATCCTCTATGAAGAATGGCTGAATTGATATGGCACTTCCCTACATGCTCAAACACAGAAAATTCCCGTCCGGGCTGACTGGAACAGGGTTTCAATTTACGCTTCGCCGCGCCAATCCGCGCGGGGTGACTGCTTTGCGCGAGCGGGTTCGTCATGCGGACCGGGCACCTAAAGACCGCAAGGCCGATGCCGCTTTTTTGCATGCGCTTTGGCATTATTTCGGGACGGAGCCATTTGAGAGAGGCAATCTGGATGCGGGCCGCTTGAGTTGGTTATTTGGTAAAGAAGTTGTGCCGGCGGAGGATCCGTTTGATCCGGCAAATTATGAGGCGTTGCTTTGCATTAATGAAAGTATGGCGCGCAAGAATTTTCCCGATGCATTAGAAGATGTGTTCGAAGTTTGAGGAAGAGATATGTTTCGTAAAATACTAATTGCTAACCGAGGCGAAATTGCTTGTCGGATTATTAAAACTGCCAAGCGCATGGGGATCGTTACGGTAGCGGTATATTCCGATGCAGACCGAAATGCGCTTCATGTGAAGATGGCGGATGAGGCCATTCATATCGGGCCACCGGCGGCATCTGAATCTTATATTGTGATCGATAAGATCATGGATGCGATCAAGAAATCTGGCGCGGAAGCGGTGCATCCGGGCTATGGTTTTTTGTCTGAAAATCCAAAATTTGCTAAAGCGCTAGCGGCTGCGGGCGTGGCATTTATTGGACCGCCAGTAGGCGCAATTGAGGCGATGGGGGATAAAATTACCTCCAAGAAACTGGCTGCGGAATCAGGTGTTACAATTGTCCCGGGCCATATGGGTCTGATCGAGGATGCAGAAGAAGCCGTCAAAATTTCTAACGAAATTGGCTATCCGGTTATGATCAAAGCCTCCGCTGGCGGCGGCGGTAAAGGTATGCGGATTGCATGGAATGATGATGAGGCCCGTGAAGGGTTTCAATCATCAAAAAATGAGGCCGCAAGTTCCTTTGGGGATGATCGCATATTCATTGAAAAATTTATAACCCAACCGCGCCATATTGAAATTCAGGTACTGGGGGATAGCCACGGAAATTGTATTTATCTGGGTGAACGGGAATGTTCCATCCAGCGCCGCAATCAAAAAGTAATTGAGGAAGCGCCATCACCTTTCCTGGATGAAGCGACACGCAAATCCATGGGCGAGGAAGCTGTGGCTCTGGCCAAGGCTGTGGATTATTGTTCTGCTGGTACGGTGGAATTCATCGTTGATGGTGAGAAGAATTTCTATTTTCTGGAGATGAACACCCGCCTGCAAGTGGAGCATCCGGTGACGGAGCTGATTACCGGCATTGATCTGGTGGAGCAGATGATCCGGGTTGCTTATGGTGAAGTGCTTTCGATCAAACAGGAAGATGTGAAGCTAAATGGCTGGGCGATTGAATCCCGGCTTTATGCTGAAGACCCATATCGTAATTTCCTTCCATCGATTGGCCGGTTGGTAAAATACCAGCCGCCAGCCGAGGAAACATCAAGCAATGGAACCATTGTGCGCAATGATACCGGAGTTTTTGAGGGCGGCGAAATCTCGATGTATTATGATCCGATGATCGCCAAGCTTTGTACCTGGGGTAAGGATAGATCAACCGCAATTGATGCGATGTCTGATGCGCTTGGGGCATTTGAAGTGGAAGGGATCGGCCACAATTTACCGTTCCTTTCTGCTGTAATGGACCATGAGCGTTTTCGTAGCGGGAACATTTCTACAGCCTTTATTGAAGAAGAATATCCAGACGGTTTTAAAGGGGTTGAGCTGGGCCAAAACGACAGTCAAAAAATTGCTGCTGCATGTGCCGTGCTTAACATGATTGCCCAACTTCGTCGCACCCGTATCACGGGTACCATTGCCAATCACAGGCGTGTGGTGGTCGAAGATTGGGTTATCAAAATTGGTGATAATGATATTCCGCTAAATCTGGATATTCGTGATGAAGGTGCCGTTGTTACCTTGAATGGTGGTGAACAAAAACTGGATGTGACGACCAATTGGCGTCCGGGCCAGAGCCTTGCAAAACTAACCATTGATGGACAGGAAATCGCGTTAAAGGTTGAGCGAAACCCAACCGGTTTTCGGGTGCGTTATCGCGGTGCCGATCTGGAGGTCAAAGTTCTTAGCCAGAGGCAGGCAGATTTATCCGTTCACATGATTGAAAAGATCGCACCGGATACTTCGAAATTGCTGCTTTGCCCGATGCCGGGCCTTGTGGTTTCGATCGCCGTTTCTGAAGGGGAAGAAGTTCAGGAAGGCCAAGCGCTGGCAGTTATTTCGGCGATGAAGATGGAAAATATTTTGCGGGCTGAAAAGAAATCAATAGTTAGCAAAATTTGCGTGGCTGCGGACGATAGTTTGGCAGTGGACGAGATTATCATGGAGTTTGAATAGACGATGGGCAATAAACCGGACAGAAGCGACTGGCAGAAACTGGCTGAAAAGGAACTGCGTGGCAGGCCGCTTTCAGACCTTGATAAAACCAGCGGCGGCGGATTGAGCACCAAGCCGTTTTATACGCCGGATGATCTTGAGGGCGTTGACCATCTTGGCACCATGCCTGGTTATGCACCTTTTGTGCGTGGGCCGCGCGCTACCATGTATGCGGGCCGTCCCTGGACCATTCGCCAATATGCCGGTTTCTCGACTGCTGAAGACAGCAATGCTTTTTATCGAAAAAACCTTGAGGCTGGACAAAAGGGACTTTCCGTCGCTTTTGATCTGGCTACCCACCGCGGTTATGACAGCGACCATCCTCGGGTTGAGGGAGATGTCGGTAAGGCCGGGGTTGCGATAGATAGCGTCGAGGATATGAAAATTCTGTTTGACGGAATTCCACTCGATAAGATGTCGGTTTCCATGACTATGAATGGAGCCGTTGTGCCCATTCTTGCCTGCTTCATTGTTGCTGGTGAAGAACAAGGTGTGGCGCGAAGTGCATTATCGGGCACTATTCAAAATGATATTTTGAAAGAGTTCATGGTGCGCAATACTTATATCTATCCGCCGAAACCATCGATGCGGATTATATCGGATATTATCAAATATACCTCGGCTGAAATGCCAAAATACAATTCCATCTCGATCTCTGGCTATCACATGCAAGAGGCTGGCGCGACGCTGGTTCAGGAGCTTGCCTATACGCTGGCCGATGGGCGCGAATATGTGCGTGCCGCTATTGCCGGGGGCATGGATGTGGACCAGTTCGCTGGCAGGCTTTCATTCTTCTTTGGCATCGGCATGGACTTTTTTGCGGAGATTGCAAAGCTACGAGCCGCAAGGCTTTTGTGGTCGCGCATTATGAAAGAATTTGACCCGCAAAAATCCCAAAGCCTGATGCTGCGAACCCATTGCCAGACTTCTGGTGTGTCTCTGCAAGAGCAGGACCCATATAATAATGTCGTGCGTACCGCCTTTGAAGCGATGTCTGCGGTATTGGGCGGGACCCAATCGCTGCATACAAATTCCTTTGACGAAGCGATTGCGCTTCCTACTGAATTTTCAGCTCGTATTGCCAGAAATACCCAGCTTATTTTACAGCATGAAACCGGTGTGACCGATGTGATCGATCCGCTGGCCGGGTCTTATTATATCGAAAGCCTGACTGACCAACTTGCAACTGAAGCTTGGAAACTGATTGAAGAAGTTGAAACGCTTGGCGGGATGACAAAAGCGGTTGAGGACGGGTTACCCAAACGCCGGATTGAAGAAGCTGCCACAAGAAAACAGGCTGCAATAGATAAGGGCGATACCATTATTGTCGGAGTGAATAAATATCGCCTTGAGAGCGAAGACGAAATTGAATTTCGCAATGTGGATATCAAAGCCGTGCGTGATGGACAACTCAGGCGGCTGGCATCCATTCGTAAAGGTCGGGATGAAAACCGTTGCCAATCTGCACTAGCGGCACTGAAACAAGTCGCAGTTTCTGGTGAGGGTAATATTCTTGAAACGGCTGTGGAAGCTGCCCGGGAGCGGGCAACTGTGGGAGAAATCTCTTCAGCGATGGAAGAAGCTTGGGGGCGTTTTGAAGCCGTTCCAGTCGTTGTAAAAGATATTTACGCCGAGGAATATGCCGATGATCCGGAGTTTGCCACCCTTGTGCAACGGCTAAACGATGTGTCGGATGGTCTGGGAGAACGCCCACGCATTCTGATTGCCAAAATGGGGCAGGATGGACATGATCGTGGCGCGAAGGTGATTGCCTCTTCTTTTGGTGATATCGGGTTTGATGTGGTGCCGGGCGCACTGTTTCAAACGCCTCAAGAAGCTGCTGATGCAGTAATAGATGCCAAAGCGCATATTGTTGGCGTGTCGTCGCTAGCGGCTGGACATATGACGCTGATACCGCAATTGGTTGAGGCGCTGAAAGAGCGTGGCGGTGAAGATGTGATTGTGGTTTGTGGCGGGGTTATTCCACGTCAGGATTATGATTTCCTACTGGAAAATGGTGTTTCGGCAGTCTTTGGGCCGGGATCGAATATTCTGGAAACCGCCAGATCGGTGCTTGATCTGGTTGAGGGAAAACGCAGTAATCGCTAGATTATAGAAATTCCTTGCGGATGATCTTGTCGTGTTCGCCGATGGCGGGCACGCGAGCTGGTTTGCGTTTCGGTACATCGTTTGAGCGCCATCCAGCGTCAAGCATTGTTACCGGGCCATTGGGGGTTATCACCTCCAGATAACGGTTTTGTGGATGATTTTTCAAATCTTCCAGCGTTGATAAACGGCCATAGGCAATACCAGCCTTTTCCATTTTTTCGATCAGTGGATCACGGTCGGTTTTGCTGAAAACCCAGTTGATGATCTCGTCCAGCGCAACACGGTTTTCTACCCTGTTGATATTGGTATTGAACTCTTCACGCTCGGCAAGCAGGGGTTCATCCAGAATATCGGAACAAAGGTTTGCCCATTCACGCTCGTTCTGGATTGAGAAAACCAGACTGCTGCCATCAGCACATTTATAGGCGCCATAGGGGGCGATGGTTGGGTGGTTAAGCCCTGTGCGTGCGGGGACTTTGCCACCATACATGTATTGCAGGAATGGTACGTTCATCCAATCGGATAATGCGTGGAAGAGGGATACTTCGATATTGCGTCCCTGGCCTGTTTTTTCTCGAGCATAGAGCGCCTGCAAGATCGCTTGAAATGCGGTCATTCCGGCCGCTATATCGCAAACGGAAACGCCGGTTCTGGCGGGGCCTTCTTTTGTTCCCGTGATTTCTGAAAGTCCTGCTTCACACTGGACCAGCAAGTCATAGGCTTTCTGGTCCGCATAGGGGCCGCTTTCGCCATATCCTGATATGTTGCAGATGATCAGGCGCGGGAACTTCTTTCGTAATTCTGCTGGATCAAAACCTAATCGAGAGACTGCTCCCGGGGCTAAATTTTGGATGAAGATATCTGCTTCAGCAATGATTTTGCCGAGCAAGGCTGCATCCTCTTTATCTTTGACATTGAGGCGGAGGGATTGTTTGCCCCGATTGAGCCAAACGAAGTAAGCGCTTTCGCCATTCACCAGATTATCGTAACGGCGGGCGAAATCGCCCTCATTGCGTTCAATTTTGATTACGCGTGCGCCTGCATCCGCCAACCGGCTGGAGGCATAGGGGGCAGCGACCGCCTGTTCGAGTGAAACAACCAAAATGCCTTCAAGATCATCCATGTGATTTGCCCAATTTTTCCAGTCATGCAACAACTTGCAGGCGAGTTTAGAATTGACTGGTAACAAATACCAGCGGTAAGGGAGCGAGAAATAAAATGACAGTTCACCAAAGGAATGGCTTGCGAAATATAGAGCGATTTTCTGTTTTCTCAGCGTCAGGGGGTTTTGCTATATTGTTAACTGTGGGCATGGGGCCAGTTGCTTTGGCTGATATTACCAATTCTGCCATTGCCACTGGAGCCAATGGTGCAGATAACACAAATTCTCCGCAGGTAACTTCAAATGTGCCCTTAGTTGGTTTGGCCCCTGATCTGATAATTTCAAATACGATTATCACACCACCCGTTAGAGGAGCGGGTGCGGGGGATGTGATTACTTATCATTATGTGATTTCAAATAAGGGAAATCAGACCCTGACAAACATCCTGCCGGTCGGCAAAATTCCAACATTTGATGGCAATACCGGAACCGGCAGCTTGGGAAATATCTCAGTCAGTGCAGGAAGTTCTACAACGCTGCCACCGGGTGCAAGTGTGGCATTTACCGCATCCTACACGCTGTCTTTGCTCGATATATATAGAGCAGCCGGGATTGGCGATGGTGTACACCATCTTGCTACGGCCAGCTCCGCTGAGCATAAGGATAAAGATGGTAGCACTGCGCTGACTACCATCGAGGCCACGCCATCTCTTATCATTGAAAAGACCGCGGTTTTGAATGATGAAATTGTTGCGGACTCCCTTGCTCAAATGGATGAGACCATCACCTACACATATACGGTCACTAATACCGGTAATGTGGCGTTAAAAAATGTGGGCATTAAAGCCACGCATTCAGGTGTGTTGCTGGATACTGCTCCTGCGGGTGAGGCCATTGTTACGGAAGGCGTGCTTCGAGCATCTGATATAGGTGCAGAAAATAACGGCGTCATTGATCAACTCGAAGCAGGCGCGATCGCAAGTTTTACCTATCTTCATACGGTTACCCAGGCCGAAATCGACGCCCAGTAATGATTTGCTGAAACTGAAATGACGTGTTTGCGTACAAAAATACTGGTAAATGCAAGGACCTTGCTGCCGCTTGCGCTGTTGCTACTGCTTTTACAGGCGGCATTTGGCCGGGCAGAGATTGTTAGCGAGGCCACTGCAACAGGCAATTATCAAGGCGCACCTATTGTTTCAAATAGCGCTCTTCAACGTGTCAATTTAGAGCCAGCGCGTCCTTCTTTTAAGATGGAAGCAAAAGGGAAGCTGATTGACAGAGATGGTGACGGATTTGGAGATTTGGGTGAGAAGGTGGTTTATACCTTCACTTTTACAAACAATGGAAACACCACGCTTCATAATCTCAAACTGGTTGAAAAACTGCCCGGGATTTCCGCCATTATTTGTATTGATGACAAAGATAAAGGCGGAGATATCGATACGCTGTTGCCCAAGGCAAGTGCGGCATGTTCGGCAAATTATGTAATTACCCAACTCGATCTCTTCAAAAAATCGATCGATACATCTGCCTCAACTTCAGCCAATGGAGCAGACGGTGTTGTTGATGTGAAAGAGGATGATGGAGCAGATGACAATAAAACATCTGTCCTGATCGATCAGATTGATGAGTTGGTTCTTCTCAAATCAGCAACGGCGCCCATATTGGTTTTTCCTAATATTTATGAATTTTACTACGATATTACGGTCGAGAATTCAGGCACTGTGACCCAGTCAAACATCCAGCTCACAGATGATTTGCAGGCGGCGGTGGTAAGCACTGGGCGTTTGATATCCACCTCGTTGATGGGTATGCAGAATTTTTCCGGCCCTGGTGTTTTGAACGCAAAATATGACGGAGTTGGCGATGTTCAATTGTTTGCCCGAGATGTGCAATTGGTGCCGGGAAAAACCGGCAAGGTGCGAATTCGTGTTCGTATTGATACGGTGGGTGAACCGTTTCTATCGGTGAATACGGCCTATGTTACGTCAACCCTTATCAAGGTGCCGGTGGCATCTGATGATCCGGTTGAAACTCCGGATGATGCAACTGACAACAACCCTGCGTCGATACTGATTTTCGACAGTGATCTGGATGGCGCTGGCAATGATGCAGAATCGGATGTTGACGATAGTGATGGAGATGGCATCCCCGATATTGATGATTACAGCCCGACGGGAAATCTATATTGCGAAGACGACGGGCGCATTCTTATGGGTGGCCAGATTTCTATCCAAAACCTGACAACATCAGGCACCCAAACCGGGATCGGCAAAAGCAACAATATCACGATTGTTAAGGATGGGCGCGACGGCCAATATCAGTTTTATGTGAGTAAAGCAGGTGCCTACCGGTTGAACCTTGCCAAATTACCTGTGGGCGCACCATTGAGCAAAAAGCATCTGGCTGGATCGCCACTTGATTTGCCGCTCAATGCAGCCGGTGAAACAGCGAAAAATTCAGTTA